>JAISAH010000117.1 GCA_031266805.1 Gracilibacteraceae bacterium
ATGAGCATGGTGACTTTGCTGCGCTCGCAAAACAAAAACATTTATAAGAGTGTTGCCGCCATATTTGATTGATTAGCAGGATTTAGCCTAAATACTGGTACTTTTGCTGGGGTCTGAACTGTAACTAGTTTGGAGTTTGGACCAAGCCGATGGATTGCTATTTGCCGTTCATGAGTAGGTAGGTGCTACGCCGTCTGGCGTATCGGACGGCGCACGCGGAAATGTTATAGCTCAGCTCTGGGTCTGTTTTATGTTTTGGTTTTTTGCGCGGAGCAGGCGGATGCTCTCTCTCCTGTTCTGCCGCTCGGATATGCGCGAGCGTGGAAGGCCGATTTACAGACTTTTGAAAATCCTGTTCCCATTCCGATTTGTCAGGAATCCAGACGCGGGAGTTTTATCTTTCCGCGCGAATGGTGAAACAAAGCGCTCCAGATATAAATACACTTCTGAAAAGTCAGGCTTACCCTCAATGCCTTTCAGCATATTATATGCGTGTTCAATATCTTGGCGGCGCGTGCGGAACTCGGTAAAAGCGTCAAGCTCACGATGTTTATTTCTGAGCGTGCCGTATATCTCATCCGTCAGCAAGCGCACGCAGTGCGCAAGGGCATAGACATCCACCAAGTCTTTGCCGCGCCGAAAAATGTATTTACCGGACAGTACTCCAATCCAGTTGGCGTCAATATCGTTGGTATGCCGGTTAAACGAAACAAATCCGCCCTCGGCAAGCACCAGCTTCGTAATCAGCGCACCCTTAAAAACAATAGGGGCGTCCGTCGCGGAAACCGCCCCCTTCAAAAAGTATTAATTATACATCAAAACAGATTGAAACACAACGGCGATTTTATCTGAATTATCTGAAATCATTCGGTTGCAATCCTTGGTTATGGATGTGCCAACCATGAAGCTGCCGAGGTCAGATTAAAGCAGTTGCCTATCGCGTGTCCCGTCAGGCTGAGGCACCCCGTAGCGGCGTACAAAGGCGGCTCGTTGTATCGCAAAAACTTCCTCTTGGGTTTCGGCTTCCTGCCTTGATTCTTTTGACGCGGGAATCACCGTGGTGCTTGAGTCAACCATGTAAGTTGGTTCTGGCGCAGGCATTTTGCCGGAGCAAATATCGCGCAGTTCGGAAACTTTCAATTCCACAAGCACCCCGATGTCAATCATTGTTTTAGCTTTTTTGTACGCGCCTGAATCTTTGCCCTGCCGCCCGACCACAATATAATCTGCAAACGCCGGAGGGATGCCGTCAATCGGCGCGCCGCCAGAAAAATATACAAGATCTTTCAAAGCAAGGGAACCGCCGTCAAATGTTCCGGTAAACGCCACGATTTTGCGATCAAGGAACTCATTCGTTTGAATCGCCGCTTGAGCAGTCTTTGCGCCGTATATCCACTGTCTCCCGCTTTTATGCGCTGAGAGCATTCCCTGTTCCGCCATGCGCCGCAACAGTTTATAGGCCCCGCTCACGCTGATGCCAAGAGTATCGGCGGCATCCTCCTTGGTGAACCCCGCGGAGCCGAAAACCGTCAGCAGCCTTTGCTCATTTGTTTCAACTATTCTCCCTGTTCCGTCGCCGTGCCGGACGTAATAATTCATATTGGGAACGCGAATAAGGAATCCTCCGTCTATCACGGGTATTTCCGGCGTCGCCGCGCTTTCTTCGTATGCCCCGTAAATACGCGGGATGCCCGTGCCAAACGCCTCGATAATGTTCAGGCGGTAGAAAACCTGCGCCAGTTTTTCATTTCTTGTCACCGACACGCCGGAGAGCATGAGGTCGTGGGTCACGCCCGGCATAACGCCGCCGAGTGACATAAACTCGAGGCGGTCATCGAACATACTGACAAGGATGCTGCCCTCAATATAGTAGTCGCGGTGAATGGCGGCGTTCAAATAGGTTTCCCTGATAACCACGTCTGGATAGTCGGGATGGTCTACCCTGTACACGCCCTCAAAAGTGCTGCGGACGCGGTTGAACACATTGAGATAGGCGTGGACTTCCTCAATCTGCCGGAACAGCGAGCCGGCGAACTCTTTGCGGTCTTTGAACTTTTCCTTGTTAAGTCCCTCAAAAATTGCCGCTTTCGTTGTGTACGGGCATTGGTCGGACAGAATCAGGGCAAGGTTGGTGTATCTCCCGTCGGGGCGGATCAGCCCAAGCGATTTCTTTTGCTCTTCGCCGAATTTGACTTCTTTTTCGGCAAAAACTCGCGCGGCGTAATCGAAGGTCAAGCCTTGCTCAATGGACAGTTCCCCTAAAAACTGCCCTGTGCCGTTGTCTTTGATCATCTGCCGTATATGCTCGCGCGTAGCCATCACGGTATTGCTTCCGACACGGACATATACGCCCTGCGGAACAAGACCGTGAGACGCGTAGCAGTAGGGAACCGACGAACCGTGTTCCACCGTGACCACGATAATATATTTGCCGTCGCGCTCTTCCGGCTCAACCTTGAAATAGCCGGACGGGTCGGGCGTGACGGAATCGCGGAAGCTGGCCGCCACCTGCCTTGCCGCTAAGTCGATGTCGCCGTCAACCCCAAATGTCGAACCGTCGTCTGAGATGCCGATATACAGCGTGCCGCCATCCGTGTTCAGAAATGCCAGCATCGTGTTTTTAGCTTTTGCGTTGTATTCTCGTTTGTATTCAGTGGTTTGATTTTCAATCATAAAGAGTCTCCTCATCGTAGACTGCTCTTATTATATCACCTATGTCTCCCGTTTGCCAAGATGTTTTTGGAGACTTTGGATACTTTGGAGAGTTGGGAGAGTTGGGAGATATGCGGCGAATCGGGAGAGTTAATGATTTAAAGCAAATCTCATAGCGGCTGTCTATTGTTGTATTCAGGATAGGAGACCGTTCCTTGTTATCCCTGTAAATAAGCAACAGAAAGGGGGCAGTCACCCGCCCCCGCATTATCATTCGCGCTCAAAGCGGCGAAACGCTTGAATATACCATTCACACTCAAAGCGGTGAAACACTTGAATATACCACTCGCTTTCAAAGCAGCGAAACACTTGGCATTACCGAGTTTGTGTCGGTATAGTTGCATAATAGCACGGCGCATTCAAAATGGCAAGCATAATTTTCGCCGGAATATTCTGACTCAGTGACCATGGATCATAGACCGTAAACTTTCTTCTTATTGCCGAGATCAAAGCGCAGTTGTCCTCAATCTTCTACCGGCAGGAACGAAAAACAGGTCCGAGCGGGGACACCGCCGCGCCCCCGCATGAACTTCGCTCCATCCCCGACCTATCCGAAGATAAACCCTTTCAAGGCGCTGTTTGCGTCTTCCAGCCTTTCGATCAGCCAGCCGGCGAGCCGCGGCAGACCAAAAGGGCTGACCAGAAACGCTATGCTCAGGAATGCCGCCGCCCCGGCGCGCTCGCCGGAGAAAAGCAAAGCCGCCGCCGCGACGAACACCAAAACGGAGGCGAGACTGAGAAACACCTCGGACATCGACAGCACGAACGAGAAAAAGGCTGTCAGGACGGTCAGCGCCAGCGCCAGTGGAGCCGCGATCAATTTCAGGACGAACCGCATAATGCCACCAAACCTTTCAGAACCAAGCGTTCCGGACTTCTTCCCGTTACATGTTAACTCTGTTTCAAGGGGATTACAAGGCCTATCGCGGCTATTTTTAAAGTATTTTCATTGGCAATTGGCGGCCGCCGCCAGCGGTATCACTTGATCTTCGCCAGCGAGGTCAGGATTTTATTAACGGATTCCCACAGCGAATAATATTGCCGGCGCAATTCCTCCACGTCGGCCGCATAGATATTATGCGTCTCATTGACGCGCCTGGCGATCTGATTAATATTGCCAGTGGCGTTTTTCAGGAGACGCACCATCTCGTGTACATTGGAGAGGTCGAGGGTGATATGGTATCCGTCGATCAGCATTTTCCGGGCAAAAGCGCTGAAGTTGCCGGCGCCGGCCAAAGCCATGCGTCGGCGGATCAGCTCGGCTTCTTCTTCGCTGGCCCAAATATGGTAATGGACAGGACGCGAGCGATTCGGTTTACTATCCTTATCTTTAGCGGGATCATCCGGCATAGCCTGTCTCCCATTCCAGCAAGGCGCTGAACTCAGCGCCGCTCATTGCCTCCAGCTTGCGGATCGCGCCCAGGGCGGCGGTTCGCTCTTCCGGCGCTGTGATGTCCGGGAGAACCTCGCGCAGCATGAGGGCGGTCTCGGCTCGGGATCTGCAACGGCAGAGGGCGATCAGATTTTTCTCCTCAATGGTCAGTGTCATAATTCGGTCTCTCCTTTCCGAATGGAACCCTTTGGTCTTTTCTCTTTGCGCGGCGGCTTAGGCGCAGTTTTCGCGGCGCGTATTTGCGCCAGAGTGGACTGGTGCCCATCCGCCCCGGCCGCCGAGGGAAGCGATCGCTCCGCCTCCATAGGCCCCTTTTTTTCGGCGGTCTGAGATTCTAAGGCGATGATGTGTTCCTGATTCGGGATTTCTTTCACATCACCGCCATTCAGGTGGGCGATGATCCTGACGCGGTAACTATCCGCCGCCTCTTTCTCTCCGCCAAAAACTCCCTGAGAAAACCAGCGTTTCCCTTGTTCTGTTCTAAACTGCCAGCAGACATACTTGCCGGGAGCGGCATGGCTGTGCCCGGTGACGAAACCGCGCTGGTCGTCAAACCATATTGACCGCGTTAGTTCATACCCCTGCACCATCACGCCGCTCTCCTCGCGTCCCGGCAGAGCGAAGCGTTCCGCGCCGAGATCAGCATACAGCTTATGGGCATAATCGGTGAAATTATTGAGCAGCAAGGCATGGGTACGCGAATAGGCGCCGTTAAGCGCCGCCTCCGGATAATCGAAATCCGGACGCAGCGCCCACTTCTTGTTCGTCTCGGAATACCGCCCGTCATTTTGCGCTCGCCGGAGTTCGTAAGCCAGCACGGCGTTCACGCGCTCGAAGCCGTAGGCGTGGACGGCGAGAATCGCGGCAAGCTCAAAGTTGTAGTGATTAGGTTTGTAACACGAATCGTTTATTACCGCGCTGATTGCCTGAGCGCACTCGACATTGCGCTCATAGCTTTCGTTGTAATAGCTCTTTTTGCTCCCGTCCTTTACCTGCGCGAACGTATACGGATAGACGATTTTCGCGGGATCGGTTATCCGCGCCGAATCCTCATACATCGCGGCGAAAAGCTCCCGGCAGAATTGCCTTTCTTCCGCGGATAGTTCCATCTTTAGCTGCGCTTCCAAATAGCCCGCAGACGCGGGGCGCCTCATCCCGCCCATGCCTCTCTACCGCGCTGCGCCAGAAACTCGCGCCGCCGTCATAGCGCGCGGTTTTTTCGTCAGCCATATTGCCCCCTCTCGCTTAAAGTTCAGCGCCGTTCTTGTGTTTATGCGGATCCGTCTCCTTCGCCTTGCGCGGCGGTTTGGGCGCGGCTTTGGCGGCGCGTATTTGCGCCAGAGTGGACAGGCGTTCTTCTCTCCCAACTACGGCCCTAGATTCTGGAGCCATGTCATAACTCTGTTCCGAGGTCATTTTCGCGGCGGCGAGCGGCGGCGGGATTTCTTTCACATCACCGTCATTCATATGGGCGATGATCCGGACGCGGTAATTATCCGCCGCCTCTTTCTCTCCGCCATAGGTTCCCCAATAGAATTCGCGTTTCCCGTTCTCCGTGGTAAACTGCCAGCAGACGTGCGGAGCGGGAGCGATGGGGCTGTGCCCGATAGCAAAACCGCGCCGGTCGTCAAACCATATTGATCGCGTGATTTCGTACCCCTGTACCGCCGTGCCGCACTCCTCGCATCCCGGCAGAGCGAACCGCTCCGCGCCGAGGCCGGAATACAGCTTGCGGGCATAGTCCGTAAAATCATTGATCAGCACGGCATGAGAACGCAGATAGGCGCCATTAAGCGCCGTCTCCGGATAATCGAAACCCGGCAGCAGCGCCCAAGCCTTATTCGCGCCGGAATACCGCCCGTCGCTCTTTGCCTGCCGGATCTGATGGGCAAGTACGGCGTTCACGCGCTCAAAACCGTGGGCGTGGATGGCGGCCATCGCGGCGATATCAAGGTGATAATGGTCGCTCTTATAGCAGGAACTTTTAATCGCCGCGTCAATAGCGGCGGCGCACTCAGCGTTATACCGGGCGCTTTCGGCGTAACAGCTATTTTCCAGCCTACCCTTTGCCTGGCTGACCGTATACGGATAGACGATCTTCGCCGGATCTGCTATCCGCGCCGAATCCTCATACATCGCGGCGAAAAGCTCACGGCAGAATTGCTTCTCTCCCGCAGACGTCTCCAGTTTTAGCTGCGTGGCGAGGTAATTCCCGCCTATAACGAGCGCCTCGTCCCGCCCGTAACTAATTGCCGCGCTGCGCCAGAAATGCGCGCCGCTTTCATAACTCGGCCCTTCCGCAGTCGCCTTGAAATGGTCGGCGCCGTAGACCAACCCGAGACTTAAACCGTTATCCCAAGTTACAAACGCGGTACCGGTATCGTCAAAAAAATCGATGCTGCCTCTGTCGCCGGGTTTCAGGTTGGCATAGGGATCGTCCATTGAGATAAGTTCGACGCGGGTTCCCGCGGGATATTGTTTGCGAAGCTGCTCTACGACCGCTTTTGACGGTACTTTTTTCACGCGGTTTTCCTCCCTTGCTCAAAATCCAGTTTGAAATTCGTCTTTTCTCCGTCGTCTTCCAGCAGAATGGCGGCGGCATAGGTCTTCCCGGTCTTTTCGCTTTTGAGGTCCGAAAAGAAAACGCGTCTCCTCCTCCCCAGAAGCGCGGCGGCGGTCTTTTGATCCAGCGTTTTGCCTTTGGCCGCCCAAAAGCGGCTGTCTTTCCAGAGCGCGAATCTACACGCCTGGCTGGAACAGAAAAAGCCCTTGGATCTCTCGACCACATCTGCGCCGCAGCGAGGGCATTTGCCGATTACGCCTTTCGGCGGAGCGAACAGAGGCGTCAGCGCCGGAATCGGCGCGGCGCAGGTCGCCACAAGTTTCCGGGTAAGCGCCGCGATACCGGCCATGAAGTCCGCCGCCTCAAGTTTTCCGCGCTGAACCTCAAGCAGCCCCGCTTCCCAATCGGCGGTCAAAAGCGGCGTCTTGATATCGGCCGGCAAGGCAGCGATAAGGTTTCGCCCTAACTCAGCCGGGATCAGAAGCTTTCTCCGCCGCAGGACAAAACCGGACTTGATGAGCTTTTCGATTATGCCGGCCCGCGTCGCCGAGGTTCCGAGCCCCTTGCGCTCCGTATCCGGATCAAATTCCTCCGCGCCCGCCGTCTCCATCGCGCGGAGCAGGGCGCCATCCGTGTAACGCGCCGGAGGACGGGTTTTGCCCTCGCGAACGGACGCCGCAACAGCCGGAAATACCTGCCCCTCGGCGAGTTCGGGCAGCGCGGTTTCTCCGGTTTCTTCCCCGGTCTCCTCACCGCCCTCGTCAGGCTTTGTTTTCAGCGAAGCCCTAAGCGCCATGTCGATCGCTTTCCAGCCGTCAGTGATTACGGTTTTCCCTTTCGCGCTGAAGCGATGTCCGCCGCACTCCAGTACGGCCGTGACCACCTCGTAAACATGGGGAGCGGAAACGGCGCAGACCAGTCGGGCGATGATCATGTCAAGAACGGCGCGCTCCGCGTCGGGCAAAGTTTCCCGCGCCGCGCCGGCAAGGACGGTCGGAATGACGGCGTGATGATCGGACACCTTGCCGCCGTCAATTACCGCCGCGTTCACAGGCAGCGGCGCCGCCTTGATAAACGGCAGACGCGCGGCCGTCAGGCAGACAAGTTTTTCCAGCCCGCCCCCCATCTCATCTGGCAAATACCGAGAATCAGTGCGGGGATAGGTGATGCATTTGCGCTCGTACAGGGCCTGGGCGTAGTCGAGCGTTTGTTGAGCCGTGAAGCCAAGCAGGGCGTTCGCTTCCCGCTGGAGCGCGGTCAGGTCAAAGAGCCTAGGCGGCGCGGCGGTCTTCCGGATTTTTTCCACCGACAGGACAAGAGCGGGCTGTCCGCCTGAAGCGGCGCGGACGTCCTCGGCGGCCTCGCTCTCGGGCAAACGCTCACCGGAGGCGGTAAACGCGCCGCAGTCGATGAGCGGCGTGTAGAACGGCTCCGGCGTGAACGCGTCAATAGCGGCCTCGCGCTCCGTCAGCATCGCCAGCGTCGGGGACTGGACGCGCCCAACGGGCAAGGTTTTACCGTACAAGCAGGAGAAAAGCCGCGTGGCGTTTATGCCCACCGCGTAGTCGGCTTGCGCGCGGCAGAGCGCGGCGCGGCGGAGATTTTCGTAGTCCGCGCCGGGGCGCAGTTTTTCAAAACCCTCCCAGATCGCCGCGTCCTCAAGGCTCTGTATCCACAGACGCTGAACTGGTTTTTGGCAGCCGCAGAAATCGTAGACGAGAGAAAATATGAGTTCGCCCTCGCGTCCCGCGTCACAGGCATTGACCACATCCTCCACGTCGGCGCGGCCCATGAGAGAGAGCAGAATATCAAGCTGTTTCTTTTTCCCTTCGGAGGCGGTATATTTCCACGTTTCCGGCAGTATAGGCAAATCAGCCAGATTCCAGCGCCTATATTTCTCGTCGTAAGCGGCGGGCGCCGCGAGTTCGACAAGATGGCCATAGCACCACGAGACGACACGGCCGCCGCCATGAAAAAAGCCGTCCCCGCGCTCTTTGGCGCCCAAGGCGGCGGCGATGGCAGCCGCCACGGACGGTTTTTCGCAAATGATAAGATTTGACATAAATTATGAGAGGATAGCCCTCTCACTCGCCTCCTTTTTCTGACTATTAGTTAGATTGTTTCAGTCTGCATAGTACAATCTCCGGCCGCACCCAAGCGCGCTGGAAACGGCTCCAGTCCGCCTTGACCGCGCCTGCGCGGTCCCGGTAGAGCATGGCGTAAGGAACGAACCCAGCCTCCCACGCGGCGCGCATACGCGCGTCGGCAGCGTCCATCGTATCACCACAGTAGCCTATCAGCACATAACAGGCCGCCCTGTGGGACGCTTTTGTGATCCCGCCGTCCCGCAGGAGCCGCCCGGCCTGAACCAGCGGCTCATAGTCGGACGGCTCGTCGTAGGCGAAATACATCCTTGCCGCCCTGACCTCCCGCAGAAGCTCAACATGCCACGGGCGCAGGAGCGCCGCCTCCAGCCCGCCTGTGAAAACAGGACGCTGCTCCTGCCGTTTCAGCATGGCGAACACGTCCCGAATATGCCGCTCGGAGCAGGCTAAAAGGTTGTCGTCAAGGACATTGTGACCATTTTCGATGGGAAGCTCCCGCAGCTTGCCGCCTTCGCGGGCGGGCACTGAGCAGAACCAGCACCGCCGCGGGCATCCGCGTGAAGTGATCACATAGCCCTGTTTGAGATACAGTCCCGGCACGAAATCACCGCCCGGCTGACCGGTCGCGGGGCCGCCCAGCTTCACGGGAAACCCCGCCCGCGCCCACGCCTCGGCCAGTTTCTCGGCCTTTGGCAGATCATAGGTGAACGCTACGGAGATATGGACCTCGCGGATATCCGGCAAATCCTTCGGCGGCGGCGAGGTAAAGGCCAGCGCGTCGTCCGGCGTCGCTTTCGTCCGGCGCGGGAACACCCGTGCGATCCTCATGTACCCGCCCCCTCGCCGAAAAAGCCCAAAAGAAAAACGCGCCTCTTCTTGAAAGGCGCGCCGTTTGCTGTACCCGTCATAATTCCGCCTCCTCGCTCCTGCGTTTACTCGGAGTTTTCGCTTTACGCGGCTTTGGCGGCGCCTGTCGCGCCTCGCGGATTTGTTTCAGAACAGACGGCTTTTCGGCGGGCCGATGCCGGTCAAGCGCGCGAGATGCTTTATCAAAGGCGTAAATATAAAAATAATCGCCTGGGAGCGTGCTGCAGCGGACGAAATATTGACGGGCCGCTGTTTCGAGCTTGAACCCGTAACGAGCAGCGTCGCCGATTAACTGCGCCTCCGGGTGCTGACGGCAGAAGCGCTGCGACGACTGCAAATCTTTCAAAGCGTTTTCGCGCAGGAATCCCACAACGGCTTGAAATTCCGCTTTGAAATCCGCTGTCTTTTCTCCGTTCCCGCCGTCAAACCAATTATGCCAAAACTCGTCGCCGCTCTTACCAAAATCGCCGCGCATATTCCCAATAAACAAGGGATTGCCCGTGTCAGGCCGATAGAAATTCGCGCCCTCGCCGGCCGAACCCGGCAGCAGTTCAAGCGCGGGCGCAGCTTTCTCGTAGGCGTAGATGATAAACCGCGCGTCTTTGAGGTATTCCCCAAGAAAACAGTTTATAAAATACCGTCTGCCGCTTGTTTCCAGCTTGAAGCCGTAGATTTCGTAATTGTCGCCCGCTTGCAGTTTCGCTTCCGGATTGCTTTTGCAAAACGCAATCATCGCGTCGCAGTCTTTGAGTAGCTCTTGCCGGAGCGCGTACACCGCGCTGTAAACCTCCGCCCTGAACTCAGGCGTGGTGTTTGTCCAATCCCTCTCGCTTTTGGTAATGTGGTTATTCCAGCCGCTGTAGAAGCGGTCTCCGCTCTCACCGAAATCGCCGGCAATATGCCCGGCGCAAGTGTTATTCTCCTCGCGGTTATAGGTCAGGTATTTCTCCTCGCCCGGCGAAAAGGGCAGGATCTCCGCGCTTTGAAGCTGTTCCTCCGGCTCGCATTTCGCGCCGATCCGCTCCATCCGTTCGGCAAACTCGCAGATATGATAGGTCTCGGAGCCGACCCTGAGATGATGATCGTCTATATATTTACACTCGCGGACTTTGGCGTCCCGGCCGTCGCCGGGCGGGTAGACAATTTTGACATTGGCGCCGTCCGGGATTTTGAAAAGCTCCCTGTATCCGCTGTCGATAAAGCGGATGAACTGCGGATGCGTTTTTGAACCGGGCGGTGAAAACACGCCGAAAGCGTTTGTGCTTGTATCCATAAATAGCTGCCTCCTCGTATAAAATCAGTGTTCGATACCGCCTTTGCGTTTGCGCTGCTTGGGCGATTTTTCCGCGCGCGGCGGTTTGGGCTCCTTTTGGGCGGCGCGGATCTGTTTCAGCACGGACGGTCTTTCTTCCGGCTCGCCGGTTATCTTTATCAGCGGCTGCGGCTCCGCCCCGCTGAACATATCGGCCATGAACCGCTTGCCTCCGGCTTCCATCGCCGCTTTGTAAGCTTCGCTAAAGCCGCCGAACTGCTTATTCACGACAGGCGTGAACATAGCCTCGCCGATGTGCGGGATCGCCCCCTCGTAATAACCGGCCTCCAGCGCGCCGTCCTTGTGGATGCGCATATAGACGCCGTCTTCGCCGCCCGTGTAATACATCGCCCCGCGCCCATTCAGGCGATAAATCTCATCCTCCGTCCAGCGGCAGCGGCTGCTCTCGGTCACCGCCATCCACGCGGCAAAGTTCTGCTCGGACTCACTTGGCTCGGGAAGTTCCGCCCCGCGCGCTCTGTCCAACGTTTCACGATAACACATATCATAGCCGGATTGATAATAATCGCTCATTTGTTATTCCTCCTCGTGAAATCAAGTTTGTAATTTGCCATATGAATCCTTCTAAAGTACTTCGCTTTTTGCCGGGAACGGAAAAGCGCGGGATCATAAGCCCCGCGCTTTTCTGCATCGTTTTCAATCTCCCAATCACCTCAGAGGAACTCCGTTTTTCCGGCCGGAGCCACTCTTATGAGAGCCGCTGCCGCTAAAGGGCGCGAGCAGGATTTTCCGAGCCTCGGCGTACTCCGCGCCGATGAATCCCAGCGCTAAGAGCGCGCAACGCGCCTTGAACTTCTCGTTGTCGCCCGGCCCCGGCGGGCGCTCCGTCGCGGCGACGCGCTTTTTCGCCTTCGCCGTCTCGCAAAGCCGGGTAATCAGGCAGGAGTAGGCGCCGATCTCCGCGACCGACGAATCCGGAGCGAACCACGGGAAGCTAAGCCTGCCCTCCAGACGCTCAATGGGAAGTTCCTCCGTGCCGGTCATTTTCTTAAAAACCCAGGCCTTTGCCGCAACCAGCCGCTCAAGGTTATGGACGGCGTCCGGGGTGACGTCCTGCACCGGTCTGTCGATCGACAGCCTGCCCTCGCCACTTGCGGTGGCAGTCACGCCCGCATTGTCAATAACGGCCGCCGCGCCGGACCCATTTTCCATTACCTCAGCGGCTTCCTCAGGCCCAGAGGGCGCGGCCCCCTCGCTTTCATGATTGACGTCGCCGCCGTACTCCCCACAAACGAACCCGCGCGCTGCGAGGGCGCCGAGCAGCGCCTCAGGCAGATCGTCGCCGGACAGCGTTCCATAGCGGTCAACGGTATAGCCGCCGACCTTAAACGCGAATGACGGCGCGCCCTGATAGAGGGCGTCTTCTCCCATGATCTCGCTGACCGCCTTGATCAGGGCCCTCCGCGCCTCTTTTGCCAAATTAAACCTGATCTCCATGATTTGCACCGCCTTTCCGCAAATTTCACCGATTGTTTCTTTTCCCGCGTTCCTGCCAACAATAGGCATCTCAGCCATATTTTGCCGCTGCTTATAATGCTTCTCGCTGGTATATGCTTTTGTCGCGCTCGCCGCGTTCGTTTTGACGGGTCAGCTTATTGACCGCGCGTTCCGCCCATTTATCCAGCCCCGTCAAATCTTCTCGCTTGACAGCAAACTCGCAGCGTCCGGTATAACGCGCCAGACGCGCGGCCACAATGGGCACGAGTTTATTCACTCCGTCAGGGATAAGGCGGTAAACTTCACCGTCGCCGCGGGCAAGCATTTCCAGCGCCGCGTCCTTTGCGACGCGGATCATGCCGGGACGCCGGTTCTCGGCAGCGTCCATAAACGCCGTATTCGCGTTCGCCAAAAAGGTATCCATACAGGCCGCCTCGCTGACCGTCTCATTCGCGTCCATGAATGAAGCGTAGCATCCAGCGGCTTCCGTCAGGCCGCTGTCGGGGAAACGCGAGGCGTAACTCCTTATATCACCGCGCGCGGACTGCGGTAAATTTATCCAGGACCATAAGTCGTAGGATTTCGCCTGACCGCCCAAAAGCACCGCGTCGATCCTTTCGGGCGCGACGGTGTGATGTGAGACGTTCGCGCACAGGGCTTTCCCGTTTAACTCGACCAAATCGCCTGTGACGCCGTCTTCGCCGCGCTTATTAACGCGGACAGCGAAAGCCATAAAATCCGGGCTTCCCGCCGATGATGAAACAAACGCGGACGTTTCCGCGCCGCTCTTATAGGCTTCTAGCGCCGGAGAAAGGCAGACGTTGCCGCCCTCGATCAGCAGCAGGTAGTTCCTGCTTTGTCCGCTCATGAGCGTTTTCAGGTTCTCCGCCGCCTGGCCCATATTGTCGCCGCAGACCGCGTGCAGTTTTATGACCGTCGCGGCAATATCGACGCCACTGATCTTTAGCGTCTGTTTACCGGCCTCGCCCGGTTCGGTGAATACGCGGTACTCGGCGGGGATATCCCGCGGCCCGTGATACATTTCCTGCAAACCGTCTCCGCCCATCAGCAGCCCTTTTTCCGTCAGTACGCCGTTTTCCGCTTTGATCGCGTCGCGCCCGTAAGCGGCCCGGTCAACGTATTTCTCCAGCTTTTCAATATATCTCGCAAGCTCCTTGTCTCCGGGCTGCCCCGAATCATCAAGCCGCTTGAAAGCGTCCGCGCTCTCGTCGCCGGCGAAATTGACAAGAAAATCTCCGTACTGCTCATTGCTGAACGCCGGCAGAAGGTCGAAGCGGTTCAGGTTTTCAGCAAACGTGAGGTTGATTAGTCCCGTGACGCTGCCGTCATACCGCTTCGCTTCGACGACGGCGGCGAACATTTCATCATACCCGATTCCATCTTGTAAAGTCCGAAGTCTCGCGGCGAGATAATTCAACTCGTCCACCGTATCCCGCGACATGGTTCTTTTGACGCTTTCGCTTAAGTCCCCCAAACCGTCTATATCCGACATGACCTCTAAAATCTCCATATCCTGCCACCCCGTGATGTCGGCGTCCGCAAAAAACGGCAGCAGAGCCTCCATCGTCGTAGGAAGCGGTATCGTGAAGCCGCTGATCCGGTCGTGGACATTTCCGATGTAGACGCGCAGGGGATGCAAAGGGGCGGCGCCGTCCTTTTCATCCGGGCGAGTGAGCGCGGACTCACGCGCCTCCGTTTTGTCGATTATCCTTTGCTCAAGGCCGCCTTCTTCGACTTGGTCGCTCAAGTTTCCGAGTACCGCCGCGGTCTGGTGAGCCGCCGAGAGCTCGCCAAGGATATCCCCGTTGCTTTTATGCTGGTTTCCTTCCTTTTGCTCCTCAACTTCATTTATGAGGGCCCCGATTTTATCATCAAAAACCGCCATTTCAAAAATCCTCCTCGTTACCAAATTCTACCTCTAAATAAACTTCCGTTTGCCGCCTGCCTTTACGCTTCCGTGACGCGGCCAAGGCGCGAAATTGCCACGACCCCGTGCCTGCTGCGGCGGCAAATACGCCCGTATTGTCAATAACGACCGCCGCGCCGAATCCATTTTCCATTATTTCGGCGCCTTCCTCAATCTCTGCAAGCGCGGCCGCCGCGCCGAATCTATTTTCCATTATTTCAGCGCCTTCCTCAGTCCCGCCAACCGCGACCACCTCGCCTTCATGATTGACATCGCAAACGAACCCGCGCGCCGCGAGGGCGCCGAGCAACGCCTCCGCCGCCTCGCCGGACAGCGTCCCGTGACGGTCAATGGTATACCCGCCAACCTTAAACGCGAGCGACGGCGCGCCCTGATAGAGGGCATTCTCTCCCGTAATCTCGCTGACCGCCCTGACCAGAGCCCTCCGTCTCTCTTTTGCCATATTAAACCTGATCTCCACGACTTATATCACCCCTTTCCGCAAATTTCACCGCCCCCGCGGTTTGTGTGATGTTAACTTGGCTTGAGAGATAATGCAAGGCCCCTCTGCACTTTTTTTGTGTGAATGTTTGCTTAAATTTTCAGCATATTTTGGGTGGAACGCGGAATTGTTTCACGTTCATTCCTCTCCCTCGCCAGCGGCCGCTTCAATGAGCATCGGGCCAGATTCAACAACGAGCGTCGGACGGTTTAATTCTGCTGTATAGGCGGCCAGTAATCCAGCTCGGTCAGCGGCGGCAAGCAGTTTCTTTACTTTGTCGTCGTAAGCGGCTTGCAATTCCGCCATTCTTTTCTCAAATTTCTTTTCTTGTTCTTCGTATAAGGCCTGATTTATGCGAAGCCCGAGTATATAATCATCGTAGGCCGTCAGGTGCGCCCGGCACTCGGCCACCAGCTGCGTCTCTTCCGTGAACGGCGCCAATCCTTGCACCTTTTGTATAAGTTTGTCCGCAAATGTCCGATAAGGGTTTACGATCAGATGCCTGTCGTTTGCCTCCATCACCCGATGAAACGCCGCCGCATTCTCCAATAGACCAAAGCGGTTAAGATCGCCGAGTTCCGCTGCGTAATCCTCTGTGATTTTGCTGTAACTCAATTTATCGCCCAGCAGCATAATGTCCACGAACAGTTTTTTGAACCCGATGCGCTTCGCTAAATCTGAATTTATCAGCGCTTGGTATACCAAATCATGGATGTCATATACGTTCCCGCCTCGGTTCGTCCGCACGGGTAAGTTGCTCCACGTTTCGCTTGATGGCTTCGGCGTTTTTTACCTCGTCGCGCAAGCGGTAGTAGTCAGCGTGAAGCGACTTTCGCTCGGTGGTTTTGGCGGCGCGTTCCTCTTTCCACTTCGTCATCGGAGGCAGTTTCTTCACGTCGAAATGCCCTTGCAACGCATCGCGCAGATACCGCTCTGCGGCATCGTAAAGTACGATTTCGGTACGGTTCGATTCGTAGTAATCCCGCGCCGCGTAAAGCGCCTTCTTCGCCTTGCGTTCCGCGAAAAATCCTGTTGATTTCCGGGCGGTTTTGTACTCGGCGTACAGCTTTTCGTAATGCGCCTTTTGTCTGCGGCCATTTTTGAAGTTTTCGCTTTGCCGGATATGCTCGTCGAGCGTTTTCAGTCTGCGCTCAACCTTTTTCAGCCTCTCGCCCGTGTCGTGAAGCCGGTCGTACAT
>JAISAH010000006.1 GCA_031266805.1 Gracilibacteraceae bacterium
ATTTCGGATGCCGCGCGAAAGGCAATCTGCGGCTGCTGTTCATGTACAAATCTCCTGCCGAATTCAAACACCGGAATCTGTTTGTGGACGAAAACGTGCTTGTGAGAGTGTGAGGTTTAAAAGATGCTGACAAAAGAAAATGGGAAAAAGCCGTCGCTGCTCGGCCGGTTGGAAGAAGCGAAGCAAATTGCCAAAGAGTGGAACCCCGCTAAAAGCCTATGGGCAAAAACCGAACATGGCGGCAAACCGTGGATTCCTTTGTACGCCCATATGGCGGCTGCGGCGGCCGCGGCGGAAACATTGCTGGACGTGTGGCTTTCGGGCGGACCCCGGGATATTTTGGAACGGAGCGCAAATCAGGATACGGCCGAAAAGTTGTTTGTATTCTTGGCGGCGGCTCACGATTTGGGCAAGGCGACGCCGATGTTTCAGTTTCAGCCGGGTATTGGCGAGGACTTGCGTTCGCGGGTGTCCGACGCGGGATTTCCGGCGGCCCCGATCACTGGGAAGGATTGGCGCAGGGTGAAACACGCGACGGCGTCCCAGGCTATACTGGAAAAACATGGAATTGACCGAAGCGTCGCCGTCGTGCTGGGCGGGCATCACGGAAAGCCGCCGTCAACAGCGGCCGCCAACAGCGCTGCGCGTAACACCCACGCGCAGCTGCTGGGTTTTGACTCGGAGGAGTGGCGGGCGGCTCAGCACAGGTTGTATTGTTACGCGCTGGAGCTTTCTGGGATAGATGAAGCCGCGCTCAAGCGGGTGAGGCTCTCCGCGGCGCAGCAAATGATTTATACGGGGGCCGTTATCATGGCGGACTGGATCGCGTCAGGCGAGGGCGATGTGAAGCTCCCGGAACGCTGGGATATTGTCGATGTGGATTTTGACGAAACACCTTATGATTTTAAATTTCGGTTCGGCTTTGACGCCAGCGCCGTTCAAAGCATGGTAATCGACGCGTTGACGGCGTCTGCGCCGCCGGGGATCATGATCATTGAGGCGCCGATGGGATCGGGCAAGACGGAGGCCGCCCTTGCCGGCGCCGAGATCATGGCGAGCAAGACCGAGCGCAGCGGCGTTTATTTCGGTTTGCCGACTCAGGCCACCGCGGACGGCATATTTTTGCGCTTCATTGAGTGGGTTGGCAAAGTCAGCGATTCTGAAAACCCGCATTCCTTCTTTTTGGCTCACGGCAAATCCGCGTACAATACGAGTTATGCGGAGCTTCGGCGGTATAATGTCAGCGCGGACGATGAATCGGACGACAAAACGAAGGGCAAATCGGCCGGAAGCGTTTATGTGAACGATTGGACCACCGGGCGCAAGAAAGGGCTGCTGGCCGATTTTGCCGTGGGGACCATCGACCAGCTTTTGATGTGCGCGTTAAAGCAGAAACATGTCGCGCTGAGGCATTTGGGTTTTGCGAACAAGGTGGCGATCATTGACGAGGTTCATGCCTTCGACGCTTACATGGACAGCTACCTGTACATGGCGCTGCGCTGGCTCGGTGAATACGGCGTCCCCGTCGTCGTGCTGTCGGCGACGCTTCCCCCCGTAACGCGCCAGAAGCTCATTGAAAGCTATGCGGGCAGAGAGTTTTCTGAAAAAGTATATACGGGCGATGGATTTAAATCGAAATTAACCGCTTTGATTCCGCCGAACTGGGCTAAGACCGAGGCGTATCCCCTGATTACCTACACCGACGGCGGTGACGTGGAACAGCTTTATCCGGCTGCCGACCCGAAGCGCGCAGTCAAAGTGGATATTGAGCGATTCGGAAGCACGGCCGCCGAGGTATGCGAGAAGCTTCAGGAATTGCTGGCGGACGGCGGCTGCGCCGGCATCGTCGTGAATACGGTGGCGAAGGCGCAGAATATGGCGGCCGAGTTGTCCGCGGTTTTTGGCGGCGAGTGCGTGCGGCTCTTACATTCCGCTTTCATCAGTTTGGATCGGACGGAGAAAGAAGCCGAGCTGCTGGCCGCGCTCGGGCCGCCCGGCGCCGCGAAGACAGAGCGCCCGGGTAAGCTGATCGTCGTGGGGACCCAGGTCATTGAGCAATCCCTGGACATAGATTTTGACGTGCTGTTTACCGAAATTTGCCCGATTGATCTGCTGATTCAGCGGATCGGCCGGCTTCACAGGCATAAGCGGGCCGCGCGCCCGGCGAGGCTGGCGGCGCCGACGGCCTATGTGATGGGCTGTGACGAGTTTGACGGCGGGTCGGCCGCGATATACGGCGAGTACATGCTGATGACGACGAAGTATTTGCTCCCGGACCGGCTGTATCTGCCGGAGAACATCGCGCAATTGGTCGGAGCGGCCTATGGCGACGGCGCCGAGGTTCCGGACGGCGAGCGCGCGGATTATGAATTCGCGCGAAAGGAACACGAGGAACGTATTGCGACCAAAGAATCTCGCGCCGGGGCTTTTCAACTGCGCGAGCCGACCAAGGGCAGGAACGATTTGACCGGCGCCCTGGATAGTGATTCGTCGGACAAAACCGGCGAGGCGACGGTGCGTGACGGCGAGAACTCCATTGAGGTCATTCTGCTCCGGTTTGTCGGCGGGAAATACAGACTGCTGCCCTGGATCGACGGGGGACGGGTCATTCCGACGGATTCCGCGCCGGCCGCGGGCACGGCGTTCACGCTGGCGGGCTGCAAGATCAGGCTGCCGCGTATGTTCTCCAAGGTTTGGACGGAAGCGAAGACGATCGAAGAATTAGAAAAAAAAGGAGCGGTATTGCAAAAGGCGTGGCGGGAGAATCCCTGGCTCAACGGAGAGCTGTTTCTGGCGCTGGATGAAAATTTAGAGGCGACGCTTTGTGAGAGGACGGTGAAATACGACAAAAATATCGGGTTTACCGCGAAAAAGGAGGGCTGATGATGACGGAGACGAAATTTAATTTACTGGACGAACCATGGATTTTGGTTCGTCACGGCGCGAAAGTGGAGGAGGTGACGCTGAAAAACGTCTTTCGTCACGCGCATGAGTATCACGCGCTGGCGGGAGAGCTTCCCACGCAGGACGCGGCGGTATTGCGGGTATTGCTCGCGGTGTTGTACAGGACGTTTACGCAGGCTGACCCGGACGGCGAATTCGTCGAAATCAAAGATTACAACGACGCCCTGCGCCGATGGAAGGTACTGTGGAGCAGGGGCGGTTTCCCCGCTGAATTAGTGGATCAATATTTGGAGACGTACCGCGACCGTTTTTGGCTGTTTCACCCGAGTGCGCCGTTCTTTCAGGCAGCGGGGATCAAAACCTCAGACGGAAAGACTCAACCCGTCACTAAAATGATAGCATACGTGCCGAGTCGGGAGGAAAATGTTTTTTTTACGGAATTAAGGGGCGATACGGCGCAGAGTTTGACATTTGCTCAGGCGGCGCGATGGTTGGTACACTTGCAGGCTTGGGACTACGCGGGGAAGAAGAACGCGGTAGTGGGCGGGACGAAGGATGGTGGCGGAGCGGGTTGGTGCGGGAAGCTGGGCGTCGTATATCCGGTGGGCGCCCATCTCTTTGAAACGCTTATGCTGAACCTGATGTTCGCGAACGGTTCCGGCGAGTTGATCGCCTTCGGACTTCCGGTATGGGAAACAGAGCCGAAAACGGCGGCAAAAAAAGATGTGACGCCGAGAAGCTATGTGGAGCTTTTGACCTGGCAGTCGCGCCGCGCCCGGCTGTTTTGCGAGGGAGATAGAGTCACCGGTGTTATTTCCTCCTATGGGGATGTGTTCGATAAAGAAAACATGTTTCTTGAGCAGATGAGCGGCTGGCATGACAGTTCCCAGAGAGGTCAAGGGTATATCCCGAATACACATTCGGCGAGCAGGAGCATGTGGCGCGACCTCGGCGCGTTACTTCCGCAAGCCAATAATGAGGAAAATAAAATAAGACGGCCCGGGGTGTTGGACTGGCTTTCGTCGGAGCTTAAACTCAGCGATACGATCAACATCAACGCCGTCGGGTATGAGTACGGGGCGATGCAGGGCGTCGTTACGGAGATGATTTCCGACTCCATCGCGCTGAACGCGAAATTGCTGGCGGAGCTGGGCCGGGATTGGGCCGAAAATATAATCGGGTGGTTGAATGATACCGAAAAAGCGGTCGGCGCGTTGGGATGGCTCGCGTCGGATTTGGACAGGGCGGCGGGCGGCGCCGGAACAAGCTCCAGAGAACGTTCGAAGGAACTGGCGTATTTTTCACTGGATGAACCGTTCAGGAAGTGGCTCGCCGGGATCGCCCCCGACAGCAGTCCGGTGCTGGAAACCGGCAATCAGTGGAAAACGAGCGCTAAACACATCATCGCCGGAATCGGCGAAGAATTAATAGCCGACGCCGGGGATGCCGCGTTTATTGGAAGGGAGTTGAAAGACAACAAAAAGACGGTTTATATGACCTCGGCCATAGCGGAGATGAAATTCAAGGGGGCTTTAAGAAAGATTTTTGGAGGTGAGACGGCAAAATGAGTAGTAACGCGGAGACGGTTCGAAACTCGGTTAACCGCATGATCATGCGGTTGACGATGCCGGGATCGGGGAAAAGAGAGGGGGAGTTCACGGCGTGGGGAACGGCGATGCTTGCGCGGCTTCGCCGGGCGGCAGGCGCGCCGCCCGGGGAGAACGCGGATATTTGGGAAGTCACCGTCGGCGCGCTCCCGGATGAATTAACCGGGAGGGATCGTGAGAGAGCCGAGCTTGCCGTGCATACCGCCCTGACGCTGTTCGGAATTCATCAGCAAGGCAGAAGCGAAAGCGTTAGCGAAGCGGGCATTGGATTCGGCAAGGCGATCAGAAGTGCCGTCGCTCCGGATTTGGCCAATGAAGCGGGAGTTCGCCGGCGGTTTAACGCGCTGGCGACAGCGATAGAATTTACGGAATTGTCGAACCATGCCAGGGGTCTGATAAAACTCATACGGGCCGCGAAGGGTTCTTCCGGCTTTGACTATCCCCGATTCGCGGAAGAATTGTATCTCTGTCAGCTGAGTTCGGAAGTGAGCAATCGCGTGCGCATGGGCTGGGGGCGTGACTTTTACGCTTATGCTAAAGATTCGTCAGATGAAAATGAAAATTCCGAGGAGGGCAATCCGAATGAATAATCTATACATTGATTTGCATGTGGTGCAAAGCGTCCCGCCGAGCTGCGTCAACCGCGACGACACGGGCAGTCCCAAAACCGCCGTCTATGGCGGCGTTCGCCGGGCTAGGGTATCCAGCCAATCGTGGAAGCACGCGATGAGGGAAATGTTCAAGGATCATTTCGACCGGCGCGATTTGGGCGTGCGCACGAAAAAAATCGTTGAGTATGTGGCGGCAGAAATTCAATCGCTTGACCCCAATAAGGAGGATGCGGAAGCCAGCTCACTGGCCGAGAGGGTCATCAACGCGGCAAAGATAAGTACAGCCAAAGGGGAGGCAAAAGCCCTTTTCTTTGTTGGGGCACAGCAGGCGAAAAATCTGGCAAACTTAGCGGTGAATACGGATTTTGGCGCGATAGACGCGCTCAAAGACAAGGAAAAAAAAAGGGCGGAAGCGGAACTCAAAAGTGCGGCTCAGGCGATATTGGGGCAGGACAACGCGGTCGATATCGCTTTGTTTGGGCGGATGGTCGCGGACGATCCATCCCTGAATTCCGACGCGTCGGCTCAGGTCGCCCACGCGATTTCGACACATAAAGTAGAAACCGAGTTTGATTATTACACGGCGGTTGACGACCACGCCAAGGAGGACAACGCGGGCGCGGGAATGATCGGGATGATTGAATTCAATTCTTCGACCCTGTATCGCTACGCGACGGTTGCGGTTCATGAGTTGTACGGGCAACTGACGAAAAACGCGGACGTGACGGCGAAAGCGGTTGTGGAATTCGTCAGGGCGTTTGCGCTCTCAATGCCGGGCGGCAAAATAAATACGTTCGCGAACCATACGCCGCCCGCCGCGGTTTATGCCGTTATATGGGATAAGCGGCCCATAAACTTGGTTGGCGCTTTTGAAAATCCGATAAAGTCTACGGAGGGATATACAGCCGCTTCAATTCGGCGCCTCGGCGAATATGCCCAAAATGTTTATAAAAACTTCGCGTTAAAGCCGGAGAAAGCATATGTCGTCGCGCTGGACAGCGGGTTGGAGGCGCTCGGCGCCGTATGCGATTGGGAAGCGCTGCTGGAACATGTAGGGGCGGATATTAAGGGAGTGCTGCAATGACGACTCTGCTGATACGGCTTGCCGCGCCGCTTCAGTCCTGGGGCGCGGACAGTAAGTTCACGCGACGCCATACCAGGCGCGAGCCGACAAAGTCCGGTGTCGTCGGGTTATGCGCCTGCGCGATGGGGATTCGCCGGGATGAAGAGAGCGCGGTCGCCCGGATCGCCGCGCTGGAATTCGGAGTGCGGATCGATCAGCCCGGGACATTGCTGCGGGATTTTCATGTGGCCCACAAAAATGAGTTCTGGACAACAGGCAAAACATATCCATTTGTGTCGGAACGCTATTACCTGGCGGACGCCGTATTCCTCGCCGGTCTCAGCGGCGATCTGGAATTACTGAAAACCATCGACGAAGCGCTGAACGCGCCTAAGCTGCCCATTTATTTGGGCAGGCGCTCCTGCCCGCCCAGCGGACAGGTATCTCTCGGATTGCATGAGACGGGTCTCGTGGAGGCATTGCGCGACAAGCCGTGGCTTGCAAGCGATTGGTACAAGCGCCGCCATCAGGTGAATTCGCTGGAAATCATCCGCGACGCGGAAGAAGGCGTCGTCATGCAGGATCTGCCGCTTTCGTTCAATCCTCGAAACAGGCGCTACGGATTGCGCGCTACGGCGCGCGAGGCCTTTGCCACGCCGCCCGCGTCACTCGCGCCGGCCGCGGCGTCCGAACCTGTCGATACATCGCATGATCCTTTTACTGCGCTTGGAGGTGATTTAAATGTATCTGTCACGGGTTGAAATCAACCGGCGGAGGCGCGAAACGATCCGCGCGCTGGCGTCGCCTCAGGTTTTGCACGCGGCGGTCGAGGCTTGCTTCCCGGCGCCGGAGGGCGTGAAACCCAGAAATCTTTGGCGGATTGACAGCCTGAATCATTCGCTGTACTTGCTGCTGCAAAGTGAGAAGAAGCCGGATTTTACGCATATCGTCGAGCAATTCGG
>JAISAH010000015.1 GCA_031266805.1 Gracilibacteraceae bacterium
AGGACAACAAGCAGAAGCAGAACGCCCGCTGCCATTATCCCTACGATCACGTCGCCGACATAATCAAATTCCGTTTGGAAAGGCGTGACCGTTTCGGGACGGTAATACGCAATCAGACAGCAGGAAACATACAGCAAAAACTCAAAGACGAGCGCGGCGATTCTTTCCCTGTTTTCAAGCATAATCGCCGTGAAAATAAGGGCGAACACGAAAAAGCAGGGCATACCGCTAAGGTAGCCGCCCGCCGTAAAAAACATAAAGGTGAAGAAAAGCACAAACACCCCGGCGACGATAATCCAAGAACTCACCCGGTAGCTTAACTTTTTCCACTTCCCGGTGAAGCGCAGCAGGATAAACGCCAGTACGGAAGCCGCGAGATTAAGAACGATGTTGACCGCGCCGGCATTCGTCCATACGCAGCTCAGCGCGACGACGACGCCCGCCGCCATGCCGGCCAAGGCCAGGAGGTTGAACGACTGGACGCGGAGGTCAAGATTTTCGTGGAAATATTTGTTTTTAAGGTATGAGTACAATCTTTTCATATAAGCGCCGCCTCTTTTTATACATAACACCTATTCCGCGGTATGTGGTCAACCCACGGAGCAAGGCGCGAAACCTTCTTGTCAGCGATTATATCATGACGAGCCGCAAAAATCACCGATTTTTGCCTTGACAAAATGATAAGGTAGCTTTATAATCGAATTGTGAAGCTGCCTTGGTATTAAAAGGAGTTATGGAAATGGGTGAAAAAAAGAGTGATCTGTTAGAGCAGTTTATGCAGATCCATTGCTTGCTAATGCGAAATCACCATCATAATCATATGATTTTTGGCCTGATGGGGAATCCGCATAGAGGGCAGGGGCGCGTATTGAAGCTGCTGAAATTAAAACCGGAAACCACGCAAAAGGAGCTTTCGGATTTATTGGCTATGCGCCCCCAATCACTGGGAGACTTGCTGAAGAAATTGGAACAAAAAGGATATGTCACCCGCACACCGTCAGAAAATGACAAGCGGGCTATGATTATCCGGTTGACCGAAAAAGGCGCGAATGAAGAAATTGGGAACGAAAAACAACTCGGCTTTGACTCGCTGTTCAACTGTCTCTCCGAAGAAGAACAGGCCCGTCTGAGCGAATATCTCCAACGCGTTATTGATGATTGGCGCGTTGATACGGGGCGTGATTTCAGATTCGGGCTTCACGATTTTTACCATCGACATATGTAAAGGGGGCGGCGCTATGGAGGATAAAAAAGTGATAACCGCTTCGCTGGAGGATTACTTAAAGGCGGTTTATTTCTTGCACAAAACAGATGCTTCCGTCCGGCTGACCGACATATCTGAAAGAATGTCCGTATCGAAACCGAGCGCGTTTAATGCGGTTTCACAGTTGGCGGATATGGGACTTGCAGAACATATAAAATTTGGCCCCGTGTATTTGACGGCGCAGGGAATAGAAACGGCTCAAAATTTGGTCGCCAAACACGAAATAATCAAGCGGTTTTTAATGCGCGTACTGAACATCGGCGAAACTCTGGCTAGTTCTGAGGCCTGCGCCATTGAGCATACGATCCGTGACGCAACATTGGCTAAAATGGCGTCGCTGATATGAATAGGGGGTATGCCGTATGCCGGCTTTAGTTATTGCGCTGATAATGTTTCTTTGGTGCAAAAAGAAAAAGAAAAGAGTCTCGCCCGTAAACGGCAGGGCATTGCGGCAAATCCTTCAATCAAAGCTTTGCGATAAATGCCCGCGAAATTGCAAGCTCTCCGCCCCGAAGTGCGGGCGCGGAAAAAGACAGGCCAAAATTGTAATAGGGAATTATACAAAGCGATAAACGAGGTGGGCGGCGACCGAAAAAATAATTGGAAAATTTTCCATAAAAAAGAAGGAATTGCATAAAAAGTAAAGAATAATAAAATTGAATAACGGACGCGGAGGTGGCCCCTGTGAGCAAAGCGCGCAAATATTTGTGGTATGGCGTGTTAGCTGTGCTGGTACTGGCGGCGGGAGTGAAATATTTCCTGCCGGTGCGGGAGGCGCCGCCGCCGCTGGAACAGGAGCTGGCGGTACGGGAAATAGTCGTTTATATCACAGGCGCGGTCGCGGAGCAGGCGCTGCTGCATCTGGAACCGGACGCCAGATTGCATGACGCGCTGGAGCAGGCGGAACTGCTGCCGGAAGCGGATATTTCCTTGCTTAATCCGGCCCAGCCCTTGAAGGACGGGCAGAAAATAGTCGTTCCTTTTCTGCCGCCTCCCGCGGCGGAGAGCGAAGACGAGAGCGGCGCGTCTCCGGCGCCGGCGGCGCCCTCGCCTTCGCCTTCGCGCCCGGCCGCAGACGGTCTGATCAACATAAATACCGCCACCGCCGAGGAATTGACCGCCTTGCCCGGCGTCGGCCCGGCAATCGCCGGGCGGATAGTGCAGTACCGAGAAGAAAACGGGGGATTCGGCCTGCCGGAAGATCTGATGAATGTTTCCGGTATCGGGCCGAAAACTTTCGCCAAATTTGAATCCCGCGTCACGGCTGGCTGGTAATGGCGGACAAGTGGATCAAGTTCTGTCTGGCGATCATTATAGGCGGAGCGGTCAGCGTTTGGGGCGGCCGATCCGTTTTTCTGCCGGGCCTGGCGCTGGGTATCTGGCTGCTGACAGGCGTTTTGCTTTGGCGGCCGCGGGGATTTTGGGCGTGCGAGCGGCGGCCGCTTGTCATATTTCTGGTGCTGGGACTGTTAGCCGGTTTTTTGTGCGGCGCGACCGGGGAGCGCCATTTGGCGCCGCCGCTCGCGCTGGAGCAGGTACGGATAGAAGGCCGGCTTCTGGATTGGTGGATCGAAGCGGAGAGCGCGCAGGGAGTTATACGCCTGAGCGGGAGCGGCGGCGACGGCGTGGTTCCGGGTCTCGGCTCGCTGTCCGGGCAAAAATATGTCCTGCGCGTGTGGGGAGACGCGGATCAATTGACCGAAGCGGGATGGGCGGACCTGAATCCGGGGGATACCATAGGTTTCACCGGGGATATCATCCAGCCGGAGCCCCCGCTTGGCGGGGGTGATTTTGACGCTCCTCTTTATTACGCGACACGGGGACTGAGCGGCAAAATCACAGCCAGGTCGGAGGCGGCCGTGGTCCGAGACGGCCGGCCGCCTCCGGCCTGGCTGCTCCGGCTGGGGGTCAGACACTGGGTGGAAAAGCATTGGCCGGGGAGAGAAGGGGTCATAGAAGGCATATTGTTCGGGCAGACTTCCCGTCTGGCGGAGGAAGACGCCGAACTTTACAAAGTCACGGGAGTCTATCATGTATTCGCGGCTTCCGGCTCCAATGTCGCTTTTGTTATCGCCCTTGCCTGGACTTGCTGTTTCTTCCTGCCCCGGCGGGCCAGGATTTTGGCGGTGTGGGCGGCCGTGGTCTTTTACGCCCTGCTTTGCAGCGGCAACCCGCCGATTTTGCGCGCCTCGCTTCTGGGCAGCGCCGTTTTGCTGGGCCGGCTGGGGCAAGGCCGGGTTTCCGGCCTGCGCTGGCTGGCCCTCACCGCGGTGGGCCTTTTTGCCCTGAACCCGCTTTACCTGAAAGATATTTCCTTCTTGCTCTCTTACGGCGCCACCTGGGGCATCCTCATCGTCACGCCGGCCCTCGCCCGGCGCTCCTGGCCGCGCCGCTGGCCGGCTGTCCTGCGCTCGGCTCTTTTGGTTTCGCTGGGGGCGCAGATCGCCATCACCCCTCTTTTGCTCACGGCGTTCCAGCGTCTCTCTTTGATCGGTCTGGCGGCAAATATTGCCGTACTCTTTCTCTTAGGAGCGGTATTGGAACTGGGGCTCTTAGGGATGCTCACTTTGTGGCTGCCGCCGGCGGCTTACGCGTTTTTTCAGGCGGGAGTCTGGCTTGCCGCCGGAGCGGACGCCTTGCTGGCGCTGTTGGCGCGGACGCCGGGCGCCTATGTTTGGGTCGTGCATCCGGGACTTTGGTTTTACCTGCTTTGGTATATAAGCCTGTTTTTTTGGGTGTCGGACAGGGAAATGCTGATATTCAGAGCGCGGGCCCTGCTCCGCCGTCTGGCCGGTCACTGCGGCTGGCGGCCGCGGCTGGGAGCGTCCGGGCCGGGAAACGGGAGATGGGGAGAGCGTTTTCGCCGTCTCGCCCCGCTCGTTGTACTGGCGCTTTTGCTTTTAAATCCCGGCAGTCCGCGGGAAGGAGTGGAAATATCTTTTCTGTCCGTAGGGCAGGGCGATTGCATCCTCGTGCGCACCGCGCGGGAAACCATGCTCATCGACACCGGCCCCCGCGACGACCGGCGGGACGCGGGGGAGGATGTGATCATGCCCTATTTGCTCAGGCAGGGGATCCGCCGTTTGGATTTTGTTTTTCTTTCGCATGAGGACGCCGACCATACGGGCGGCCTGCCTTTTCTGCTAAATAACATGCCTGTGTCAACTCTGATTTTGCCGGATACGGGGGACAGACTCAATGCGCGGCGCTGGGGGAGCGTTCTGTCTCAGGCGGAGGCGGCCGGGCTGGGGCCAGCATTGTATTTCAAGGCCGGAGACGAATTGACTTTTGCTTCCGGCCTGCGGGTGAGCGTGGCCGGACCGGCGGAGATCCTGGACAGCGAAGGGGAGGGCAATGAACATTCGCTCGTTTTTTATATGACTTATGCCGGATATACCATTTTCTTCACCGGCGATATGGGACTGGAGGAAATGGAGACCCTGCGGGCGCGGGGCTATATGCGGCCCGCCGATTTTATCAAAATACCGCACCACGGCAGCAAAAATTCGATGGACGCCGACTGGTGGGACCGTTTCGCCCCCAAGGCCGTTTTTGTTCAGGCCGGCGCGAAAAATCTTTTCGGGCACCCGGCGCCGGAAGTGACGGATTATTGGGCGCGCCGCGCCGTACCGCTTTACCGCTGCGATACGCAGGGGACGATCCGCCTGACGCTGAAAAACGGGCGCTGGCATGTCGAAAGCGGGGTGTAAAGCGAGGAACGAAGCGGTGAAATTTTTTGGCCGGACAGCTTGACCTTGATGTAAATATATGGTATAATATCCATAAAACACCTGTGAAAGGAGCTGCCGCCGATGTCTGTCTCCGCGGACGCGATCTTTGATCATGAAAAAGAAAAACTGCTGCGCGCTTGTTTTTTAACTCTGCCGCAGATCGGCAGCGGCCATCTGCGCCAAATCCTTGGTATTTGGGGCGGGGCCGCCGCCGCTTATCAGCAGGCGCCGCGCGCCGCCGGTAAACTGTCCGGGTGGTTAAGTGATTTCGCCCGGCAATGCGGCGCGGCCGATCCGGTTCGGATGGCCGAAACTCTGGCCCGCGAGGGGATCGGCGTCGTCGTGCCGGAGGAAAGGGAATATCCCTGTTTGCTGAAAGAATGTCCGGACGCGCCGCCGCTTCTGTTTTACAAGGGGCAATTGAGCGGCGGACAGGAAGGGATCGCCATAGTCGGCGCCCGCAAAGCCACTCATTACGGTAAAGCGGCAGCGGGGCGTCTGGCCGGGGAAATTGCCGGGGCGGGCTTTGTGATCGTCAGCGGTCTGGCCCGCGGCATAGACGGGGCGGCGCACGAAGGAGCGCTGCGGGCCGGCGGGATTACCTGGGCTTTTATGGCCGGCGGTCTGGAACGGGTTTATCCCGGGGAACACCGCGCTTTGGCCGTGAGGATTGCCGCCGGCGGCGGCGCGCTGCTCAGCGAGTTTCCTCCGGGCGCTTCCTGGCTGCCGCAGCGTTTTCCGATGCGCAATCGCCTGATCAGCGGCGTGTCGCGGGGCGTAGTGGTCGTGGAGGCGGGAGAGAGGAGCGGGAGCCTGATAACCGCGGATTTCGCCCTGGAACAGGGACGGGACGTCTTCGCCGTGCCGGGGCCGATTTTCAGCGAGGTCAGTCTCGGCGCCCACCATCTCCTGCGGTCCGGCGCTCTGCTCGCGGCGAGCGGCGCGGATGTCCTCGGCGAATATGAAAAACCGGCGGGAGAGAAACAAGCTGTCTCGCCGCCGGTTCCCGCGGCAGGGACGCGCGTTTCCGCCGCTCACCGGGAAATACTCGCTTGTTTGAGCGATGTGCCGCTCCATGTCGATGAATTGCGGCGTCAATGCCGGCAAACCGCTCCGGAAACAGCGCTCAGCCTTCTGGAGTTGGAACTGAGCGGACGGATCCGCTCTTTGCCCGGACAGCATTTTGTCTTGAGCCGCGACTCCGCGTAACGCGAAATTTTATCACCCGAACGGGTAGATATAGCCTGGCGCTTCTTGGGCGGCGGTAATCCCGGTCACGATGATCTGCGGTTCCGGCCAGCCGTCATACTCTCCGGCCTGGATGGTCCCTTCCACCGTGACCCAGCTGTCGGGCGCCAAGGCGGGCGCTCCGCTGAATTGGCAAATCAGGCCATAGGGAACGAGGTCGGCGGCGCAGCAGGTCATCCCGAGACGCGCCGTCATGAACTCGTTTTCCAGAAAAACTTCCGGGTCTTTGAAAACAAAGCCGGTGAGATAAATCTGCCAGCCCGCGTATTTATCCATATTGCTGTACAGTTCGTTCAGCCACGGGTAAAAATTGTCGTTATCGACGACGATAGAATGATCCGCCTCGTCGGCGCCCGGGGGCGCGGCGGGCAGATCCGCCGGCGTATATGTTTCCTCACCGGAGACGGCGTCCAGAGCCAGACCGGCGGTCGATGAAACCGGCGAAACAGGCGAGGGCGCGGAAAGCAGAGCGCCGCCGCCCGCGTAACTCCAGGAAATATCGGTTGAGGCGATGGGCGCGTGCGGCAAAAGAAACAGCAAGATCGGGACGGCCAGGACGGCGCAATGACCGAGACGCGGGCGGCGCTGCGGGCGGCGCAGGCGGGTGGCGCCGGCGGCGGCCCAGATCAGCGTCACCGCGGCTGTGAAGTACAGATACGGCTGCAGACGGGGCGTCACATAGTTCAAATAATCGCCGCTGCGGAGCAGATAGAGGAGCAGCAGGCCGAAAGCGGCGCTGGACAGGGTCTCCAGAAAAACCTGCTGGTTGAGATTTCCGGCGCGCATCAGTATATACCTCCGGCGTTAGCATAGAGAAAAACAAGGATGAAACAGGCGGCGAACGCCGTAAGCGCCAGCCGGGTGATGAAACGGCCGCTGAAGACGGACGAGAGCAGCAGAGCGTTTTTTATATCCATCATCGGGCCGAAAACCATGAACCCCATCAGTGCGCCCGGCGGGAACTGGCCGACAAAACTGCGGGCGATGACGGCGTCGGAGGAGGAGCAAAGGGAGAGAAGGAACCCCATGGCCATCATGATGAACAGGGAAAGGAGCAGTCCGCCGCCGCTGCCGGACGCGGCCAGCGTTTTGGGGGCGACCGTCTGGAGCACCGCCGAGATGAAGGAGCCTAGCGCCAGATATTTCCCCATATGGAAAAACTCGGATTGAGCGTGCCGGAGCAGCAAGCTGATCTTCCCGGAAAGATCCGCCGCGCCGCCGTCCATGTCCTCGCAGCCGCAGCCGCATAGCGGGCGGCTCAGGGCCCCGCCGCCCAGAATGTTCTTTTTGGGGGGGAACAGGATAAAAGTCGCGCCGATAGCCAAGGCGGCCGCGAGGCCGAGAAAAACCCGCAGAATGACTATGCGCATATTGCCGTTAAAAGCGTAATAGGTTGAAAGCATGACCACCGGGTTGATGACGGGCGCGGCGGTCATAAAAGTCACGGCCGCCGGCAAAGGGACTCCTTTGCGCACCAGACCGTAAAAAACCGGGATCGAGGCGCAATCGCAGACGGGCAGACAAAAACCGGCCATGACGGCGGTCGCCATTCCCCCCAGATTCGTTTTGGGGAAACGGCTCTCTATCGCCGCCCGGCTGACAAAAATTTCCACAATGCCGGAGATGAGGACGCCGACGAGCAAAAACGGCGCCGCCTGCAGAATGATCCCCAGGAAAATGTTGACTATTCTGTTGACAGGGACCCCAAGCAGCGTCAGACGTCCCGCCGCTATGAGGTAAACGGCGCTGAGGGCCGCGGCGGCGGCGATGAATATGGGCAGCGGCGGCCATGTTTTGCGCAGCAGCTGTCGGTGATAATCGTCATATGAGTTTATGCCGTAGGCGCGGACGCCCGGGTTGACCGCGCGCAGCAACCGGCGGATCTTAGCCGCGCCGCCGGCGTCTTCATTGCGCAATAGCACGAAATCGCTGCTGACGATTTGCTCGGGCAGGGCTTTTCCCGTGCGGCCCAGCAGTTTTTCCAGCTCCGCTCCGTCGGCGATATGGACGACGCGCCGGATCCGGCACCGGTTGTGCAGCAAGGGATGGAGCAGCAGGGCGTGTAAGGCGGAAAACGGGGCGATCCCGTTCCATTCGATCCATACCTCGTCATAATCGGCTTCGCGCAATTGGCGGCGGATCCGGCGGGCCACGTCTTCCGGCCGCTGTTCTAATTCCCTGAGCGGGAAAAGCAGGTTCTGGTGGGAATCGCCCGGCCCGGACAATTCCGTCTCGCCGTTTTCGAATTGGACGACCAAAATCCTGATATTGCGCCAGTCTTCACGGTCGAGCAGACCGTTGAGAAACGAGGTTTTCCCGGCGGACAGGAATCCGGTCAGCACGTAGACGGGAGCGATCATGCGCTTTCTCCGCCCAATAAGCCGATCAGCTCGTCGCGGTTCAGATCGCGGCCGACAAAGGAGAGCGTTCCGCCTGCCGCTTCGCAGGGTTCTATTTGCCAGTCGCCGGGCAGATATTGCAGATTCCAGTGCCCGGCCGGGCCGCGCACCACGCCCTTAGCGCGCAGAACGGTCCCGGCCGCGCGGGGCAGAGCGGCGGCTAAAGTCTGTAATTCCAAGCGGGTGAAAGAGCGGTCCGTGCGGATATCGACCGCCTCAAAAACATCGCCGGCTGCGTGGCTGTGAGCGTGGTTTTCGTCGTGGACGTGGTTTTCGCCATGGGCGTGGCTGTGCCCGCATTCGCATCCCTCGGGATGGGCGGGCCGCTCCGGCGGGTCAAAACGAAGCAGATCGGCGGCGTTGATTTGGGTCCAGGGCTGGGTCAGGATCTCGGCGCGCGCGTTAAGAGAGCGGGCGAGATCCGCCGCGGTTTCCGCCATTTCCGGATAGGTTTCGGCGCGGGACATCAGGATAGTGTCAGCGCTTTCGATCTGATCCGTGAAAAACTCGCCGAAATTATCGTAATACATACGGCAGCGTTTGACATCCACGACCGTTATTTTTCCGCGCAGCTCGGCGAGAGGCGTGACGGAGGGGTCGGCGCAAGCCGCGGCCACATCCGAAAGTTTGCTGACGCCGGAGGGCTCTACCAGCACCGCCTCCGGGTTAAAGCGCTTCAGGAGTTCGCGCAGGGATTTGACAAAGTCTCCGGTGATACTGCAGCATATGCAGCCGGAGTTCAGTTCGGCTACTTCGACCCCGCTTGATTTAAGCAGGGCGGCGTCAATACCGGCTTCGCCGAAGTCGTTTTCCACCAAAACGGTTTTTACCCCGGCCAGCGCCTCCCGCAGCAGTTTCTGGATCAGAGTGGTTTTCCCCGCGCCCAGAAAACCGGAAATTATATATATTTTCGCCGTCATCGGCCGCACCTCCATATTGGGTTTCCATGGTATTTTAACACGGCCCGCCCGACCCGTCAATTGAGGAAAATCTAAAATCGAAAAACCGGCGGGAGGGCTTGCGGACGGCTAAAATATATGTTATGATGTGGGGCGAAGCTGATAAGCGGGCGTAGCTCAGTGGTAGAGCACTGGCTTCCCAAGCCAGGTGTCGCGGGTTCGAATCCCGTTGCCCGCTCCAGTCGGACGACGGAAATTCGGATGGAAATAAGCGGGCGATTGATGCCGGAACGGTAAGCCAAACGGATAGGGGGTGAGAGAATTGGGCGTGCATCAGAACAGGCAGTCGAAGGCGCGTGTCCGCCGGCGCCGGGCGATGGATAAAGTGTTTGCGCCGCATCTTGTGGTGTGTTCGCAATGCCGCAATCTGCGGCTGCAGCATCAGCTCTGTCCGCACTGTGGTTTTTATAAAGGTAAACAGATCATCAAAGTGGGCGAATAAGGAATGGAAGCTGTTGGGTGGCCCCGGCAGCTTTTTTCTTGAAAGCGCCTGACGGCAAAGGAGTGAGTTATTTGCGTATTGCATTGGACGCGATGGGCGGCGATCACGCGCCGCGGGAGATCGTGCTCGGCGGTTTGGCGGCGGCGGCGGCTTATCCGGACACGACGGTAATCCTTGTGGGCCGGGAAGAAGAGATTCTGGCTGCCATGCCCGCTTCTCCGCCCGCGAACGTCGCGGTCACGGCGGCAAGTGAGATGATCGGCATGGACGAGCATCCAGCTAATGCCGTCAGAAGCAAGAAGGATTCTTCTGTCGTGGTGGCGACGCGTCTGGTAAAAGAAGGCCGGGCCGACGCCGTCGTTTCCGCCGGCAGCACGGGCGCGCAGATGGCGGCGGCGCTTCTCGGTTTCGGCCGCGTCAAAGGAGTGGAGCGCCCCGGTATCGGCTCGGTCGTCCCCGGCCCGGTCAAAGGCCGTTTTATCGTGGATATCGGCGCTAACGTCGACGCTTCCCCCGCCCAGCTTTTGCAGTACGGCCTCATGGGCAGTATTTATTCCGAAGCAGTGCTGGGTTTTGCCCGCCCGCGCGTGGCGCTCCTGAATATCGGTTCGGAGGAAGGAAAAGGCAACGCGCTTTCGGTCGCCGCTTATGAATTGTTAAAAAATTCCAATTTGAATTTTATCGGCAACATAGAGGGGCGGGATTTGTTCAGCGGTCAGGCGGAGGTCGTGGTTTGCGAGGCTTTTGCCGGCAATATCGCCATCAAGACCATGGAAGGCGTGGCGGCGATGATGATGGGTTTTTTAGGCGAAAAACTGGCGCGGCGGCCCGACGCCGAATTGGACGCGGTGCTGGCTGAACTGAGGGCGGCGACGGATTATGCCGAATACGGCGGCGCGCCGCTGCTGGGCGTGAGCGGCCTCAGTATAGTCTGCCACGGCAGTTCCAAGGCGCTGGCCGTGAAAAACGGCGTCCGCGTGGCCCGGGAGTGCGTGAAAGCGGATATAGTTGGTATAATCAGCCGCCGACTGGCGGGCGGGGCATGACGCAGGAGCGGAGCGGCGAGGAAACCGGAGCGGTGAAAGCGCTGGCGGGCCGCGTCGGCGAACTGCTCGGCAAGCCGGCGGTCGATACCGCGTGGCTTGACGTTCCGCTCACGCATCCTTCTTACATGTTTGAGGCGGATGCCGGTGAAAACAATCAGCGGTTGGAGTTTCTCGGCGACGCCGTGCTGGATTTTCTGACGGGAGAGTACCTGTATCTGAGTTATCCCGCCAGTCCGGAAGGGGATCTGACCAAGATGCGCGCCGCCGTGGTCAATGAAGCGACGCTGGCGCGCGTGGCCCGGCGCCTGAACCTGGGAGCCGCTCTGAGGCTGGGCCGCGGCGAACTGCATTCCGGCGGCCGGGACCGGGATTCCAATCTGGCCGACGCGCTGGAAGCTTTGATTGGCGCTTTATACTTGCGCTTCGGCCTGGACGGCGCGCGCGCTTTTGTGCGCGCCCTGTTTGTGCCGGAAATCGAGACTTTGCCCGACACTTTCGGCGACAACAAGACCCGCTTGCAGGAAACAGCGCAAATGCTGGGCCGGCGGGTCAGCTACCGCGTGGTGGCGGAACACGGTCCCGATCACTGTAAGGTTTTTTCCGTCGAGGCGCTGGTTGACGGCCGGCAGGCCGGCGCCGGCAGCGGGCGCACGAAAAAAGAAGCGGAGCAGCAGGCCGCGGGCGCGGCCTTGCTGCATTGGGATCATCAGGCATGACCGTCGCTTTTTTAAAATCCATCACCATTCAGGGTTTTAAATCTTTTGCCGACCGGCTGCGCATAAACCTGGAAGACGGGATGAGCGTGGTGGTGGGGCCGAACGGCTGCGGCAAGAGCAATATTGCCGACGCCATTCGCTGGGTGCTGGGGGAACAAAGCGCGAAAAATCTGCGCGGCGGCAGGATGGACGACGTGATTTTTGCCGGAAGCCGCACGCGGCGGCCGGTGGGCATGGCCGAGGTCTCGCTGCATTTTGACAACGCGGCCGGCTACTTTTCGCTGCCTTATGAAGAGGTGAGCGTGACGCGCCGCGTTTTTCGCGACGGCGACAGCGAATTTTTTATCAATCGGACGGCCTGCCGCCTGAGAGATATTCAGGAATTGTTCCTCGACACCGGCGCGGGGCGGGAAGGGTTTTCCGTTATCGGGCAGGGGCAGGTGGAGCAAATCTTGAATATGAAGGCGGAGGAACGCCGTTTTCTGATCGAGGAAGCCGCCGGCATCAGTAAGTTTCGTCTGCGAAAAAAAGAAGCGCTGAAGAAGCTGGAGGAGACGGAGCTTAATCTGAGCCGCGTCAACGATATCATCGGCGAAGTGGCGGCGCGGCTGGAACCGCTGTCCAGACAGGCGGAGGCGGCCGCGGCCTTTCAGGTCGCGGAGCGGGAACTGCGGGAGCTGGAGATCGGCCGGCTGGCGCGGGCGGGGCGCGAGGCGGAAGAAAAGTCAGCGGCGGCGGCGGCGCGGCAAGAGGAGCGGGAGCTCAAACGGGCGGCGGCCGCGGCGGCGGCGGCAGCCGGCGAGACGGCCCGCCTGACGGCTGGACTGGCGCTGACGGCGGCGGAAGATGGTTTGAAAGCGCGCCGGGAGGCGATCCATGGGGCGGAAACGGAGTGCCAGTCCCAAGAACACGCCTTAGCCCTGGGAGCGGAGCGCGGCCGTCATTTGTCCGGCGAACGGGAACGGCTGGCCGGAGAGGCGGACGTCAAACGGGAGCGCAGGGCGGCCCGCCAGGATAAACTGGCAGCTGAACGCGGCCGGGCGGCGGATATTCAGAGAATACTCGCCGCCGGCCGCGTTCAGCAGTCGGCCTGGGAGGCCGACTGGGCCGCCCTGCGGGGAGCGGGGGTCGAACGGGGTGAGAGCCTGAAAGCCGAGATGTTCGGCGCCCAGAGTCAGCAGAGCGCGGCGCTCAGTGCGTGCGCCGACGCCGAACACCGGCTGGCGGCTCTGGAAAAAGAGAAAGCGCTGCGGCTGGAGGAACAGGAGCGCCGTGAAGCGGAGTTGGAGCGTAACGGGGCGGAGCTGAGGGCTCTGGCGGCGACAGCGGCTGAGTTGACCGCGGCGGCGGCGGCCCTGACCGAACAGGACAGCGCGGCGGCCCGGCAGGCGCGGGAGGAGGAGACCGCCGCCGCGGATCTGACGGCGGCGGAACGCGAAAACAGCCGCCGCCTAGAGCAGACGCTGGCGCGAGGCAGCGCCTTGCGCCAGCTGGAGGAAAACCGCGAGGGCTACCGGCGCGGGGCGCGCAGTATCCTAAGCGCCCTGCGCCGGGGTGAACTGAATGAGGACGGTTTTCTGGGGACGGTGGCCGATAACCTCAGCGTCGAACCCGCGTATGAAGTCGCCGTCAGCACGGCTTTGGGCGGCGCGCTGCAGGATATTATCGTGACGACGGCGGCGCGGGGGCAGGAATATATTGACTGGCTGCGGGAAAAACAGCGCGGGCGGGCGACGTTTTTGCCGCTGGACACTTTGCGGCTGGGCGAAAGCCCGGATGTGGCCCTGTTTAGATCCATCCGGGGATTTATCGGGCTGGCGGCTGATTTGACCGCTTACCCGCCGGCGGCGGACAGAGCAGTGCGTTTTTTGCTGGGGCGGATACTGGTCGCCGAGGATATGGATGCCGCTCTGGCCGTCGCTCGCCGCGCTTCCTTTCGTTTTCGGGTGGTGACGGCGGCCGGCGATCAGGTGAACGTCGGCGGTTCGCTGACCGGCGGCCGGGAAGGGACAGGCGGCGGAGAAGCGCACAACCTTCTGCGCCGCCGGCGTGAAATCGAGGAACTCGGCGCGGCGGCGGCGGATTTGCGAGCGGAGGCGGCGGAACTGGCCGCCCGCCGCTCGGAGCTGACCGCGGCCGCCGGGCGCCGGGCGGCGGAACGGGACGCGCTTGCCGCCCGGCGGCGGGAAGCGGAAAAAAAGAAGGAATTACTGGCGGTCGAGCAGAAACATCATGAGGAACGCCGCGATTTTCTGCGCGAAAGGCTGAAGCTGATCGGTCTGGAATGTCAGGAGGGGCGGGAACAGCGGCTTGAGGCGGAAACTTCGCTTGCCGCCTGCCGCTTGGCTTTGGAAGATTTGCGTTTGCGGCTTCTGGCGCTGCAGGCGGAACAGACCGCTGCGGAGGCAACCGCGCGGGAAGCGGCGGAGCGCTCAGAGACGCTGAACGCGCAAATAACGGCGGCCAAAGTGGAAGAAGCCCGGCAGGAAGAAGAATTGCGTCAGCTGGAAACCGGGATCACGGAGGCGGAGGGGAAAAACAGGCGCGACGACCAGGAAATGCTGACCCTCGAGCGGCGCATAAAAGATTTAGGGCGGGAGGAAGGCGAGTTGACGGCCGCAGCCAGCCAGACTGAGGAAAAAATTGACATAATAAGGAAAAATTTGGATGAATGGCGGCTGGCGCTGACGGAGCAAAGCGCCGAGCGGGAACGGCTCAGCGCCGCGCTGGTCGAAAGCGAGGAACAGACCCGGCTGGCGCAGGCGGCTCTGCGGTCACTGGAGCAGGAAGCGCATCAGGAAGAACTGGCGATCACCCGCGCGCGGACCGAAGCGGAGATGATTTGGGAGACGCTGCAAAATGATTTCGAACTCGGCCGAGAGTCGGCGGCGCTGATCGAACTGCCGCCGATGAGCCGCGAACAGGCGCGCCGGCGCGTGGAGGCGCTGAAAGAGCAGATCGCCGTTCTGGGTCCGGTCAACCTGAGCGCTTTAACGGAGTATCCCGCCGCCAAAGAGAGACACGCTTTTTTAGAGGCGCAATGCGCGGATCTGACGGCGGCCGGCAATGCTTTGCGCGAATTGGTCGCCCGCTTGGATGCTGATATGACGGTGCGCTTTGACGCCGCTTTTCAGGCGGTCAACGCTTCTTTTGCCCAAGTGTTTCAGGAACTGTTCGAAGGAGGCGAGGCGGAACTCGTGCTGGAAGACCCGGATTGTCTCCTGGAAACCGGCATCCATATCGTGGCGCAGCCGCCGGGCAAAAGGGCGCGGATCCTCTCTCTCCTGTCCGGCGGCGAGAGAGCTTTCACGGCGATCGCCCTGCTGCTGGCCCTGCTGCGCGTAAAACCGGCGCCTTTTTGTTTGCTGGACGAGATCGAATCGGCGCTGGACGAGGCCAATGTCAAACGTTTTGCCAGCTATATCCGCAAACTTTCGGCGGGAACGCAGTTTATCATTATTTCACACCGCCGCGGCACGATGGAGGCGGCCGACAGGCTCTACGGCGTCACAATGGAGGAATCGGGCGTATCTAAACTGCTCACGGTAAATATCGGAAACGGGGACGTAAGTTAAATGGCGGGATTTTTTAACAGGCTGAAAGAAGGTCTGAGCAAGACAAAACAGGGTTTGGTCGGTCAGATCGAGCGTGTGTTTCTCGGCGCGGCCAAAGTGGACGACGCGCTGTATGAGGAATTGGAAGACGCGTTGTTGGGCGCGGATGTCGGGGTTGAAGCGGCGCGGGATCTGGTGGAAAATTTATGTCTGGTCGTGAAAGAAAAGCGCTTGAGCGATCCGGCCGCCCTGAAAGAGGAATTGACGGCTTTGATCGCCGCCCGCCTGGGACGGACGGCGCCGCTGCACGAGGCGGAAGGATTGGCGGTATATCTGATCGTCGGGGTCAACGGGGTCGGCAAGACGACGACGGTGGGAAAGCTGGCCGTTTTGCTGAAAAACGAGGGGCGCAAGGTCGTTCTGGCGGCCGCGGACACTTTTCGGGCCGCCGCCGCCGACCAACTGGAGATATGGAGCAAGCGAAGCGGGAGCGATATTATCCGGCAAGCGGAGGGCGCGGATCCGGCGGCCGTCGTTTTTGACGCCATTCGGGCGGCGCAGGCCCGTAAGGCTGACGTTTTGCTCGTGGACACGGCCGGACGCCTGCACAATAAAGTGAATTTGATGAATGAACTGAGCAAAATACGGCGGGTCATAGAGCGGGAGGCGCCGGGCGGCCCGCATGAAGTATTGCTGGTGCTGGACGCGACGACCGGGCAGAACGCTTTGCAGCAGATCAAAGTTTTTCGTGAGGCGACGGCGGTCACGGGCATTGTGCTGACGAAGATAGACGGAACGGCCAAGGGCGGGGTGGTGATCGGCATCCAAAGCGAGGCGGCGGCGCCGGTCAAATTTATCGGCGTAGGCGAGAGCATTGAAGATTTGCAGCCCTTCGACCCGGAAGAATTTGCCAGAGCATTGTTCGCCTGATGATGGAAAATCACGGAGAAAGGGAGAATATGCTGAAAACACTGTATTGGGAAAACGGGGCGTTGATGATCCTGGATCAAACGGCGCTGCCGCTGCGGGAACATTACATCAGAGCCGAATCCTGCGCGCGGGTGGCCGAGGCGATAAAAAACATGGAAGTGCGCGGGGCGCCGGCTATCGGTCTGGCGGCCGCGTACGGCGTGGCGCTTGGAGCGCTGGCTTTTGCCGGAGCGCCGTCCGGTTGGGACGAACATATGAAAACAGCGGCCCGCGCGCTGGGAGAGACGCGTCCCACCGCCATCAACCTTTTTTGGGCCTTGCGGCGCATGGAAAACAAACGGCGCTCCCTTTACGCCGAATATGACGTGACTGAGCCGCCGCCGGAGACACAAGCGGCGTTCGCCGCCGCCTTGCTGGCAGAAGCGGAGCTGATGGCGGCGGAGGATGAGCGCGACAACCGTTTGCTGGGAGCGGCCGGAGAGGCGCTCGTGCCGGAAAACGCCGCCATCCTCACCCATTGCAACGCGGGAGCGCTGGCTACGGGGGCTTATGGCACAGCGCTCGGCGTGGTGCGGGCGGCGCGGGACGCCGGCAAAAACCCGCGGGTTTTCGCCGATGAGACCAGACCCTGTTTGCAGGGCGCCCGGCTGACGGCCTGGGAACTTCAGCGGGACGGCATCCCGGTCACGCTGATCACGGACGGCATGGCGGGCTATTTGATGCAGCAGGGCAAAATCGATATCGTGCTGGTCGGCGCCGATCGCGTCGCGGCCAACGGCGATATAGCGAATAAAATAGGCACATACGCGCTGGCTGTTCTGGCTCAGGCGCACGATATCCCGTTTTACGCGGCCGCGCCGACTTCGACGATCGACTTGCGCACGGGCGGCGGCGGCGATATTCCGGTGGAAGAACGGGACGGAGATGAGGTGCGCCGTCTGGGCGGCGTCCAAATAGCGCCGCCGGAGGTGAGCGTGTATAACCCGTCATTTGATATAACGCCGGCGAAATACATCACAGGGCTCGTCACGGAAAAAGGAGTGCTTTCCCCGCCGAACGCGGCGTCTTTGCTGAAGCTGATTTCATAAAAAGAACTAAATTTCGGTTTCCGCCAGAACGCGCTTATATTCCGCGGCGGTAATTTGTCCTGTTCGCAGCAGATAATCCCCGTAATCCTCGGCCGTGGCCATCCCGGCGGCCGTGATATCGGCGCGGGTGAAAATTTTGCGTAAAGTGCGCCAGATAATGCGCAGATCGCCGGCAAAAGTGACGCGCTCGATATAGCGCAGATCCCAGGCGAATTTATCTTCCCAGGAGATATTGTTGCGCCCGTTGATCTGAGCCAGCCCGGTCAGCCCCGGCGGCGCGCTTTGCCGCCGCATGGTACGCTCGTCAAAAAAAGCCATATCGCGGATGAGCTGCGGACGCGGCCCGACCAGCGACATATCGCCGCGCAGCACGTTCCACAGTTCCGGCAGCTCATCCAGCGACGTGGAGCGCAGGGCGGCGCCAAACGCGGTGAGACGGCGGTCGTCCGGCAGCAGAGCGCCGTTTTCGTCACGGGCGTCCGTCATGGAGCGGAATTTATAAAGCGGAAAAAGCCTGCCGTTCAGGCCCGGCCGCCGTTGGCAAAAAATGACCGGCGCGCCGAGTTTGCTTCGGACCAGCAAAGCCAGAACCAGATAAAGCGGCGAAAGAAGAATAAGAGCGCCGCCCGACAACAGGATATCCAAGCCGCGTTTGCCATACTTCCTGTATAATGAGCGCGGCCCGCCGGCGCGCGCTGATTCCCGCTTCTGCGGCATAAAGTCACCACCCGCTCCGATTATACCTGAAAGACGCGGTGTTGTAAACTCCCGCCGCCTGTGGTATACTTGCGGGAGAAAAGATCAGCAACCCGGAGGATTATCATGTGTGTGGCTTTGCCCGGCAAGGTAATTTCAATTGAGGATAATTTCGGCCAGGTGGATTTCGGCGGCGGCCTGCTTTCCGTGAATCTGGGCCTTGTGCGGGCGGAAGTCGGCGACTATGTCCTGGTCCACGCCGGCTGCGCCTTGGAAGTCATGCAAAAAGATCTTGCGGAAGATGTGATCGCCTTGTTCGCGGACGCGGAGAATTCTTATTATGCCTGAACCGGGCGTTTTGGAGGCTTTGCGCGGTTACGGCGGGCCGGAACTGCGTTTTATGGAAGTATGCGGCACACATACGGCCGCTGTTTTTCGTCACGGCATCAGAAGCATGATCTCGCCGTCGCTGCGTCTGATTTCCGGGCCGGGCTGCCCCGTGTGCGTGACCCCAGCCGCCTATATTGACCGGGCCGTGGAATTGGCCTTGACGCCGGGGGTGACGCTGGCCACGTTTGGCGATATGATAAAAGTGCCCGGCAGCCGCGTGTCACTGGACGAGGCCAAAGGCGAAGGCGCGCGCGTAATGCTCATGTACGCGCCCGGCGAGGTGCTGGCGCAGGCCAGGGCGCACCCGGAGCGTCAGTATGTCGTCGCCGCCGTGGGCTTTGAGACGACGGCGCCGGTGTACGCGCTGACCTTGGAGCAAATACGCCGCGAGGGTCTCCGCAACGTGCGCCTGCTTACGGCGCTGCGCCGCGTTATCCCTGTGCTGCGCTACGTCTGCGATACGGATGGCGGGATCCACGGTTTTTTGGCGCCGGGGCATGTGAGTACGGTGATCGGCGCGGACGCTTTTCGCCCTCTGGCGCGGCGGTACGGACGCCCCTTCGTCGTCGCGGGCTTCGGCGGCGAAGATATCCTGCGCGCGCTTTACGCGCTTCTGCGCCTGGCGCGGGATGGCCGGGCCGAAGTTTTGAACGCCTATCCCGCCGCTGTCCGACCGGAAGGGAACCCGGCGGCCCGCGGCTGCGTGGAAAAATATTTTGCCTCCGGAGCGGCGGCGTGGCGCGGTATGGGGGAAATTCCCGACTCCGGTTATTATCTGCGGGAGGAGTACCGGGAGTATGACGCCGGAGGGCCTTGGTGGGCTGGGGCGGGCGATTTCCAAGCAGAGGACAGCGAACCGGCCGGCTGCAAATGCGGCGAGGTCATTCTGGGCCGGATCACGCCGCCGGAATGTCCGCTTTTTCGCGGCGCCTGCACACCACTACGCGCGCGGGGGCCATGCATGGTATCGGCGGAAGGGACCTGCGGCATATGGTATCGGTATGCCGCGCCGCGGACGGCGGCGGGCGGAGGCGCGGGATGAGGATAACTATGGCGCATGGCGGCGGCGGGCAGGAAACGCGGGAACTGGTGACGGATCTGTTTCAGCGCCGCTTGAACAATGAATTTCTGGCCCGCATGGAGGACGCCGCGGTTTTGCCGCGACCGGAGCATCCCATTGCTATGACTACCGACACTTTCGTCGTGACGCCGCCGGAATTTCCGGGCGGGGACATCGGTAAACTCGCTGTTTGCGGTACGGTAAACGATCTGTGGATGAGCGGCGCGCGGCCGCTGTATCTCTCCGCCGGTTTTGTTTTGCAGACGGGGCTGGAATCGTCGCTGCTGGAGCGCGTCGTGGATTCCATGGCTGAGGCGGCGCGGGCGGCGGGCGTCAAAATCGTGGCTGGCGACACGAAAGTCGTCGAAAACATGGGGGACGATCCGGCGGGACTTTTCATCAACACGGCCGGCATCGGCTGCCGGCGATGGGCGATCACGCCCGGAGCGGCCAACGTGCGGGCGGGCGACGCCGTCGTTCTGAGCGGGCCGCTGGGGAATCATCAGGCCGCCGTCCTTTCGCGCCGGCTGGGCCTGGTGAACGCAATCACGAGCGATTGCGCCGACCTCGGCCCGCCGGCGGAGGCGCTCTTGTCCGGCGGCGTGCGTTTGCGGGCGCTGCGTGACGTGACGCGCGGAGGGCTGGCGACCGTGCTGAATGAAATAGCGGCCGCGGCGGGGCTGCGGATCGAGGCGGAAGAAAAAGAGATCCCCGTGGATGAGGAAGTGGAGAAACTTTGCGGGCTGCTGGGCCTTGATCCGCTTTATATGGCCAACGAAGGCAAGTTCGTTTGTGTCGTCGCGGCGGCGGACACGGAAAAAACTCTGGCCTTGCTTCGCGCTTTTCCTCTGAGCGCCCGGGCGGCGCGCGTCGGCTGGGTCCAGGCGCCGCCGGCCGCGGACGCGGATCTGCCGGGCGCGGACCCGCCGGTGATTCTGCGCACGGCGCTGGGGGGGCGGCGGATCCTGGACGCGCTCTATGGAGAAGGATTGCCGCGGATTTGCTAAAACAGCTGCCCGACTCGGCTTTTGGGCGGCGACTAAGGGAGGGGAACAGGTGATTCGGCTTTATAACACGATGACCCGCCGGAAAGAGGAGTTTGTGCCGCGGGAGGCCGGCAAGGCGGCTATATACGCTTGCGGCCCCACGGTTTACAATTATTTCCATTTGGGGAACGCGAGAATGCTGGTCGTTTTTGATATGATCCGGCGATACCTTACCTGGCGGGGGTTTGAGGTCAATTATGTCCAAAATTTTACGGATATTGACGATAAGATAATCGCCCGCGCGCGGGAAGAAGGATGCGCAACGGAGGCGCTGGCCGCGAAATACATCGAGGCTTATTTTGCCGACGCCGCCGCGCTGCGCGTGCAAAAAGCCGCGGCGCACCCCAAGGCGACGGAAAATATAGCGGAGATGCTGGATATCATCCGCGTACTTATGGAAAAAGGGCTGGCCTACGCGGCGGAGGGAGACGTTTATTACGCCGTTGACCGTTTCGCCGGTTACGGCAAACTTTCTGGGCGAACGCCGGACGATATGACCGCCGGGGCCCGGGTCGACCCAAATCCCCGCAAGCGCGGCCCGATGGATTTTGCCCTGTGGAAAAAAGCGAAAGCAGGGGAGCCGCTTTGGCCGAGTCCCTGGGGCGAGGGCCGTCCGGGCTGGCATATCGAATGTTCCGCTATGGCGCTCAAATATCTGGGCCCGTCGTTTGATATCCACGGCGGCGGCGGCGACCTTATTTTTCCTCATCATGAAAACGAAATAGCGCAGACGGAAGGCTATCTGGACGGGAAAGCCATGGCTCGTTACTGGATGCATAACGCTTTTATCACAGTCGATCAGGAGAAAATGTCCAAGTCGGAAGGGAATTTTTTCCTGGTGCGGGATCTGCTGAAAAAATGGAGCGGCGACGTCGTGCGGTTTTATTTGCTGGGGACCCATTATCGCAGTCCGCTCGATTTTGACGAGGAAAAACTGGTCATGGCGGCCAAGGGGCTGGAACGCCTGAAAACAGCTTGGCGGCTGGCTGAGGAAGCCGCCGGCCGGCCGGGGGAGACGAAGATGGATCTGAGCGAGACGGCAGCGGCGGCGCGGCGGGCGTTTACCGAGGCGATGGACGATGATTTTAACTCGGCCCAGGCCTATGCCGCGCTGTTTGATTTGGCGCGCGATATCAACACGGCGGTGGCGGCGGGAGACGCTCACCCGGCGGCGCTGCGGGAAGCGGCGGACACGCTGCGCGAGCTGGCGGCGGTTTTAGGTCTGGTCATAGCGCCGGAGGAGGCGGAGACGGCGGGGGCGGAAGGCGAAAAATTCGCCGCTCTCATGGCGCTGATCATCGATATCCGCGCCGCGGCCCGGGCCCAAAAAGATTGGCTGACGGCGGATCTGATCCGGGATCGTTTGAAGGAGGCCGGACTGGTGATCGAGGACACGCCTCAGGGCGCGCGCTGGTATCTGGCGCCGTGAATGAGGATAGCGCCGGCTGGCGCGGCTACAATGTTTTGGCTCTGGCCTGGCTGGGCGACGCCGTTTTTGAGTTATGGGTGCGCGAACGCTTGCTGACAAGCGGCGCCGCGGCCAAAGCCGACGAACTGCATACGCGGGCGGTGGCGCTTGTCCAGGCCAAAAATCAGGCGGAGCTGATCCTGCGCCTGCAGCCGCTTTTGACGGAAGAAGAAACTTATGTATGCCGGCTCGGACGCAACGCCGGCGGCCGGCGCCCGCAGGGCGCGGATCTTCTCACTTACCGGCGCGCGACGGCGCTGGAGGTTTTGGTCGGCTATTGGCATGTCACCGGGCAGAAGACCCGGTTGGCGGAAATGTTGGAGAATATGGCATGGAAGTAAATCTGATTTCATATACGCCGGAACCGGAAAAGGTCGTAGCCGCCGCCGCCCGGCTCTGTTATTCCGCCGCGGCCGTGCCGGAACTCTTGGAGGGGCTGGGCCCGGATGAAACCGTCCGGCTGGTAAAAAAACTGTATGAGATGGGGCACTTGTCCACATTTGAGCATGTCAGTTTTCAGTTTTCCGTGGACGGGGTTTCCCGCGCGTTATCGCATCAGCTGGTGCGGCACCGTATTGCCAGCTATTCCCAAAGATCGCAGCGCTATGTGCGGGAAACAGGGTTTCGCTATGTGGCGCCGCCTTCCGTGCGGGAAAATCCGGAAGCGCTCAGGAGATTTCAGGCGGCGATGGAGTATTTGCAGGCGGGTTACGCGGCGCTGCTGGCGGAAGTGCCGGCGGAGGACGCGCGCTATATTCTGCCTAACGCCTGTGTGACTTCTTTGCTGGTTACCATGAACGCGCGGGCGCTGCTCCATTTCTTTGAGCTGCGCACCTGCACCCGGGCGCAGTGGGAGATCCGGGAAATGGCCTGCCAAATGCTGGAGATGGCGCGCGAGGTCGCTCCGGCGCTGTTTCACTTGGCCGGTCCCGCCTGCGAATCGAAGGGATTTTGTCCGGAAGGCGAGTTGAGCTGTAAAAAAAATGGCGCAAAACACCGATAAAGATATACTGTGCGGACGCAACGCGGTGCTGGAACTCCTGCGTTCCGGGCGGGAGATCCATAAACTGTGGCTGAAAAGCGGAAGCGGGCGGAACAATGATATTCGCCGGGCGGCGGCGGAGCGGGGCATTCCTGTGCAAAACGCGGATGAGGCGGCTCTGTCCCGGCTGACCGGCGCCGCCCGTCATCAAGGGGTGGCGGCTTGGACCGCCGCCGTGGAATACGCGGATGTGGACGATATTTTAGCCGCCGCGGCCGCCGGGGGAGAAGAGGCGTTTATCGTCGCTCTGGATGAGGTGGAAGACCCGCAGAATCTGGGAGCGATTTTGCGCAGCGCCGAAGGGATGGGAGTACACGGCGTACTCATTCCTAAACGCCGCAGCGCGGGTCTGACGGCGGCTGTGGCCCGGGCCGCCGCCGGAGCGATGGAATATGTACCGGTGGCGCGGGTGGGCAATATGGCGCGGACTTTAGCGCTTTTGAAGGAACAGGGCTTATGGATCACCGGCGCGGAACAGGACGGCGCGCCGATCGCCGGCGCCGATCTGACCGGCCCCCGCGCGCTGGTGCTGGGCGGGGAGGATAAAGGTCTGGGGCATACGGTCCGCGCCGCCTGTGACGAAATAGTGGCGCTGCCGCTGCTGGGGCGCGTATCGTCTTATAATGTCAGCGCCGCCGCCGCTATTTTCATGTATGAGACCCGCAGGCAAAGAACGGCCGCCGCGAAGCGGGATGGATCCTGATTTAAATTCCTTAGATTTTTGAAAAAATTCGGTTTTCTTACCATGCGCTAAGTGTTTTTGTCTCTCGCCTTTGTTATGATAAAGCGGTAATCAGCCAAATCATGCGGGAGGTGAAGCAATGGGCGTGTTTCTGATGTTTATCGCCGGGATGATCTTCCTGGCCGGTGTTCTCTTCGTTCGCCCCAAGGTCAAGACCAAGACTGCCGCGCAAAACGCCGCCGTCTGGATCCTGTATGTCTTGTGGTACGGCATAACGCTCATCGGAGTTTCTTTCGTCTACATCAACGCCGGCGTCGGCCATGTAAAAGCGACGAGTACGGCCATTTTCCTCTTTCTGGGCCTATCCATCGTTCTGGCCGTTATTCTGGCCCGAGTCCTGGGCTTGCTCGGCGTCAGGAAAACCCCGGGCTCCGGTTCCGCCGCTCAGGAATCGTAACTTATCACGACGAGGGGAAAAGGAGAGGATTTTTTATGCCACCTGAGAAGAACATTGCCGCTCGGCAGGAGAAACAGCCTTCCGCCATGAGCCGGCGCAATTTCCTGAAAGCCGGCGCGGCGGCGGCTATGTCCGCCGGACTGGCGGGAACTCTGGGCGCCAAACCGCTGGCGGCGGCGCAGACAACCTCCGGCGCCGGTTATGTAAAATCCAAGCTGCATTCGAGGATTGATTACGGCGGCGCCACCGTCCGCTATGTGGAACACAATGACCAGTGGCTCGGCACCAGTCAGATCCTCGGCGCGGTGAAACAATACCACGAAGCGGATCAGGGTTTCTATATGGCTAATCGGGGCAAGTACACCCAAGAAGCGCAGGATTGTTTTTACCACTATCATTTTGTCATGAAGCACCCCTTCAACAACGCCATCGCCACCTTTGCCATGTCGCTGATGCCGGATCAGATGGTCAGCGGCACGCCGGCGGCGGAAAAAATTCCCATTCCGGATCCGGAGCAGATGACACAGCATATCAAGGACTGCGCTTATTTTCTCCGCGCCGACGAGGTCGGGGTCGGCAGGATGCCGGAGTATGGCTACTACAGCCATAAAGCGCCCAGCCAAGACGATCTGCTGAGAGACGACCTTTCGAATTCCGTTCCGGTCACGGAAAGACTGCCTTATGTCGTCGTCGTCATGGTCGACCAGCATCTGGAGACCATGCTGGCTTCCACCGGCTATGACGGCATCAGCGCCGCCCAGTCCATGCGTTCCTACCATACGACCGGCGTTATTTCCGTAATCCTGGCGGATTATATCCGTAAATTGGGCTACAACGCCCGGGCCCATCACTTCACGAACTATGCGGCGGTCATGCCTCCTCTGACTATAGCCGCCGGTCTGGGCGAACTGTCCCGCACCGGCGACTGCACGGTGCATCCGCGCTTGGGTTTCCGGCATAAAGTCGCGGCCGTGACGACTGATATGCCGTTGGTTCCGGATAAGCCCATCGACTTCGGACTGCTGGATTTTTGCCGCGTCTGCGCCAAATGCGCGGAGAACTGTCCCTCAGAGGCTATCACTTTTGACCGGGACATGGTGGAGTATAACGGCTATCTGCGCTGGAACAGCGACTTCCGGAAATGTACTGAATTTCGTGTTACCAACTCGGAAGGCTCATCCTGCGGCCGCTGCATGAAAGTATGTCCCTGGAACTCCAAGGAAGACTCTTGGTTCCACACGGCCGGCACCTGGATCGGCAGCAAGGGCGAGGCTTCGGCCTCACTCCTGAAAAACATCGACGATATCTTCGGCTACGGCGACGAACAGATCGAAAAGTACCACTGGTGGCTGGACTGGCCGGAACGGTACGGCCCGCCGCAGCACTAAACCTATAATAAACAAGGCGCAGGGCAATAATTCTGCTCAATGCTCAATAACCCTCGGGACAAAATGTCTCAAGGGTTATTGTCGCAGAGCAGCCATTCCGCTATAATATATACATTGCTGGCAAGTCAGGAACCGGTCTTCAGCTAACTAAGCCTCATTCTGATCGAAGCGTTAACTGGAGGAGATTCACATGGGAGACGACGCCGCAAGGATCATTCCGGAAATACTCATCCCCGAGTCATTTTATTCCGTCGAGGGTCTGGAAAAATACCTGCACCTGGGGCAGACGCGGGAATTCCGCAAGGGCGAGGTCATACTGGCTCAGGGCGTCCCCAACAACTCCATGCTGTATGTGCAGTCTGGCTGTCTTTCGGTGAACATGTGCAACGAGGACGGCGACAATAAATTCATGTTCCTTATCTGTGAACGTTCCATCGGCATGTCAGTATTTCTCAGTGAACTGCACGAACTATTGATTACGGCGACTGAGGCCGCGCGTCTTTGTTTCTTCACGATGGAACAGGCGCTGGAGATTTTCCGGCAGGACGAGCAGATCATGCTGGACGTGCTGCAGAATATCCTGAGCAAAGTCTATTATTTCATGGCCCAATCCCGGGATCTGAACTTTTCCCGGCCCTCGACCCGAATCTTCCGGCTGCTGTACAATCTGGCCCTGACCGAAGGGCGCTTGGAAAACGGCGTTCAGGTCGTCAGGACACGCCTGACCCAAAAAGCAATCGGAGAAATAACCGGCGCCCATTATGTCACGGTCAGCAAATTGTTCAATTATCTGGAAAAGCATGAGATCCTGACGAAGCACAAGGACAGGATCTGTATTTACGACATGGTCCGCCTGAAAAGTTTGATCAATGAAGTGATTGAATATTAAACCCCCTTTAGCACATGCTAAAGACAAACGTGCCGAATCGTGATATAAATAGTTGATATAATCCGTCGGGAGAGAGCTGCCGTGAAAAAAGTTCTGCCCTTTGTCGCTGTCATTGCGCTTATCGCTGCGCTTGTCTATGCTCAAACCGTCCATAAGATGGATCAGGAAACGGTGCTGGGCTATTACCGGGAACTGCTGCCGGAAGCCGTGAGTTTCGAGCCGTTAAGCGATCGGGTCGCGGCGGCTTGGGACTCATCCGGTTCCGTCGCCGCCTATGTCGGCGTCAGCTCCTATGTGGGCTACGGCGGTCCGCTGCTCGTGGGCGCCGTCGTGCGTCCGGACGGCTTGCTGGAAAAACCTGTAATATTAGAGAGCAAAGAAACGCCGTCTTATTTGACCAAGATCGAGCGGGAAGGATTTTACCGGCAGTTTGCTGTACTTAGGGCCGACGCGGCGCTGACGCCGGGGTTTGACGTGGACACGGTGAGCGGCGCGACACTTTCGACCCGCGCCATAGTTCTCAGCGTCGCTGACGTGGCGCATACAGCCGCGATTCAAGGACTGGGCCTCACGCCGCAAAAAGCCGATATGCCCTGGCAGATCGGCGCCGCGGAGTTTGCCGCCGCCGCTTTGTTCGCTCTGAGCCTTCTCGCTTCAAAAATAAAGGCGCTGGCGAAACAGCGCCTTGTCCTGCTGGGCCTGAGCATCGTCGTCCTGGGTTTTTGGCTGAACCGCTCTCTGAGCCTCGCGCAGTTTCAGGCGGCTCTCCTAGGATTTTTCCCGAATATCGCCCAAAACCTCCTCTGGTACATCGTGCTGCTCGGGGTCCTTTTCCCTGCCGCTGCCTTGGGTAAAAACCTTTATTGTCAGTACGCCTGCCCCTTTTGCGGCTTGCAGGAACTGGCCCACAAACTCAGCCGCCTTGATCTGCCGGTGGGGCGGCTGATGAGGCTGGTTCGCCCGGGGCGCAGCGTCTTGCTTTTCGCGGCGCTTTTCCTCGGCTTTCTTTCCCTCAATCCCTCCAGCGCCAGCTTTGAACCTTTTGGCACGATCTTTGGCTTGAACGGCGAGAGCTTCAACTGGTATCTCCTGTTTGTCATGCTGGTGGCCGGCTTCTTTTTCCGGCGCTTCTGGTGTCATGTTTTCTGCCCGGCCGGCGCTTTCCTGGATATTCTGGCCTCTTGGCGCCGGCGGCTCGGCCGTAAACTGGCGGGCAAGCCGGCTCAGACCGCGGCAAAACCGGCTCAGGCCGCGCCGGATCGCAGACTTACAAAAGCGCAGTTTTTCTTTATCGGTGTGTACCTCATCGGTCTTGGCGTCGTAGTCTGGACGGTGTGGGCGACTATCAACGCAGTTTGATTTGGGAGGGAACCGGCATGCCGCTGACTATTTTCCGGGAGATAATACTGAAACAGATCGTCACCGAGAGCTCTATCGAAACCGCGCGCGGCCAGATCCTCGCGCAGCTGGAAGATTTAAACCGGGAGCAGGAAGCCTTCAAAGCGCATAAAGACAAGACGCTGACGGAGATCACGCTGAAAGGCGCCGAGGCGCAGCAATTGACGCTGGCCCGGGAGAAATTCGACGTCCAGATCACCCAGTTCAATCTGCAGCGGGATGAACTCAGGCGCAATATGATGACGCTGGGTGAACTCAAGGTCGGGGAAGAACGAGTCGTCGGCTCCGTGGAAGGTCCTTGCGAGGTCAAGGTAGGCGACCGCCTGGATCAGGCTACCCAGGCCGAGATCATCCTTAAAGACGGCGTGATCGTCGAGATCAGGCCTTGACGCGGGGCGCCGGGACGACGACCCGCCGCGAGACCCAGGCCAGACGAGCGCTGCTGCGCGGCGTAGAACAGGTGGAGGTGCTTGTAGGCGCGACTATGGGGCCCCGGGGCCGCAATATCGTCCTCGGTCAGTTGATCGGTCCGCCGGTGGTCACTCAGGACGGGCTGACCGTGGCAAAAGCCATCAAACTGCCTGACGCCGCCGAGGATATGGGAGCGCGCTTTTGCCGCGAGATCGCGGAGCGGACGAACGCCGATTGCGGCGACGGGACCAGTTCGACTATAGTGCTGGCCCGGGCGATATTGCGAGGCGGTCTGACGTTGATCGAAGCCGGCGCCGATCCCCTGCGGCTGAAGCGCGGGATCCAGACAGCCGTCCGGGCAGTCGGGGACTATATCCGGGGACAGAGCAAAGCAGCCGCGCCGCGGCATTTGCTCCAGGTCGCTTCCGGCGCCGCAAAAAGCGCGGATCTTGGCGCTCTGATCGCCGAGGCTTTTCAGGCTGCGAGCGGCGGCGGTTTCGTCAGCGTGGAGGAGGCTATTGAACGCCGCTCTTTTGTTCGCGGCGCGGCGGGTCTGTCCATCCCCTCCGGATACATATCGCCTTATTTCCTCGACGACCGGCATGGGGCGGAGATCGAACTCATCGCTCCTTATATCCTGATGACTGACAGAGTGATTTCTACTCTGCAGCCCCTGCGTCGCGTCCTTGCTCAATGCGTTTGGGAAAAACGCCCTCTGCTCATTCTGGCGCCCCATGTGCGCAGCGAGGCGCTGGAAGATATGCTCCGGCTTCGGAGTGAGGGCGGAGGCAAAATCGTCGCTGTCCGGACGCCGGGCGACCCGGAGCAAAGTCTGGAGGTTTTGGAAGATCTCGCCGCCGCCGCGGGCGGAGTCGCGCTCATCGCTATGCTGGGACGGGAACTGGACGAGGCTGCTCCGGCTCATCTCGGTCAGGCGGAGAGGATCGCCGTGACCCGCGATCGCACGGTCGTGAGCGGCGGCAAAGGCCGGACTGAGACGAAGAACAGCCAGGTGAGGCGGCTGCGCGCTCTGCTGGAACAAACCCGGGAGGAAAAGGCGCGGGCGCGCTTGCAAGACCGGATTGCCGCCCTGTCCGGCGGAGTGACGGTTGTATGCGTCGGCGGGGATACAAAAACAGAGTTGCAAGAGCGGAAAGCGCGGGCCATTGACGCCGTTCAGGCCGCCAAAGCCGCCGCCGAGGGCGGCGTAGTGCCCGGAGGCGGCACAGCTCTGCTCCGCGCCGGCGCGGCGCTGGAGCGTCTCACGGCCGCTTCCCCCGACGAACAAGCCGGGATCAGGCTCGCAGGGCAGTCGCTGAGCGCGCCTCTGCGCCGGATCGTGCAAAACGCCGGCGGCAGCGGCGACAGGGTCATGGCGGAGCTTGGGGAACGAGAGTTTGCCATCGGCTATGACGCCGTAAGCAGGCGTTATGTCAATATGTGGGAGGCCGGTGTCATTGATCCGGCCAAGGTAGTGACGACAGCGCTGGACAGCGCCGCCAGTCTCTCCGCTTTGCTCCTGACTGCCGAAGTCCTGCTGGAGAAATATCAGGGGGAAACGACGCTGCTGGAACTTTCCGGCTCGCACTAAAGGGGAGACGTTCATGGAATCGCTCATTTTGACCGGGGCGGCGGCGCGCCGCGCCTTAGCGGCCGGCGTTGATCTCGTCGCCGGCTGTGTGCGGCCGACGCTGGGGCCGCTGGGCCGCAACGTTGCGCTGGCCCCCTTGCGCGGCCGGCCGAAGATCACCAACGACGGCGTCAGCATCGCGGCAATTATTGAAACGGCGGATAATTTCCAAAATTTGGGCTGTAGACTCGCTCAGGCGGTGTCCGCCCGTACCGGCGATCAGGCGGGCGACGGCACGACCACCGCCCTGATTTTGGCTCAGGCCATGTTGAGCGAGGCAATGGCGCATCTGGCCGCGGGCCTGAATCCCGTCCCGCTGGCCGAAGGGCTGGAGCAAGGCGCGGAAACAGCCGTCCGGTTTTTGACCCGGAGAGCGGAGCCCGTGCGTGATACGGGCGATATCAGAAAGATTGCGGCTGTCGCTTCCGGCGATGAGGAATTAGCGGGCCTGGTCGCTGTTGCCGTCGAAAAAGTCGGTTTTTCCGGCATAATCAACGTCGAAGAAGGGCGAGGGGTCAGATCTGAGTTGGAAATCGTCGAGGGCCTGCGTTTTGACAAAGGCTGTTTCACGCCGAAAATCGTTAAATCATGGGAACGCTTGGACGAAACTTTGGAAGACGCGTATGTACTCGTCGTCGACGGAAAAGTAAGCGGCGCCGGCGAGATATTTCCGGTGCTGGAGATTTTGCTCAGACGGCAAAAACCTCTGCTGCTGATTGCCGAGGATATCGCCGTTGACCTGCTGGCTCTGCTGCTCGCAAATAAGAAAAAAGGCACGATGAACGCCGTCGCGGTCATGTCTCCGGGCAGCGGCGAGCGGCGCGGCGAGTATCTGGCGGATATTGCCTGTATAACCGGCGCCGGCGTGATCAAAACCAGAGACGGCATGTCACTGGAAGCCATATCTGAGGCGGATCTGGGACGCGCCGCCCACGTCCGGGCGACCCACGAGTCGACGACCATTATCGGCGGCCGAGGCGACAAAGAAATCATTGCCCGCCGCGCGGATGAAGTGCGGCGGCTCTGGGAGTCCCGCCCGGCCGGTTGGACCAAGGACAAACTGGCCCGGCGGCTGAGTTGGCTCCAGGGCGGCGTCGCCGTTATCCGCGTCGGCGCGCCGACCCGCTTGGAACTCTTGGAGAAGAAGGATCGGGCCGACGACGCGGTACATGCCGTGCGGGCGGCGATCACCGGCGGTTTCATTCCCGGTGGCGGCGCGGAACTGCTGCGGGCCGGCAGGGAATTGCTCTCCGTGCAGGCGGCGGACGATGAGATCGGGCTCGGTTTGCGTATAGCGGCCCGCGCCTTGGAGGAGCCGCTCCGGCAGATTGCCGTTAACGCGGGACGATCGCCGGATATCATCGCCGACAAGGTAGCGGCTTTGCCTTCAGGTTACGGCTATGACGCCGTCGGCGATACATTTCGCGACCTGACGCAGGCCGGCGTTATCGACCCGGCCCTGGTGACATGCGCCGCCTTGCGCAGCGCCGCGTCCATCGCCGCGCTGGTCGTCCGCGCCGAGGGCATTGTTTTGAACAAGGCGCCCGGTTTCCTGCGCGCCATGGGAATAGCCTGACTGCGGAGCGTCAAATAATACTGGTGTCCAAATCCACTTCCAGGCGAATATCGGCTTTGCTGCGCGGCATCTCCAAGGCGCTGCTTTCCGCTTCAATTTGCACCGTGCCGCTGCATCTGCCGGATCCGACGTCCAGCCGCAAGGCGCCGCCCGGTATAAGGCGGCGTCCCTGGGCTTCCGGCGCCACCAGCCATTCTTCGCCCATCTTGAACCAGAGCTGCTTCAAAGCGCCGCGCAAGTTTTTCCCGTCCGCCAAGCTTTCGTAGCGAAAAGTCTTAGTCGTCAGTTCCAGCGCCGCTTCGCCGTCAGCGCCGATGATGAGACGGGCGGGGTTGCGGAACCCCTGATCGCCCATGGAAACGCCTGCGCCGCCTTTTTTATATACAGTGAAACTCGCCGGAAATATACCGAATTTGCCGCGCAGGATATTCGCGTTAAAAGTGTCGGCGCCGAGAGCGCGGAGCGCGGTAAAAGCGCGCAGGAAGGTCACGCCCTTGGCGATATAAGCGGCTTTTTCATTCGGAAGCGCGTGAATGATCTGAAAAGCGTCCAGCCAGGCCTCGGCCGGCGGCGAACCAAAAGCCGCCTCAAACGCTATGCCAATTTCTTCCAAATAGCCGCGCTGATCGCGGATGACTTCCAATCCCTTGAGCGTCAGGCTTACTTTGCTGTCGTCTTTCTCCAAATACCCGTTATCGCTCAACTGGGCGAATACTTTGCGGGCGCTTTGCCGGCTGACGCCGAAAAAAGAAGCCGCAGCTGATACCGTCCTGTTATCGCCTCTGTGCAGATAATAGTACAGCAGATGTCTCAGCCGGTGATAAGTGAGTTTTGTTTCATCCATGATCCGCGCGGTCCTGTTCTTTACTTTATTTCAGCAGCAGTATTTCCAGCAAAGTCTGCGGGTCGCCGCCGCTTGATTTCAGCGCCGTTTCCGTGCGCAGGCAGTTTTCCATCATGCCGGCAAGGCGCGTCGCCGTGAAACGGCTGCTCTGGCGAAAAATTTTACCGGCTTCATAAGGAGTTCTCACGCCGGCGGCAGCCATAAAATCCTTGACGTCGCCGCGGCGGGCGCGCACCAGCGCGGCGGCGAGCAAAAGCCGGATATGGCGGACTATCATGGTGAACACCTGCAGATAATAGTCCTGCCCCAATACTTCATCCAGTTTGCGCAAAGCAGGGCCGGTCCGCCCGGCGGCCCAATCGTCCAGCATAGCGAATACCGTGGTTTCCGGGCGCGGGACGCAGACGGCCCGGATATCCTCCGCCCTGATCTCCGCTCCCTCGCTGTAAAGAGCCAGTTTATCCAGCTCGCCGGCTAAAAGTCCCGTGCCATGTCCCGACCAGTCCAGAAAGAATTTCGCCGCGGCCGCGCTCATGTTTTTGCCCCGCGCCGCCGCTTCTCTCACGCACCAAGCTGTCCAGGCCTCGCCCTGCGGTAAGGCGAACTCGACGATTTTGCCGTTTTTGAGGATCTCCTTATAAAGCCGCCGGCCCCGGTTTACGTCGGCGGCGATGAAAAGCAGGCAATTATCCGGGTTGGGAGCCTGGCAATAATCAAGGAAAGCATCATCGGCTGCCGCGTTCTTGCTTTTACTCTTGCTCTTGCTTTTACTCTCGCTTTTGCCCTTGCCCGCGGCATCTTTTTCCGGTTTGAAATAAGTAAAATCGTCAGCGACGATGAGCCGCCCGGAAAAAAAAGCGGCTGTGCGGGCCGCCGCCACCACGTCTTCCGCCAAATAACTTTTGCCGCCAAACAATTCCACATTGCTGCCGGAAGGGTCGTCCGCCAGAAAACGCGCGCGCAAAAGAGCAACCGCCTCAAGTATCGTGTGGCGATCCTCACCGTGCCAGAGGTAAACGGCCGGCAGAGCGGCGGCGGCCAAATCCCGCCGGATGACGTCGAGACTCAATTTCCACCCACCTCCTACACGATCTGCCCGTCGCCGTAAACCACATATTTTATAGTCGTCAGTTCCGCCAGACCCATCGGCCCGCGGGTGTGCAGCTTTTGCGTGCTGATGCCGATCTCCGCGCCAAAACCGAATCGGCCGCCGTCGGTGAAGCGTGTTGAGGCGTTGTGGTATACGGCCGCCGCGTCCGTTTCCCGCAGAAAACGCCGCGCCGCCGCGCAATCCTCCGTCAGAATGGTCTCCGAGTGTTTGGTGCCGTAGCGGTAGATATGATCGAGGGCTTCATCTAGGTCGGCGACCACCCGGATGCTGAGGATGAAGTCGTTGTATTCCGTACTCCAGTCGTCTTCCGTCGCCGCCAGCGCGTCCGGGATCAAAACCCGCGTTTCCGGGCAGCCCCGCATTTCTACGCCGGCCCGCCGCAGCTCCGCCGCCAGCCGCGGCAGATAATCCGCCGCCGCCGCCCGGTGGACGAGCAAGGTTTCCAGCGCGTTGCAAACGCCGGGTTTATTCGTCTTGGCGTTAAAAACAACGCGCACGGCTTTGGCCATATCCGCCGCCGCATCCACAAAGGCGTGGCAGACGCCGGTTCCCGTCTCAATGACCGGCACGGTGGAGTTTTGCACGACGTTTTGGATCAGAGCCGCGCCGCCGCGCGGGATCAGCACGTCCACATAACGGTTAAGGCGCATGAGCTGTTCCACATAAGCCCGGTCGCTGCCGGGCAAAGTCTGGACGCAGGCGGCCGGCAGGCCCGCGTTTTCTGCCGCCGCGCTGATAAGACGACTGAGGACGAGATTGCTCCTGAGCGCCTCGGCCCCGCCGCGCAGGATGCAGGCGTTGCCGGATTTCAGGCAGAGGGCCGCCGCGTCCGCTGTCACGTTAGGCCGCGCTTCGTAGATGATAGCGACGACACCCAGAGGAACGCGCGTTTTTTCGATTTTCAAACCGTTCGGCCGCGTCCAGAACTCACCGCCGCCGACCGGGTCGGGCAGAGCGGCCACCGCTTCCACCGCCTCGGCGATATCCCGGATCCCCTCCGGCGTGAGAGTCAGGCGATTGAGCAAACTGGCCGCCAGACCCTGGGCGGCGGCGGCGCTCACATCCTGCTCGTTGGCCGCCAGGATCTCCGCTTCGCCCTGCCGTAAAGCCGCGGCTATCGCGCTGAGGGCCAGATCTTTCACGTCCGTGTCCGTGAAAGCCAGCCGCCGCGCCGCCGCCCGGGCCCGTTCGCCTAATTCCAATAATTCCGGTGAGAATTCCATGAATTGCATCCCCGCGTTTCAAAAAGATTACAAACCGCCGTGACAGCGCTCCTGTCGCGCCCAATCATGTAAACAAAGTATAGCATATCCCGCGCGGAATTTCTATATATAATCAACGCAGGAAAAAGACAAAAGTGTCGATGATGAACAGGGGAATGAGACAGCAGAGCGACCAGCCCATATACCCGAAGAAGCTGGGCATCTTGACGGCGTTTTCTTCCGCGATGGAGCGCACCATGAAATTCGGCGCGTTGCCGATATAAGTGTTAGCGCCCATAAACACCGCTCCGGCGGAAACGGCGAGCAAAATCTGTTCCGCGATGACCCCGACGCTGGTGGCCAGCCCTTCCACCGCGCCGAGGGAACCGGCGGTCGTCATAAACACGAGATAAGTCGGCGCGTTATCCAGGAAGCTGGAGAGCGCCCCCGCCGCCCAGAAAAACTGCCACGGATTCACCAGACCCAGTTCGCCGCCGCGAGCGTTGAGGATGGCCAGCGCCGGGATCATCGTGATGAAGATGCCGATGAACAGGCAGCCCACTTCCAGGATCGGCCCCCAGGTGAAATGATTCATCTCCCGGAGGTCTTTCTTCGTCGTAGCGACCGAAAGTCCGCCGGCCAATAAAATGAGCAGTATTTGTAAAATGCTGTTAAAAGGCAGGATTATCCCGGCGTAAATCGGTATGCCGTGCAGTTCGCCGGTCGCCTGATCGGAGAAAAAGGGCAAGGGCGTCACTATGCCGTTCAGGATAACGGCGAAAACGATCAGTCCGAGAAAGAGCAGGTTGTGCAGACCTTTCACGCGCAGAGGCTCTTTGGCCTCCGTGGTCTCCGGCCCGCGGCCCGCGGCCAGCTCTTTTTTGTAGAAAAACGTATCCATGATGAAGAAAGCGGCGAGCAGAAGCACGACGTTGAAAAGAAGCACCGGCACGAGTTTCATCGTCCAGAAGAAAGGCACTCCGCGCAGGAAGCCGAGGAAAAGCGGCGGATCGCCGACCGGCGTCAGACATCCGCCAATATTTGAGACGAGGAAGATGAAAAACACGACGACATGGGCTTTTTTCTCCCGCCATTTGTTCGCCCGGAGAACCGGCCGGATGAGCAGCATACTGGCGCCGGTCGTGCCCACCCAGCTGGCGAGGGCCGTGCCGATCAGGAGCAGGACGATATTGACCCGCGGCGACCCAGCCAGCGTGCCGGTCAAAGCGATGCCGCCGGCCACGGCGAACAGGCCCCAGAGCAAAACGATGAACGGTAAGTAATCTAAAAGTACGATTTCCAGGAGTTCAAAGGCCGCTTCGCCGACGCCGAAACCGAAAGCGAACGGGACCAGGAAAACAGCGGACCAAAAAAGGGCGACATGAAGCAGATGTTTTTCCCACCAATGCGGACGCGCCAGCGGAAAAATCGCGATCGAAAGAAGCATGCCTACGAAGGGGATAACGCTCCAGACGGGTAATTCCAGACCGAGAACACTGTGCGCGCTTTCTTCGCCTCCCGCGCCGAGGACGCCGCCCGCGCCGTCTTCCGCCCCCAACAGGGGCAAAACCGGCAGAATCAGCAGGCACAACAGGCAAAGCAGGAAAACGAATGGCTTGCGACGATTCATGAGTTCAGTCTCCCTTCAAATGAAAAAATTGGCGACCGTATACGATCTTGTTTTATTATAGCGAAAAAGGTCGAAAAATGGAAGTAGCAAATAGAAAATTTCTTGCGCATCAACCGTCGAACGGCGATCTCTGTTCCCCTACAGCGGTTTCTTTTTGGGGCGTCCGGGCGCTCGCGGGTACAAATCCGGCGTTTCCCGCGTTTTGACGACGACGACCAAAAAACGGGGGCTGCCATTCGCCGGCGCGCAATCTGCTATCTCCCGCACCTCCCCGCCGCAGAGCGCGAGGGCCCGACCGGCCTGGGCCGCTTCCTCCCGGGCGGCCGGCCCTTTGGCCGCCAAGAGGACCCCGCCCGGACGAAGCAGCGGCAGAGCATACTCGGTCAATACAGGCAGCGGCGCCACCGCGCGGGCAGTCACACAGGCAAAGCGCCCGCGCCAGAGAACGCCGCGCCCCCAGTCCTCGGCCCGGCCCGCCAAAGTTCGCGCTCCGCTCAGGCCAAGGGCGCGGATGACGGCCTCTATAAAAATAAGGCGTTTCCCCAAGGAATCGCCTAAAACCCATTCCGACTCCGGCCAGGCCAGCTTGAGCGGCAGACCGGGGAAGCCGGCGCCGGCGCCCAGATCCAGCAGCGGACCGGCGGACGGTGTGGTCGCGGCCTGGGCGTAGGGCAGCAACGCCAGCGAATCCAGAAAATGTTTGCGCGCGATTTCCGCCGGCTCGGTGATGGCCGTCAGGTTCATCTTCCGGTTCCAGGCCAGCAGCATATCGCCGAAAAGGCCGAATTGCGCCAGCTGCCTGTCTGTCAGCGTGAGATCCCAGCGCGCCGCCGCTTCTCGGCGCAGCAGATCAGCTTCCGCCGCGCCGAACCGCGGATTTGATTTTTCCGCCGGATTTTTCAAACCTCATGCCGCAGCTTGGGATCCAGGTAGTCCCTGACCCCGTCGCCGATGAAATTTGCGCCCATCGACATCGTCAGGATGCCTATCCCCGGAAAAGTGGCGATCCACCAGTCATTCAGGTAATCGGCCCCGTCGGAGACCATCGCCCCCCATTCCGGCGTGGGCGGCGGCGAGCCGAGGCCGAGAAAACTGAGACCGGAAAAAAGCAAAATCGCGTTGCCAAAATCGACCGTAGCCAGCACGACGATGGAACCGATGCTGTTCGGCAGGATTTCATGGAAAAAAATACGCAAATCAGAGGAGCCCAGCGATTTGGCCGCTTCAACATACTCGTTGGAGCGCACCTGGATGACCATGCTGCGCATGACGCGAGCGTAATTGGGCCACCAGATGACGACCATCGCCAATAAGGTGTGAAAGAGACTGGGGCCGAGGGCGGCGGAAATGACCATAGCGAGGATTATCGTCGGAAAAGCCTGCACGAGTTCCGCCCCGCGCATCATGATCTCGTCGACCGCGCCGCCCAGATAGCCGGCGATCCCGCCGTAAACGACTCCGACCACGGAAGACAGCAGAATTGTCAGGAAGCCGGCGCCGATGGAAATGCGGCTGCCCGCGAGTACCCGGCTCAAAATATCGCGACCCAGGCTATCCGTGCCGCAAATGTGGGCGAGACTGGGTTTTTGGAACCGGGCGGTCATATCCTGCCCCAGCGGGTCATAAGGCGAGATCAGCGGCGCCAAGAGGGCGATCATGATCCAGAAGGCGCACAAGGCTAAACCGATGGTGAACAGGCGGTTGCGGCGCAAGAGCGATCTGATCATCGATCGTACCTCACGCGCGGGTCAAGCAGACCGTAGAGGATATCCACCGTGAGATTGATCAGAACGTAATTGACGGCGATGAGTAGCGATACGCCGACAATAGCGGGAAAATCAAGGTTTTTTGCCGACTGATAGGCGTATTGCCCGATGCCGGGCCAGGCAAAAATGGTTTCGACGAACACCATGCCGGAGAGGAGATTGCCAAACCCGACGCCGACGACGGTAACGACGGGAATCAGGGCGTTACCGAGGGCGTGTTTGCGGATGACGTTTTTTTCCGCCAAACCCTTGGCCCGCGCCGTGCGGATAAAATCCAGCGAGAGGACTTCCAGCAAACTGGAACGGGTGGTGCGGGTAATGAGGCCCATGGTGAACATACCGAGACAAATGCCCGGCAGCACCAGATGGCTGAGCGCGTCGCCCAGAAGCGCCCAGTCTCCCATGCGCAGGGCGTCCAACGTATAAAGGCCCGACCAGGTCTCGGGCGGAGAGACGCGCGGGGAAATGCGCCCCGGACCGGGCGCGACGCCAAACCCGAGGTAAAAAATGAACAGCATGATGAGTGCCAGCCAGAACGAAGGGACGGAAACGCCGAACACAGAGACGCCGCGCAGGAAATGATCGGCGAAGGTGTTGCGGCGGATGGCGGAAATGACGCCGAACAGCACGCCGAACAAAGTGGCGAACAGGATACCGAACGCGGCCAGTTCGATAGTCGCGGGGAAATAACGGGCCAGATCGGCGGCGACGGGCCGCTGCGTCCTGATCGAAAGCCCGAGGTCCCCCTGGACAAGATTTGACATATATGTAAAATACTGGCGGTAAAGCGGCTGATCCAAGCCCCATTTAGCGCGAAAAGCCGCCACCATCTCCGCGTCGCCCAGATTGCGCTGGCTGAGATTGGCGACTACCGGGTCGCTGGGCACGGCGTGAGAGAGCAAAAAAACCACAATAGTCACGCCGACCATGAGAAAAATCAAAAAGATCAAACGCCGTAAAATGTAACGAAACATATTTTCCTCCGTATAAGACAATATAATACGGATTCTCCGCCTGTTTGTCAAGGAAACTATCTCCAAGGCGAAAAATCATCCCAAAAAAAGCTTGACAGGAGTAAAACTGATGTGCATAATAAAGAGAGTTTCATAGAAAACATATATGTTTAATATATTTTCTATGACGCTTCCCGCCAGGGAGAAAAAATTTTTATTCGGGAGGAATGTATCATGCTACAGAGAAAACCGGGCCACCTGTATCTTTTCACGCTCATCATCGCGGCGCTTTTGGTTCTCAGCGCTTGCGGCGGCTCAGTCAGCGGCGGCGCGGCTCCCGCAGGCACCGAGAACACTCCCCAGCAAAACTCCGCTCAAGGCGGCGAAGCGACGGCGCCGGAAAAAATCCTCGTCGGCACCTCCGGACTCGTTTATCCGGTCACTTTTTACGATGAAGACAATAATCTGACCGGGGTTGACGTCAGATTGACGGAGGAAATATTCAAACGTCTGCCGGAATACGAATACGAGTGGTATGTGGCTGATCTGGTGACGCTGTTCATCGCCGTGGACACGAATAAGATCCAGATGATCGCTCATAACATCGGCAAGAATCCGGAACGCCTAGCCAAATACCTCTACGGGGACAAACCGCATAACCGGAGCCTGCCGGTCATCGCTTTCCAGAAAGGCCGCACGGACATCCAGACTATGGACGATCTGAAGGGTAAAACCATGCCGTTTGTCGGCGACGGCGCTTTGGCGGAGCTCTATTTTGAAAAATACAACGAGACCGAGGCCGCGGATAACCCGGTGAACATGCAGTACGGCATCGATATAAACTCGGCGCTGCTCGGCGCCAGCAACGGCCGATATGACGCGGCGGACAGCAGCGTCGTCGGGTTGGATAATTTTTACAAAACCTATGGCATTGAGCTGGATTATTTCCCGATCCCCAACGGCCACGAACTGAACGCCGGCGACGGCGCCTATCTGGTCTATCATCCCGACCAGACGGAACTCAAGGAAAAAATCGACGCCGTTTTGCAGGAACTGAAAGACGACGGCACGCTGCTCGGCATATTTAAGGAATTCTACGGCGATCACGCGCAGGAGATCATGGATCAGGTCAACTCGTCCATACCCGTTCAATTCGATTAAACCGGACAAGAGGGGACCGTCGTGGGCAAATTATTTGATTTCGACTTTATGGTGGACGCGTTTCCGAGAATACTGCGCTATCTGCCGGTGACACTGGAAATAACTTTCATCGCCATGATCATCGGGCTGGTGCTGGGACTGGCCATCGCCCTCTCGGAGATCCATAACATCCCGGTCCTCAAGCAGCTCGGCCAGGGTTACGTCGCTTTTATCAGGGGGACGCCGCTCATGGTGCTGATATATCTCACTTATTTTGGCATCCCCCTCATGTTGGAGGGCCTGAACCGGCAATTCGGCACGGCTTTCAACACTAATTCCATCCCCCCGCTCGTCTACGCTTTTGTGGCTCTCGGCCTGAATGACGCGGCTTTCAACTCCGTGGCCATCCGTTCCGCCATTGAGGCGGTGGACAAACGGGAAATCGAAGCGGCCCACTCCATAGGCATGACCGCGCTGCAAACATTTAAGCGCGTTATCGCTCCGCAGGCCCTGATCATCGCCGTTCCCAATCTCGGCAATCAGATCATCGGCCTGATCAAAGGAACTTCGCTCGCTTTTACGGTTTCCGTCATCGACATCATGGCGTCGGCCCGGATCCAGGGTTCCCGCGGCATGCGCTTTATCGAGGTCTATATCGACGTGGCGGTGATCTATTGGGTCGTATGTTTTTTCACGGGCAAACTCGCCCTGCTGATCGAACGCCGGCTCCGGCGCAGCGAGCTGACCACGCCGGAGGAAGATGAGGATCCGGACGACAATATAATGAAGATGTACGAGCGCAATATTTAGCAGTTTCGAACTGTGACGCAGTTTTGTGAGACGAGGTGAACCGATATGCGAACGCTGATTCGTCACGCCGATTTTTTTGACGGCAAAAACAAGCGGCTGCGGGAGCAAGCCGGCATAGTGATCGAAGACGGCCTTATCCGAGAGATCATTTACAGCGGTGTTTCTGACGTTTCCTTGGAAAATTTTGACAATATTTATGACGCGCAGGGCTACACAGTTATTCCCGGTCTGGTGGACGCGCATGTCCATTTGTCCTGGCATTCGACTGATTTGGACCGGATGCGGCTGGACGAGGTGGCGGTCCGCGCCGCCAAAGCGGCGGAAATCATGCTGCTCAAAGGTTTTACCACCGTGCGCGACGCGGGCGGCGTAACTTACGGCGTCAAAAAATGTATTGATAACGGCGTCGTCCCCGGGCCGCGCGTTTTTCCCTCCAACGGCTATATCTCCCAAACCTGCGGACACGGAGACGGACGCGGCAGCCGCGCCCAAAGCGTGGACATGTCGCCCCGCATACGTTCCGGCGCCTGCGTTATCGCCGACGGCGCGGCGGAAATGCTGAAAGCGGTACGGGAACAGCTATTCCTCGGCGCCTCGCAGATCAAATTGATGGCGGGCGGCGGTTTTTCCTCGCGCTACGACCCGATCCGCACTTTGCAATTCACTTTGGAGGAAATGCGGGCTGCGGTGGACGCCGCCGCGGATTTCGGCACTTATGTCATGGCGCATATTTACACGCCGGCCGCCATGCGGCGCGCGGCCCGGGCCGGGGTCAGGAGTTTTGAGCACGCCACTTTCATGGATGAGGAAACCGCCCGCGTCATACAGGCCCAGGGCATCTGGGTCTGCCCCTGCCCGCAGTTTGACGGCGAAGCGCCGAAAGGCGGCCCGGAACCGCCGCCCGCGCCTAAACCGCCTAATCCTTTTGACGATGAATATATCGCCATGTCGCGCGACCCGGTCCAAGCGACGGAATTGATCAATCGCTTCAATTTGCCGATCGTCTTCGGCACGGACGTCGGTTTCAGCCTGGAATTCATCGCCGCCGGGCAGCTGCGTGATTTTCGCGCTTATAAAAAACGCTTCGGCAGTCACAACGGTCTGGTGAGCGCCACCGGCGGCGCCTATGAACTGCTGAAATTATCCACGAGCCAAAATCCGTACCCGCGGGGAAAAATCGGCGTGCTGGAAGCAGGTTCTTTCGCCGATCTGCTGTTTGTGCGCGGCAATCCGGCCGAAGATCTGGAGATACTGGTCGAACGCGATAATATCGCCCTCATAATGAAAGACGGCGTGGTTTACAAGAACACTCTCCCTGGCGGCGGGGAAGGAGGGACGCTCTCTTGATGCAGGTGACCGCTCTGAAAAAGAGTTTTGGCAAAACCGTCGTTCTGCGCGGCATCGACCTGACCGTACCCGACGGCAAGGTGATCGCCGTCATCGGGCCTTCCGGCTCCGGAAAATCCACGTTCCTGCGCTGCCTCGATTATCTGGAAAAACCCGACAGCGGGACTATCGCCCTGGACGAATTGGTGATCCGGGCCGATCAAGCGCATAAAAAAGACGTCCTGGCCCTGCGGCGCGGTACGGCGATGGTGTTTCAGCAGTTTAACCTATTTCGCGGCCGCACAGCCAAGGAAAACGTCATGGAAGGGCTCGTGCAGGTCAAACGGCTGAGCGAAAAAGAAGCCGGCGAAGCGGCCGAGCATTACCTGAACGAAGTCGGTCTGGCCAACCGCATGAACTATTACCCCCGGCAGCTTTCCGGCGGCCAGCAGCAGCGCGTAGGCATCGCGCGGGCTCTGGCCCTGGAGCCCAAGGTGATCTTGCTGGATGAACCGACGTCCGCTCTGGATCCGGAGATGATCGGCGAAGTGCTGGTGGTCGTCGGCAAGCAGGCCAAACAGGGCAAAACCATGCTCATAGTTTCGCATGAAATGGATTTTGTGCGGGAAATCGCGGACGAAGTGGTCTTTCTTGACAATGGGCTGGTTTTGGAGCAGGGGCCGCCGCGCGATCTGTTTATCAATCCGGCGCATGAACGGACCAGACAATTTCTGGCCAGAGTTTTTCAGAGCTTCGACTATGTGATTTAGAGGCGCTCTTTAGATATCGGCCGCGATCTCCTCTATGCGGCGCAGCCGGTGATTGACGCCGGATTTGCCCACCGGGGGATTCAGCATTTCGCCTAATTCTTTCAGGGTGTAATCCGGGCGGGCCAGGCGCAGTTCGGCTATTTCCCGCAAACCGGCCGGCAAACTGCTGAGACCGCCACGGGCGGCGATGCGGCGGATATTTTCCGCCTGACGCACCGCCGCGCTCACCGTTTTGTCCAGATTGGCCGTCTCGCAGTTGGTCAGGCGGTTGACCTGATTGCGCATCCCTTTGAGGATCCGCGCGTCCTCAAAGGCGAAAAGCGCCTGATGCGCGCCCACCAGAGCCAGAAACTCAAAGATATGTTCGCTTTCCTTAACATATACCACATAATTGTTTTTGCGGGCGCTGATCTTCGCTTTTAGGCGAAACCCGCGCAATATGGATTGCAGATCTTTTGCCAGAGGCAAGTTGTTTACAGTTATTTCCAAATGATAATCCCGCTCGGGGTTATTGACGGAGCCGCCGGCCAGAAAAGCGCCGCGCAAATAGGCCTTGCGATCGCAACGGGTCTTGATGAGGTCGCGGCTGACGCCGGTCTGCCAATCCCCCCGCCCGTCCAGAATGCCGAGCCGCTCCAAATCGCTTCGGTCACGGGGGTAAACGCGCACCAGATAGGACATGTTTTTACGCAGCCGCATTTTGCGCCGGATCGTGATGTCGGCTGGCCGCTCCAGCTCCGTGCGGGCCAGACTGAATAATTTGCGCGCTACGGCGGCGTTTTCGGTCACGACCTGGATCGCCCAGTTTTCCCGGCCGCCGAACTGCAAAACCCCGTCCATCCGGATGAGCGCCGCGATCTCCGCCAGCCGGCAGCAGGGTTTCTCATCCCTGAGCCGCGCCAGCTCGTCTTTGGCCGTCCCGCTGAAAGACACGCTCTCACCCCCTTTGTCCAGAATCACCAGCATCCAAGCGCTTCCGCGCGCGGATATCCCGATGTTTGACCGTGACGAAACAGCCCAGTCCGCGCAGATCAGCGCCGATATGTTCCGTCAGGGCCACGGAGCGGTGCTGACCGCCCGTGCAGCCGACAGCCAGCGCCAGATGCTGCTTGCCCTCCAGACGGTAATGCGGCAGCAAAAAATGCAGCAATTCCAGATAGCGGGCCAGAAATTCATCAGTCAGCGGATTGGTGAGGACAAAATCCCGCACTGGCTCTTCCAGACCGGTCAGCGGTTTCAGTTCCGGGATGTAGAAAGGATTGGGTAAAAAGCGCACGTCCGCCACCATATCCACGTCCGGCGGCATGCCGTATTTGAAACCGAAGGAAGTGACGGAGACGCTCATCTGCGTGTCCGCGCCGTCCTGTCCGTACAAGGTCTTTATCTCCTCCCGCATATCGGCGAGCGAAAAATCGGAGCTGTCAATGATCCGGTCGGCTTTGCCGCGCAATTCCGCCAGCAGACCGCGTTCCAGTTTGATGCCGTCCAGCACACTGCCGCGCGGCGCCAGCGGGTGGCGGCGGCGCGTTTCCTTGTAGCGGTGGATCATCACCTCGTCCGACGCTTCGAGGAACAGGAGTTCCAGCCGCAGGTCCATGCGGCGCAGCTCGTCCACAGTCTCGCTCATTGAGGCGAAAAACTCTCCGCCTCGGAGATCGCAGACTACGGCGGCCCGGCGGATCTTTTTTTCCGCCTGACGGCAAAGCTCGATAAATTTAACTAGCAGGCCCGGCGGCAGATTATCGATGCAATAATAGCCGATATCCTCAAAATTCTGCAAAGCGCGCGATTTGCCGGCGCCGGACAGCCCGGTCAGCAGGATCAACGTGAACTGTTCCATTTATTTCTTCCTTGGTCGTGCCGAAGTGCCGGCCCGGCAAAATGTTATGATTTGCCGGAGCCTGATCAGTGTTTCCTCGACCAATATACCATATAAACAGTCCCAAATCAATGTGTTTTTGCCGCCTCACATCCGCTCTTACTGTGTTTCTTTGAATTTGCGGCTAAACCGGAAAAACAGCAGGGCGGTTTGTGAATATTTGCGCAAATAGCTGAACTCGTCGAATATTGCTGAATGATGTCGCGGGAATAATGTCGAAATCGCCGGGGGAATGTATATTTACTCGCCACATGCGGCGGGGAAACATCTTAAAAACCGTCGCGTCCGGCATGTCGAATGAAAAAACTTACATACAAGTCAGTGCTTTCAATATTTTTCGACACAGAAAAAATAACTTTATCGGAGAAATTGCTTTTTTGCCGGGTTCTGTGTTACAATTAGATCAGCAATTTCATGGAGGTATCAGTATGGCAAGTAAAGACGGGCTCGCTCATAAATTGAACCGGCGCTCTTTCCTGAAACTGGTTGGAGGCGCGGGCGCTCTGGGAGCGACGCTGGGAATGGCCGGATGCGGTGAAACAGTTTCCTCCGACCGGGCTGCCGGGGCGGGGGGCTGGATGCCGAGTCAGTACAACGTGCCGGCCGGCTGGCCGGTGCAGGTGCGCGGCCGCGTGGCTATCGCGCCGGATAACCCGTCCATCACCCGGGATAATGAAAAATGCATACTTTGCGGACAGTGCGTTGAAGTTTGCAAGAATGTCCAAAGCGTGTTCGACAATTATGAACTGCCGTTCAAAGAGGAGATCATATGTATCCATTGCGGGCAATGTACGCACTGGTGCCCGTCCGGGGCCATCACGGAAGTGGATGAGACGGAAAAAGTGCTCAGAGCTATAAGCGACCCGGATAAATTTGTCGTCGTCCAGATGGCGCCGTCCACCCGCGTCGGCCTTGGCGAAGAATTCGGCTTTCCCGTCGGCCTGAACGTGGAGAGACTGCAATACGCCGCTTTGTATAAATTGGGCTTTGACGCCGTATTTGACACGAATTTTTCCGCTGACCTCACGATCATGGAGGAAGGTTCGGAGCTTGTGCGCCGCGTGCTGGGCGAGAACGAGCATGACGGGCATGAAAACAATACGCTGCCGCAGTTCACGTCCTGCTGCCCGGGCTGGGTGAAATTTGTGGAGTATTACTATCCGGATCTGATCGAGCATCTTTCTTCGGCTAAATCTCCCCAGCAGATGACGGGACCGCTTTATAAAACTTACTATGCCGAAATCAACGGGATCGATCCGCGGAAGATTTTTTCCGTTTCGATAATGCCTTGCACGGCGAAAAAATTTGAGGCGGCGCGGCCGGAGATGAACTCGGCCAGCCGGCTAAAAGGCGACCCCGATATTTCGCCCGACGTGGACGTCGTGCTGACGGTGCGCGAACTGGCGCGCCTGATCAAAAGCCGGGGCATAAATTTCAATGAGCTGACTGAAGTCGATTGCGATAAAATCATGGGGGAATACACGGGCGCCGGCGCCATATTCGGCGCGACGGGCGGCGTGATGGAGGCGGCCGTGCGTTCCGCTTATTATTTGGTCACCGGGGAGCAACCGCCGCCCGGCTTATGGGAACTTACGGCCGTGCGCGGGCTTGACGGCGTCAAGGAAGCGGCGGTCAATATTCCCGGCGCCGGGGAAATAAGAGTCTGCGTCGTGTCCGGCTTGGCCAACGCCCGGGCGGTGATGGACAAAGTGCGGGCCGGCGACCGCTCATATGCTTTTATCGAGGTCATGGCCTGCCCGAGCGGCTGCCAGTACGGCGGCGGCCAGCCCCGCTCTTCCTCGCCGCCCAGTGATGAAGTGCGGACCGGGCGCACGGCGGCGCTGTATCAGATCGACCGGGAAGCCAAGTTGCGCAACAGCCACGACAACCCGGCCATCATCGCCCTGTACGATAATTATCTGGAGAGACCGGGCAGTGAGCTGGCGGAGTTTTTGCTGCATACGTCGTATACTTCCCGGGCGGATAAATTGACTGCGAAAAGAATACAGGAACCTACTTTGATTGTGCAAAGAACACAGGAACCTACTTTGATTTAAGGAGGCGCCAAAATATGGCAAATGAACTGACCGCGGGCAAAACATTCGGCGCGCTCGTGGATATACCGCGCTGTATCGGCTGCGAAAGCTGCAGCGTAGCCTGTAAGTTGTACAACGGTCTCGACTGGGAGGCCGAACGCAAACAGCTGACGCCGGCAGACAGGGCGGCTGAGGCGAATAAGGGCCTCTGGCCGGAAGACTGGACGTCCATCACGCAATATAACCCGGAAAAAGACGGGGAGCGCACCCTCCGGTTTGTCAAAAACCAATGTTTTCATTGCGACGACCCGGCCTGCGTCTCAGCCTGTTTTTCCAAGGCTTTCCAAAAAATGCCGGAAGGGCCCGTGATTTACGATCAGAGCCTTTGCGTCGGCTGCCGTTATTGTATGCTGGCCTGTCCGTTTGACATCATCAAATATGAATGGGGCAAAGCTATCCCCGGCTGCCGCAAATGTCAGATGTGCGCGCCCCGTGTCGCTCAGGGCGAAGCGCCGGCCTGCGTTTCCGTCTGTCCGACAGGCGCTCTGTTTTACGGGGAGAAAGATCAGGTGCTTGAGGAGGCGAAAAGACGGATCGCCGAGAACGGGTATATCGACCATGTGTTCGGCGAACGGGAAGCCGGCGGTACAAGCTGGTTTTATATATCCGACGTTCCGTTTGCGGCGATGCGTTTCCGCACGGACGTGACGACGAGAGCACTGCCTTCTTACACGAAATCGTATATGGCCGCGACTCCCGTCGTGGGGATCGGTTGGGCCGCCGTGCTGGCCGGCCTTTATATTTACAATAATAAAGGGAAAGACCATCTTGATTAAACAGTAAAAAGGAGGGATGTTTTTTATGGAGACCGTTCGCAAAAGATGGACTTTCAAAATGACGCCGGTACGCGGGATATTCATCCTCGTCGCCCTGTGCGCTCTTGCCATCATAGTTGTACGCCTCATACTCGGATTGGGCGCGACTACGAACCTGAATGACCAATGGCCGTGGGGCTTCTGGATCTCGTTCGACGTGCTGATCGGCGTGGCCCTGGCCGGCGGCGGCTACGGGGTGGCGCTCATTGTTTATGTATTGCGCCGCGACAAGTTTTACCCGATCGCGCGCAGCGCCATGCTCACCTCGCTGCTGGGCTACGTCATCGTCGTCCTGGGCCTCCTGATAGAAGTGGGACAGTGGTTCAATTTTTATGAGCCGTTTATTTCCTGGGGGCATCACAGCGTGCTTTTCGAGGTTTTTTGGTGCATATCCATGTACACGCTGATCCAAGTGCTGGAATTCGGCGAGATCGCGACGGAAAAAGTTTTCAAAGGCGCGCATAAACTGCTCAAGCGGATAATGCCGGTGTTGCTCGTCGTCGGCATCACCTTGCCGACCTTGCACCAGTCGTCGCTGGGCGGGCTGTACTACGAGATGATCGGCAAACTGGATCCGCTCTGGTGGTCGCCCTTGCTGCCGCCGTTCTTTCTCGTCTCGTCTTTCTTTGTCGGGCCGGCGATGATCGTGCTGGAAACGGCGCTGGCGCAAAAAGCGACGAATCATGTGGTCCCCGTCCCCATACTCAAAGGTCTCGTCAAAATTTCCGCCGTCGCGATGCTGATATATTTCATCGCCAAGATCGGCGATCTGTTCGTGGCGGGAGAGATCGGCAATGCTTTTGCCGGCACGTTCGCCAGCAATATGTTTTTGCTGGAGCTCGGCATAGGCTGCGCCGTGCCGCTCCTGCTGTTTTTCGCCGGCGCCTGCGCCAAACGCGGCGGGCTGATATTATACGGACTCTGCGCGGTGGCCGGCGTGGTCATGAACCGCTTCAACGTGGTGCTGACCGGCATGGGCGAATATCTGAACCGGGCGGGCGGGCAGTATTTCCCCTCCTGGATGGAATTCGTCGTCAGCGCCGGGCTCGTCAGCATCGCCTGTCTGATCTACCTTTTTGCGGTGGAAAATTTCAATATCACCGGCGGCCCTAAACATGAAGAAAACGCGCCGCAGAGTGGGAAATTCGCAGCGGAATGATACTGCAAGCGGAAAATCTGGAAAAACACTACGGCGGCAAGAACAATCTGACCAAAGCCTTGAACGGCGTCAGTTTTCGTGTGGCGGCCGGCGAATTTCTCGGGGTGATGGGCGCTTCCGGCAGCGGAAAAACGACGCTGCTCAATTGCGTATCCACCATTGATTCCGTCACGTCCGGGCGGATCTTGATCGGCGGCCGTGACGTCACGGCGATGAGCGGTAAGACCCTGGCGCGTTTCCGCCGGGAAACGCTGGGGTTCATTTTCCAGGATTTTAATCTGCTCGACACGCTGACCGGTTTTGAAAATATAGCGCTGGCTCTGACGATTCTGCGGCGGCCGGCTCAAGCCATCAAGGGGCAGGTTCGGGATGTGGCCGCTGTTTTAGGCATTACGGACGTACTGCCCAAGTTTCCATACCAGATGTCCGGCGGGCAAAGGCAGCGGGTGGCCGCCGCCAGAGCCATCGTGACCAAACCGGCGCTGGTTTTGGCGGACGAACCAACGGGCGCCTTGGATTCCCAAGCGGCGCGGGCGCTGCTGGAGAGTTTTCAGGAGTTGGTGCGGACGCGCGGCGCCACCATTCTGATGGTGACGCACGACGCCTTTTCTGCCAGTTATTGCCATCGAATCCTCTTTATCCGGGACGGTCGCGTCTTTCGGGAACTGGCGCGCGGAAACGAGAGCCGCAAGGTTTTTTTTGACCAAATCATCGAAGTGGTGAGTTTGCTGGGAGGAGACGGACATGACCTCCGCTGATCTGGCGCTGCGCAACGTCCGCAAAAGCGCGCGTGATTATGCCGTTTATTTTATGACGCTGACTTTCGGCATCTGTATCTTCTATGTTTTTAATTCGCTCGGCAGTCAGCAGGCCGTCATGGACCTTAGTTCCGCCCAAAGCATGACCATGCGGATGCTGAACAGCGTGGTCGGCAGTTTTTCCTTGTTTATCTCCGTCGTCCTCTGTTTCCTCATTATCTACGCCAACGGATTTCTCATCAAAAGGCGCAAAAAAGAGTTCGGCGTTTACCTGACGCTGGGGATGGAGCGGGAGCGGGTCTCCCGTATCCTGATCTGGGAAACGGTATTCATGAGCCTGGCCTCTCTTGTCGCGGGCCTGCTGCTGGGGATCGCGCTGGCGCAGGGGATGGCCTTTGTGACCGCTTCGCTTCTGGGCGTGAAGATCAGCGGGTTTCACTTTATATTTTCCGCCGCCGCCATCGGCAAGACCGTCGTCTATTTTGGCCTGGCCTTTGTCCTGAATTTGTTTTTCAACGTGCGGCAGATCGGCAAACAGCAATTGATCGATCTGATTTACGCCGGGCGGCAAAACGAAACCAGCCGCGCTCCCCGGCCGCTGCTCGCCGTCTTGTTTTTTCTGCTGGCTCTCATCCTTCTGGGGATCACTTATGTCATGGCGGCCGCCAGACTGTTTGACAGCGCCTTGCTGCTGAATTTCATGCTGCTGGTCGGCGCCGCGGGCACTTTTTTATTTTTTTTCTCGCTCTCCGGTTTCTTGCTCGCGGCGGTCCAGCGGAGCAAACCGTATCTGCGCGGCCTGAACATGTTTGTTTTGCGCCAGTTGAGCAGCAAGATCAATACGACTTTCGTCTCCATGACCATAGTTTGCCTGATGCTCTTTGTCTCCATCTGCGCTCTTTCCTCCGGTCTCGGCATGGCGCGGGGCATCGCCGCCGAATTGCGCGGCAGCGCGCCTTATGACGCCACGCTGATCCTGCGGGCTGAGACCGAAGATGGGAATGAGCGCCCGGTTTTCGCGCCCGGCGCGCTTGATCCGGCGCTGACGAGAAGCGGGGGAGCGGACTTGACGGCTTTTGCCGCGGCCAGCCGGACGGCGGTTTTTTACGACGCCTCTGATACCGGCGTGGTTATTGAGGGGCCGGGCGGCGAAAAACCCGCGTTATATCTGCTCGGTCTCACGGATTATAACGCCGCGCTGGCCATGCAGGGCGCCGCCCCTCTCGTCCTCGGCCCGGATGAATACGGCGTCAATTTCGGCTCCGGCAGCGCCGGCTGGGACAGGGCGCTGACTAAATATTGCGCGGGCGGCGGTTCTTTGACGCTGGGCGGGCGCGATCTGCGCACGCGGGAATCTTTGCTGCGCCGCCAGGCGCTGGAAGTGAGCACCCGCCGCAATCCCGATCTGGTCCTGGTCGTACCGGACGAATTACTGGCGGGACGGCAGGCGAAGAAAGAAATACTGTTCATCAACTATTCCGGGAGCAGTCTGGAATACGAGCGGCTGTGCCTGGCCGCTCTCAGCGAGATAAAAACAGCGAGCGCGGACGGCGTGGAACTCAGCGGCCTGATCGAAACGAAGATCCAGGTAAATGATTACCTCGGCAACACTACCGTCACGATCGCCTATCTGGCTATATACGTGGGCGTGGTATTTTTGGTCGCCTCAGCCACGGTCCTCGCCATAGGCCAGCTGTCGGAGGCGAGTGACAACACCCATCGTTACCGCTTGCTCAACAAAATAGGGGCTGACGAGCGGATGTTAAGCCGCGCCTTGTTCACCCAGAACCTCATCTGTTTCGGCGCTCCGCTTCTGCTTGCCCTCGCGCACTCCGCGGTCGGGATCGCCGTCGCCGGACAAATAACGCGAAAAATAGCCGGAATCGATATTTCCGGGACCAGCGCCGCCGCCGCTTTGGTCATGACGCTGATTTACGGCGGGTATTTTCTCGCGACGTATTGGAGCAGCCGGAATATGGTCGTCAGAGGTTAGTGGGGTAGGGGGGTCAGGAGTGTTTCGCCAGTTCCACCACCGCCTCCAGACAGCGGTCGATTTCCGCCGCCGTCGTAAAACAGCCGGGGCTGACTCGCACCGTGCCGCCAGCCTCCAGCGTGCCGAGCGCGGCGTGAGCGCCGGGGGCGCAGTGCAAGCCGGCCCGCACGGCTATGTCAAAACTGTCGTCCAGAATGAAAGCCGCTTCCGCCGGGTCATAACCGGCCAAAGTGAAAGAAACCACGCCGGCGCGCGAGGGGCCCGGCGGCGGGCCGTAAAGCCTGACGCCCGGAATATCGGCCAAACCGTGTAAAAGGCGGTTCGCCCATTCCGCTTCCCGCGCCTGGATACGCGCGACCCCTGTTTCCATGATATAGCGGATGCCGGCGGTCAGGCCGGCCAATCCCGCCGTATTGGCCGTACCGCTTTCATAGCGGTCGGGCAGTCGCCGCGGCTGTTGGGCCGACTCAGAAAAACTGCCCGTTCCTCCTTGTTTCAGCGGCCGGAGCCGCGCGGCGGCGCCCACGTATAAACCGCCCGTGCCCTGCGGTCCCAGCAGTCCTTTATGTCCGGGAAAGGCCAAGAGGTCTATGTTCATGGCCTCGACGTCTATAGGCGCGAGGCCGGCGGACTGAGCCGCGTCCACCAGAAACAGGGTCCCGCAGGCGCGGCACAGCGCTCCGATCTCGCGCACGGGGTTCTCCGTCCCCGTCACATTGGAAATATGCGTCATGACCACCAAGGCGGTATTCGGCCGCCAGAGCGAGGCCAGACCGTCTAAGTCAACTCCGCGTTCTGGGTCGCCCGGCGCCCGGCCCACCTCGACTCCGGTCAGGGCGGCCAAAGGACGGGCGACAGAGTTGTGGGTCAGCGCGTCGGTGATAACATGCGCCCCCGGCGCGAGCAGCCCGTGCAAGGCGAGATTTAAGGCTTCCGTCGCGTTAGCGGTAAAAACGACCCGCTCCGGCGCGCTCACGCCAAACAGGCGCGCCGCCCATAAGCGCGCTTCCTCGACTACGCGGCCGGCGGCCAGCGACAGCTTATGGCCGGAGCGGCCGGGATTGCCGCTTTGCTCGCGCAAAGCTTTGTCCGCCGCCGCGTAAACAGTTTCGGGCTTGGGCCAGGAGGTCGCCGCGTTGTCCAGGTAAATCACAGTTTTTATTTTCCTTCCGCCTGTTCCGTCACGCCTTTTCTGGCCAGCGCCGCCGCTAATATGGATTTTTTGACGGCCTCCCTCAATTCATAACATAATCGCTGGGAGTCGTCGTCGGCGCCCGATTCTTTGATCATTTCCAGAGCTATTTTTCTGGATTCGTTGGAATCGTAATTATTTGTCAAATATTCCCACACCTCGGCCCCGGTCATACATCTCAGCTTTATGCGGAAACTGCTCTTGGTATCAAAATAATTTATCTGAAATTTCTGACCTTCGGCCGTTAATCCTTCAACTTTTCCGGTTTTATAGTCCACTTTATTTATAGTCGCCTCGGTTCCCGCCGTTATTTCATACATGTCATTTATAAAAACGATATTTGTACCGATTTCGATTTGACTGAGCATATCAGGCAGCCTTCTTTCCCGCCGGGAATTCGCGGTCAAATTTATATATATAAATTATAACATGACCTTGGATTAGCGCAAGACCTATTACTGTCAGATGTCAGTGCCCGCGCAGGCGGTCCAGTATCACGGACGCGGCTGAACGAACTGACAGGTGGTTATACTGACCAGGGCCCAGAAGCGGTGGCAAAATGAAATCCGCTTCCTCCGCCGTTTGCCGCGGCAGGCCCCATCCCGTGCCAAAAAGCAGGAGATAAGCGTCGTCTGTTTCCGACTCCAGACGAGAGCGCAGATCGGCATAAGACGTCAGAGCCGCGCTTCCCTCCGTCCGGGCGGCGGTGGCGACGGTGTAAACGCGCCTTCCTTTTTCCAAAATATGGATATCGCTCAACGCCTGTTCGACGGTATCCGCGAGCCGCACGCGGGTCAGAGCCTCAAATCTGTGCGGGTTGTATGCCGCCCCCGCGCCCTCCAGCCAAAAACTCATGACCCGCCGCACTATGTCCTGCTGGGCCGGCGCCGGGTGGATGATGAAATAACGTTCCACGCCGTAGGTGGCGGAAGCGCGGGCGATATCGTGAATGTCAAGATTTGTAACCGAAGTGGCCACCAGTTCCCGGTTTTTGTTATAAACCGGCGCGTGTATCAGCGCCAGGTAAAGATTAGCCGTTTCCGCTCACAGCCTTTCGCTTTCGGAACGCCGTTTCCGCGGCGCTTGGGGCGTATGACGCCATAATTATAGCATAGATCGGGCGTCCCGCGCTATATCGAAATTTCAGCCCCGGGTCATTATTGACTTTCAACTTCCGCTATCGTATACTAAAAGCGATTACCGAATAGGACATCTTTTGGAGAGGTGGCCGAGTGGCTTAAGGCGGTGGTCTTGAAAACCATTTGGGGATTCCCCACGCAGGTTCGACTCCTGTCCTCTCCGCCAAAATTCCCGCTGTCAGCCCGCAAGCCGACAGCTTTCTTTTTGTTCCGCCGTATCCGCCGGCGTCATTTCATTGTAACCGTTTCACAAAGCGTTAAATAATAAAACGCCCGGTGTTTCAAAACGAAACGCCGGGCGTTTTTTTGCGCGGGCGCGATCTGACGGCGACAGCCGTTACAAGATTGATCCGCGCTTCTTTTAGGGATGGCGGCGAATGATTTTAGGGCGGTGCCGGAGCTGGCACGAAAATTGCTGTATAGAATAGGACAGCCCGGATACCGGAATAAAAAACACACGGAAAGGAGGGCAGCGTCCATCCGCGATTCGCGAAACTGAATATGGTAGTTTAGTTTTACACGGTTCCCAAGTAAAAGGGAGGCAAAAAATCATGAGCAATGAGAACCAACAGACTGCTATTCCGTCGCCGCCGATCCCCAAAAACATTCTTGAGTATGTGCGCAACATAGGTCCGGGTTTTATCTTTCTGCTTTCCATTCTCGGCGTAGGCGATCTGACCGGCGCTTCGGTCAACGGCTCCAAATTCGGCTACGCCATCATCTGGACTTTGCTTTTAGCGGTAATCGCCCGGTTTATGGTGGTTGAGGCCATCGGCCGCTTCGGGCTGTGTAACCCGGAAAAACTCTCGCCGATTCAGGCGCTCGTGAAGTTATACGGCAAATGGTTCCGGGTTCTGATCGCGATTTTTGTCGTCTGTTTCTTCTTCACGAACATGTCGGCTTATGTCAAAGGCTGCGCGGAGATCCTCAACGCGATGTTTCCTTTCATGCCGGTTTCCGCTTGGGGACTCGTGACTATCGCTTTCGGTATTTTTTGTGTTTATTCGCCTACCTACAAGTTTATTGAAAAAATGTTCAAGGGCCTGATGGTCGTGGTGTTCCTCACCATCGTGGCCGCGGCCGTCATCGTGCAGCCGGATTGGGGCGCCTTCTTCAAAGGCATGTTCATCCCCAGCATCCCGCCCGGCGTGCCAGATCTGCGCGCCACGATGTTTGTGGTGGTCGGGGCGATCGGTACGGTCATCGGCGGCGTCGGCCAGCTGATGTATCCCTACTTCATTAAGCAAAAAGGCTGGAACGCTCCGTCCTATATTAAGATGGTCCGTTTCGATCTGGCTTTCACCGTTCTCTTTTTGTTCCTGATCGACAGTCTGCTCTACATCCCGGCCGTGACTCTGATCCATGAGCAAGAAGGCGCGGTCATCCAGACCGCGATGGATATTTTCAACATGATGCATATGGCTATCGGCGCGGCGGCGACTTTTGTATTCATGATCGGGATCTTCGGCGCGGCGATAACCTCCGTCGTCGGTATGCCCTACGGCGTTTTGCATGTTTTTCAGGAAGCCGTCATCGGCCGCGTCGATCAGAAACACTTGACATGGAAAATCGGCGCCACCGTCGGCTGGATCCCGCCCGCAATCGCCGTGTTCACGAACATCCCTTTTACGACTATTTCTCTGCTCGGCGGCAATATCAACCTGTTTTTCAGCCTGTTCGTCGGCACCGGTATTCTGATCATCGGCAACAAGAAATCTATGATCGGCGAGAAATACCGAAATCCCTGGTGGTCCAATCTGGGTTTGGGGGTGGCCTTTGCCTGCCTCTGGTATCTGATGGGCATGCGGCTCATTGAACTGGTTCAGTCCTTCCTCTAGTTTCCCGGGAACCCTTATTGACAGGACGTCAGATGGATTTTTTCGGTAAATATTTGGCCGCGGCGGCGGGTTTGCCCCGGACCGCGGCCGGCGAGACAATTGAAATAACGGTCGATCTTATGCTGGCGCACGACGGGTCCGGGGCCGCGCTGCTTGAAGCCTGGGAGAACCGGAGGGCGAAAATGTATGATCCGCGGCGTCTGCTGATCACCGTGGATCACGCCTTTCCGGCGCCGACCCCGGAGGAGCGCCGTATTCATCGCGGTCTGGCCGATTTTGCCCAAAGGTACGGCTGCGCGCTGTATAACCACGGCGAGGGAGTCTTGCATCAGGTGGCGGAGGAAAAGGCCGCCCTGCGGCCGGGGATGATCATCGCGGGCGCGGACGGTCATGTGGCCACTGCCGGCGCGCGGGGCGCGCTGGCTTTTTCTCTGACGCCGGCAGAATTCGCCTTGGTGCTGCAAACCGGCAGACTAAAACTGACCGTGCCGGAGGTGCTGACGATTGAGCTGACCGGCGCTTTTCGGCCTGATGTGTCAGTCCGGGACGCCGCGCTGGTGGTGATGCGGGATTTGGCCGGTGTCATAGCGGGCAAGGCGGCGGCGTTCACCGGGTCTCTGGCGGCGGCTATGTCTCTGTCCGACCGGATGGCGTTATGCAATATCATACCGGAGAGCGGCGCGGCGACGGCTTTCGTTGTGCCGGCGGATGAGGACGCCGGCCGGAGCCATTATGTTATTGATGTCGGCGGGATTGAGGCGATGCTGGCCGCACCGCCGGCGCCGACCAATATCCGCCCGGTGCGCGAACTGAGAGGAACCCCGGTCAGCGTGGCCGTGGCCGGCGGCTGTTCGGCCGGACGGCTCAGCGATATGGAAATAATTGCCAATATTTTGCGGGTACACCCCGTACACCGGGATGTGACTTTTATTATCGCGCCGGCTTCCCGGACCGTCGCCAACGGTATGGACGCCAAAGGCTGGAGCTCTCTGCTGCGAGCAAGAGGAGCGCTGGTTTTACCGCCGGGCTGTGGCCCCTGTCCGGGTAAACATTCGGGTTTGCTGGCGCCGGGCGACAGCGCGGTCACGACCACGGTCAGGAACACTCCCGGCCGCATGGGCGCGGCGGACGCCGATATTTATCTGGCTTCCCCTTACACCGTAGCGAAAGCCGCGGTCAAGGGGTTCATAGGCTAATGACAAAAGGAGAGTTTGAGCATGAGCATTCAGACAGTATACGACGCTGTACTCGAGTTTAATAACAGCAGTATCGTGGCGGAAATCAAACGGGCCATGGCTGAGGGGGCGGACGCGGGCGCGGTTTTGGCCGACGGCCTGATTAAAGCTATGGACGAGGTAGGTCAGCGCTATGCCCGCGGCGAGTTTTTCGTGCCGGAAATGCTGTCGGCGGCCCGCACGATGAAAACCGGGCTGGATTATCTGAAGCCGCATCTGGCCGAAGCCCAATCGGAAAAAGAAGGCACGATTGTTATCGGCACGGTCAAAGGCGATTTGCATGATATCGGGAAAAATCTGGTGGCGATCATGCTGGAAGGAGGCGGATTTGAGGTCGTCGATATCGGCGTGGACGCCGAAACGGCAAAATTCGTGACGGCCATTCAGGAACAAAATGCCGACATCGTCTGTTTATCCGCGCTGCTGACCACTACGATGGGGGCGATGCAAAAATCCGTGCAGGAGATCAAAACCCAGTGCCCGCGGGTCTGGGTCATGGTGGGCGGCGCGCCGGTCACTCAGGAGTTTGCCGATAAAATAGGGGCCAACGGCTACAGCGGAGACGCCGCCGGAGCGGTGGTGAAAGCCCGTGAATTGCTGGCCGGATAAATCGCGGCGCGCAGCCGGAAGGAGGACGACGTTTTGATAATCGTCGGCGAGTTGATCAACGCCAGCCGCAAACCAATCGCGGAGGCTATCCGCAATCAGGACAGCGAATACGTTAAAAAAATTGCCCGGGAGGAAAGCGAGGCCGGCGCCGGTTATATCGACGTTAACGCCGGCATTTTTGTCGGTCAGGAAACAGAGTACGTGAAATGGCTGATCACGAATATCCAGTCGGTCGTCGACACGCCCTGCTCGATAGACAGTCCGGATCCCCAAGTGATCACGGCGGCGCTGTCCGTCCACCGGGGAACCGCGATGATCAACTCCATTTCCCTGGAAAAAGAGCGTTACGACAGGCTCATGCCGGTTATCGCCCATACGGATCTGAAAGTGATCGCTTTATGTATGAGTGACGACGGAATGCCGGAGACGGCGGACGACAGACTGCGAAACGCGGATAAACTGGTTACCGGTTTGACGAGAAACGGGATACCCGTCGGGAATATTTTCATTGATCCTCTGGTGCAGCCGGTGGCGACAAATACCACATACGCCGTGGAATTTCTCGACGCCGTCGAAAGGATAATGACCGGCTATCCAGGTATTCACACGATTTGCGGGCTTTCCAACGTCTCCTACGGTCTGCCGGTCCGCAAATTCATCAACCATATCTTTGCCGTGCTGGCCATCGGAAAAGGGCTGGACGCGCTGATCGTCAATCCTTTGGACGCGATGATGAACGCCAGTCTGACGACCGCCGAGACTTTGACCGGCCGGGATGATTTTTGCGCCGATTACCTCCAAGCCTACCGCAAGGGTAAATTTGAGTTTTTGAATTAAAGAAAGGATGGATGAAAATCATGAATTCCAGAGAACGTGTTTTAGCGGCTATCGCGCACAAAGAGGCTGACAGGGTGCCTGTCGATTTCGGCGGCTCTCTGGCGACCAGCCTGCACACGCAAGGCTACGCCAAACTGAAAAAATATCTGAACATGAATCTCGACAAAGAGATCAAAGTAGCTCGCGGCCGTGCCCAATTGGCGGCGATCGACTATGACTTGCAGGACACGTTGGGCGTGGATTGCCGGATGCTGCTGGTCAAAGCGCCGGACGGCTGGATCAATTCCGACGACCACAGCGACATCCTTGTCGATGAGTTTGGGATGGAGTGGAAAAAATATGAGGATATTGGCAGCTATGAAACTGTCAGCTCGCCTTTATTTGGCCCGGAAGTGACGGTGGAAACCGTTAAAAACATGAAATGGCCCGATCCCGGCGATACGAGTTTTCTGGCGGGCGCCCGGGAGAAAGCGGAACAGATCAGAAAGAGTACCGATAAAGCCATCATCGCCAATCTGGCCTTGCAGATCAACACCCAGAGCAATAAGCTGCGCGGGTTTGAGGATTATCTGGCTGATATGATCGGCAACCCGGCGCTGATCGAATCTATCATGGACAGGGTCACGGAACTGTATATCGAACGGGCCAAAGCCATTCTGAAAGAGGTCGGGGATTTTGTGGACATCGTCTATGTCGGCGACGATCTGGGCACCCAGATAGGGCCGATGTTTTCCCTGAACACTTACCGCAAACTGTTAAAACCCCGGCAAAAGAAATTGTTCGAAGTGATCAAGAGCGCCGCCGACGTGAAAATTTTCTATCATTCCTGCGGGGCCTGCTCTGTTTTTATCGACGATCTGGCGGAAATCGGCATTGACATCCTCAATCCGGTGCAGGTCTCGGCGGCCGGGATGGATACAAAGGAGCTGAAGAAAAAATACGGCGATAAAGTTTGTTTCTGGGGCGCCGTGGACACGCAGCGGGTGCTGCCTTTCGGTACGGTGGCCGAAGTGAAAGACGAGGTAAAACGGCGGATCGAAGATCTGGCCCCGGGCGGCGGTTATGTCTGCGCTTCCGTGCATAATCTGCGCCCGGAAGTGCCGCCGGAAAACATCCTAGCGATGATTGAGGCCGCCAAGGAATACGGGGTATATTGAAATGGCTTTCAAATCCGTCCCTGTCGTGCCCGCGGGTGAAGCCGGCGCTCTGGCCGCGGTGGCCGATAACAGAAACCAGCGTCTCCGCCGTCCGGAAATCAGCGATCAGACGCAAATTGATCCGCTGACGCCGCTGTATTGCCCGGACGGGGCTATAGCGCTGACGGCGGGCCGGTACGCGATCAGCGAGCGTCTGTGCAAAGGCTGCGGCATCTGCGCCCAGGAAAGTCCGGGTATTCGGATGGTCCCGGAATACACCGGACCGCGGGGAATTTTGAACTAGTGAAGGAAGTAGAGTAGAAATCCATGAGCAAACTGTTTATCACCGGCAGTGAAGCAGCCGCGCTGGGGGCAAAATTGGCCCGGATCGAAGTGCTGGCTTATTACCCGATAACGCCGGCCTTCCCCGCCATGGAACGTTTGAGTAAATATATAGAGGACGGCGAATTAAACGCCCGTTTTATCCGGGCGGAGTCGGATCACAGCGCTCTGGCCGCCGTTCTGGGGGGCAGTCTGGCCGGCGCCCGCTGTTATACTGTAACCAATTCGCAGGGATTATTGCTCATGACGGAAGTGGTATATCATACGGCGGGATTGAGACAGCCTGTAGTCATGGGCGTAGCTAATCGGGCCCTCTCGGCGCCGCACAGCCGTTTTCCCGAACACGGCGACGCCGTCTCGCAGGACGCCAGCGGCTGGATCCAGCTCTTTTGCGAAAACAATCAGGATGTTCTCGACAACACCATTCAGGCTTTCCGTCTGGCCGAAGAACTTCGTACGCCGGTCATGGTCAACTATGAAGGCTATATACAATCCCATACTTTGGAAGAAGTGGCCGCGCCGGATCAGGCGGGAGCGGACGCTTTCCTTCCGCTCGTCCGCCGGCCGGCTTTGGACGTCGAGCGGCCGCAAGGAGTCAATACCGTGACCAGCCCGGAGTTCTACCCCAGCTATAAATACAGTCAGAACGAAGCGGCGCTGAAGGCCCTGACCTTAATCCCCGCTATAGCCGCCGCTTATAACCGCTCTTTCGCCGCCGCCAGCTGCGGGCTCCTGGAGGCTTACCGGATGGAAGAGGCGGAACACGCCGTGGTGGCGATGGGTTCCGTCGTGGCGACCTCCCGGATCCTTGTGGATGAGCTGAGAAAACAGGGGAAAAAGATCGGTCTCATCAAGGTCCAAACCTGGCGGCCGTTCCCGGCGGAGGCATTGCTGCGGCTTTTGCAAAATGTCCGCTATACGACGGTCTTGGATAAAAACATCATCTTCGGTGTCGGCGGCGCTCTGGCCAATGATTTGAAAGCGGCGGCCTACGGCCGTCTGCACACGGTCATAAACGGAGCGATCCTCGGGTTGGGCGGCAGCCCCTGCGGCGCGCGGGAGATCAAAGAAGCCCTGGAGCAAACGGAAAAGAGCGAAGGCGGCGGGAACCGATCCGTCTGGATCGGTTCGGATCCGCCCGCGGGAGGGACGAAGCGATGACGGATTCAGCGAATACGGCGGAGGAACTGTTCGGGCAGGGCCACGCCGGCTGCAAAGGGTGCGGCGCGGCGATCGCCGGCCGGCAGGCGATGGCGGCTTTGGGCCGGCGCACGATCATTACGGTCCCGGCTTCCTGCATGGCGACTTTAGGCGGCGGCAACACCCAAACGACTTGGCGGACGCCGTTTTATCATACGCTGTTTGAGTGCGCGCCGGCCGTGGCTTCGGGTATTCGGGCCGCGCTGGATATCCAAGGCGTCAAAGATGTCAATGTGGTGTCCTGGGGCGGCGACGCGGGCAGCGCGGATATCGGGTTTCAATCTTTGACCGGCGCGGCCGAGCGGCAGGAACATATGATCCATGTGCTCTATGATAATGAGATGTACATGAATACCGGCGGGCAAACCGGCAGCCAGACGCCGCTGTACGCGATCACCACGAACGGCGCTTTGGGGAAAAAAGTCCGCAAGAAAAATATGCCGGCTATCATGGAAGCCCATGGGATCGATTATGTCGCCAGCGCTAATATTGCTTTTCCGGCGGATCTGATAGCGAAATTTCAAAAAGCCGCCGCCAAAGAAGGGTTTTCCTATATCCACATCCTGGCGCCATGCCATCGCGGCTGGGGGATCAAGCCCGACCAGACCGTGGATATTGCCCGCCGGGCTACGGAATGTGGTCTGTGGGAATTATATGAACTGGATCAGGGGCGGAGGACCCGCACTTATGAGCCGGGGCTGACTCCGGTAGCCGATTATTTGCGGGCGCAGGGCCGTTTCCGCAATCTCACGGACGCGGAGACCGCCGAGTATCAGGCTTATGTAGACGCACATTACGGCGGATGGGGTGGAAAAAATTGACAGAAATAAGATTTTGGGGTCGCTATGGGCAGCCGGTCGGCCAAATCGTCAGGACGCTGGGAGAGGCTCTGCTGGCGGAAGGCCGGCATGTCCAAGCATTTGGCAGTTTCGGCGCTTTTCGCAATGACGCTCCCATGTATGCCGTTTTGCGCGTCGCCGCGACGGTCGTCAGAGAACGCTCCGCGCCTGACAGTACGTCCGACGCGGCAATGGTGCTGGATAACAGCCTGTTTTCGGTGATGGATGTGACCGGCGGTTTGCGCCGAGGAGGAACAGTGCTGGCTTTGGGCGTGAAGCAGGATATCCTGGGAGAAAAAGCGAATATGTTTAAGTTCATTCAACTGGAACTGGATCCCCGGCGGCCCGGATGGGAGGGAGATCTGCTCCAAACCTTAAAAACTCGGGGAATCATATGAGGTATGGCAGTGGCGTGGCCTGAGATAATCGCGTTTATATTATTGGGTATGTTTGGGAATTTCATCGGCACCTTGGCCGGCGGCGGCGGTTTGATCACCCTGCCGGCCATGTTGCTTTTAGGGGTGCCGGTCCATGTCGGCATCGGCGTCAATAAATTCTCCGGCATCATCGCCGGGTCCTCCAATATTTGGCGGCTGGTGCTGGGACATCGCATCGCTCTGTCCAATTTTATATTTATCGTCGCCGGCGGCATTCTCAGCGGCGCGGCCGGCGCCGCGATCACCACTAATCTGCCGGCCGCTCTGCTTGATTATCTGGTCATGGTCCTTTTGGTATTCGCCCTGACTGTTTCCGTGATCCCGACTCGGCGCCCGCCCGCGGATGCCGAGGAAATCACGCAGGAGCGTTTCAGCCGCGGGATGAAAGCGATGTCCTGCGGCGTCGGCGCTTATAACGGCATATTCGGCCCCGGCGCCGCGACGCTGGCCATCATGATCTTCATGCGCCGGGGTTTTTCCTATGTCGACGCGGTCCACCACGCCCGCCTGCTGGTCATGTCCAGCAGCGCCGGGGCTTTTGTTTTGTTTTTGCAGCACGGCTTCATAAACTGGGCCTACGCTATCCCGCTGACCATTGGCTCCTGCATCGGCGCTCAGCTGGCCTTTATCGTACTGCCGCATATCTCGCAGAAGGCCGCGAAAATAGGGCTCATCATCATCTGCTCGCTGCTGATCATCCAGACGGCCATAGGTCTCATCAACAATCAATAGAATAGACTACATGATGTGGCTTGGCAGCCAGGTGATGATTTCCGGCAGCATACAGAGGATGATGATTGCGACGACCTGCAGGAGCAGGAAGGGGATCGAGGCCATATAGATCTCGCCAATGGGGATGTTTTCCTTGGCCACGCCTTTGACATAGAAAGCGGCGTAGGCAAAGGGCGGCGACAGATAAGACATCTGGATCAGCACCGCGAATATGATGGCAAACCACAGCGGGTCAAAACCGAGAGCGTAGACGACCGGCGTGAAGATCGGGATACCGATCAGGAGGACGCCGTAGGAATCAATGAACATGCCCATAATGACGACGATCACGCAGATCACGCTGAAGAGCATCCAGCGGTTGACGTCGAGAGACACGAGAAAGTCGTTGATCACCTGATTGCCGCCCAGACCGAGGAAAACCGCCGTGAACAGCGAAGCGGCCATGATGATCCACATGATCATCGTGTGGGTCAGAAAAGTGTTATACAGTGATTCTTGCAGCATTTTCCAGTTGAATTTGCCGTACATCAGGGCGATGGCCGCGGAGCCCACAACGCCTAAGGCGGCGGCTTCCGTAGGCGTGGCGACGCCCAGCATGATGGAGCCCAGGACGAGGAAGATCAAAATGGCGGTGGGCAGTAAAGACTTGACGACCAGTTTGGCTTTCATCGCGGACGTGTAGACGCTCAGTTCTTCCTGCGTGATGGCCGGCCCCCAGTCTTTATGCAGGATATTCATGACGACGACATAGATCAGGTAAAGAAAAGACAGCAAAAGCCCGGCCCCCAGCCCGCCCGCGAACAGTTTGCCGATGGAGATCTGGGCCTGCGCGCCGTAAATGACGAGGATAATGCTCGGAGGGATGATCGTGCCCAGACAGCCCGCCGACATGATGACCCCATAGGTGAGCGGTTTGTTGTATTTGTATTTCATCATAGCCGGCAGCGCCAGCAGCGTCATCATGCTGATCGAGGCGCCGATGATACCCGTAGCCGCGCCCAGCAGCGTGCAGAGCACGATGACGCCGATCGCGATACCGCCGCGCATACGGCCGAAAATGACCCGGATCGTTTCGAACATATCGTCGGAAGCGCCGGAGCGCTCCAGGATGCAGCCCATCAGGATAAATAAGATCATGCTCACATATGAGGTGTTGTTGCAGACATTCAGCACACTGCGGATAAAAAGGTTGACCACGCCGGGATTACTCCACATGGTTATGCCGAATATAACGCCTAGACCGCCCAAGGCAAAACTCAGGGGATACCCCAGGAAAAGCACGATCAAAAAACCCACCATGACGATGAGTATAGCCATTCCCGCCGTCATAACTCTTCTCCTTTAACCACATAGTGTATATCCCGAATGAGTTTGGCCAAAGCCTGCAAAGTCAAGAGGATAAACCCAACCGCGATGCCTGTTTTCATATAACCCAAAGGCGGGCCCCACATCGTGAAGGTCCGCTCGTCGATCTGCCAGGAATAAATCGCGTTGGCGACGGTTTTGGAGATGAGGATATAGGCGAAGGTGGTGAAAACCACAAAAAACAGAGCCACGTCGACGATTGCCTGACCTCGGCGCGACAAACGGCCGAATATGATATCCGTGCGCACATGCTTGCCTTCTTTGAGGACCCAGGCCCCGCCGACCACGAAAATACCGCCGGTGATTATCGTACATAATTCCCAGATCCAGGAAGTAGGGGATTTGAAGACATAACGCAGGAGGACTTCCGCCACCTCCAGCACGCAGACCACCAAAATCAGATAACTGACGGCTTTGCCCGTATATTCGCTGATCTTGTCAATGGTTGTGGTTATCTTTCGTAAGAGTTGCATATAATCACTCTTTCCTGAAAAATTTCGTTCTGTGCAATAGCGGCGCGGGAACGGGATACGATACGATACGACACGACATGCTCAGCCCCGTCATTCCGGCTGTGAGCCGGAATGACGGGGAGGGGAAAACGAGTTTTAATTTAAGGAGTATAGCCCAGCTGCTCATCCGCGGTCAGCCCCGTGCCCCACCAGGCGGAGATGGTTTTATACGGGTACCACAACTCCATGAAATCATGCATTGACTGATAAGCCTTTTCCGTCAGGCCGCCATACTGCTCCATATCCTGTTTTTCGATCTCATACATTCTCTGTCGGCCCTGGACAAAAGTCTCCGGGTCCATGCGAATGAACTCGAGCTTCCCGGATTCCGTCAGGTCGCGATAGTCCAAGGCGCTGTCATACTGGCTCAGGAACAGATGCTTGTGTTCCATGGATTTGAAAGCCATCTCGACAATCAGCTGAATATCGGCAGGCAAAGAATTCCAAGCGTCTTTATTGACGACGACCGTGGTGTCGAAATGGCCGTTCCAGAAGTCCGGCCAGATGGCGTAATTGGAAACATCTACCAAACCGAGGTCTTTGTCATAACGCAGATGCCCGAATTCCGCGCTGTCCACGGTGCCGGTAGAGAAAGCGGTGAATACTTCTTCCAGCGGCAGCGTGATGCCGCCGATGTTATAAGTGGCCAGCAGACGGGGGTCGGAGGTGCGCATTTTGGCGCCGTTCATGTCTTCCAGGCTTTGGAAGGGTTTTTTCGACATCATGACTTCCGTGCCCCAGATCTCGTTGGCCAGCAGTTTGACATTCAGTTTGTCCAGCGCCTCCTGCAGGATTTCCTCGCCGCCGGCGCAGTACAGCCAGGTGTAGCGGTCAATAGCGTCCATACCCAGGCCTTGAGTGGTCATGGGCAGCAAAGAATACTCCACTCCTTTGGCGTACATGGCCCAGCTGTTGTGCATTTCCATGACTCCTTCGCCGCAAGCTTGAAAACCTTCCGTGCTGGGGACGATGGTGCCGTTAGGGACGATCTCGATTTTCATGCGTCCTCTGGTGGCCTGATAAATGAGGTCCGCGGCTTCCTGATTCTGTTTGAAATCATCCTGACCGGTCGTGTGGATGACCTGCATGCGCCAGCTCCATTCCGGGGCGTCATACCAGCCGTCTCCAGCCGCCGCCGCGGGCGGGGTCGCGGACGCGGATGGACTTGCAGGCGCGCCGCCGCAGCCGGCCGCCGTCAAACATAGGATCGCCAGTACAGCCAAGATCCGGATCTTCCTTTTTTGCAAACTCATTTGCTTTCCTCCTATTTGTTTGTCTGAGAATACACAGAGAACTCTGGGAGTCGAAGACCGCTGACGGAAGCGCTTTTTTGCCGAAAATCACCTCTTTCTCAGTATTTGCAGTTGTCTTGGAAAGTTTCCCACATGGCGATGAAGTTCTCGATCGGCACGTCGTCCTGGACGTTGTGTACAGTGGAAAAGACGAAACCGCCGTCGCGGGCGAACAGATCCATATTGCGCTTCGTTTCTTCCCGCACCTGTTCCGGCGTGCCGTTGGGGAGGGTAAATTGAGTGTTTATGCCGCCGCCCCAGAAAACGATGTCTTTGCCGTAAGTCTTTTTCAAATGCTGCGGACTCATATTGTGCGCAGAGATCTGCACCGGATTCAGGCAGTCAAATCCCGCCTCGATGATATCCGGGATGACGGCTTCTACGGAGCCACAGCTGTGGAGAGTCATGAAGCCGACGCCTTTTGCTTTGAGATAAGCGTTCAGTTTTTTATGATAAGGCAAAATCATCTCCCGGATGACTTTCGGCGAGATGAAAGTGCCGCGCTGGGTGCCGAAATCGTCGGCTTCACAGCAAATATCAACCAGACCGCCGTAAACCTCGAGGATATTGTCGTAATATTCTATCTTTTTGGTCAGAAGTTTTTCGATGAACGGCTCGCATCTCTCCGGTTCGGCCACCAGCATCGCGAACCAGTTTTCAAAGCCCCACATGAGCGGGCCCTGCTGGAGAAAACCGTTGCCGAACTGCTCGCTGACATAAGTCGCGTAGCCGGCAGCTCGATAGTTGCCCAGTTCCCGGCGATCAGCGGGCGGGAATTTTTCCGGGATCGGCCAGATGAACTTTTTGTCGTCTTCATCGTCCTCGGTGTCAAATAGCACGCCGCCGATCAGGTCGTAATACAGCCCCTGATGTTTGGGCATTCTGTACTCGACGCCCCAGTTGTTCGTCAGATAATAGCTGTCTTCCGTTTCCCAACTCCGGGCGTAAGGGTTTTTTTCCCGCGGAACCGGATGCAGATGGGCGGAGCGCACGTCGCATTTCAGAAGATCCAGGACTTTATCCGAAGCGTTGACCAACTGGTAGGGGATGTGGTTCATTTCGATATCTTCCTTGATGCCGAAATAATCCAGCAGTTTGACATAAAAATACTTCGTGAATTTACAGGAACAGCCGGCGCCCAGATCAAGCGGGATCCTGTCCGGCTCTTTGTGGCTCAGGGCGCATAATACTCTTTCCCTGGCGTTCATATGCTTTGTTTCCTCCCCATCCTCGTTAACTTGCCAGTTCCTTAACCAAAGTGGCGGCGGAAGCCGCGTCGGCAGCGAAACCGTCCGCGCCGATCTTATCCGCGTACTCCTGGGTGATGGGCGCGCCGCCGATGATGATTTTCACCTGAGCGTGCAAACCGGCTTCCCGGACGGCGGTCAGGATTTTGCCCAAAGAGGGCATCGTCGTCGTCAGCAGAGCGGAGAGACCTACCACTTGACAGTCGGGATTTTCCCTGATGGCCGCGATGAATTTTTCCGGCGCCACGTCCACGCCCAGATCAATCACGGCAAAACCTGAACTTTCCACCATCATGGCCACCAGGTTTTTGCCGATATCATGCAGGTCGCCTTCGACGGTGCCGATGATGAATTTGCCGGCGGCGGCGGTTTGCCCGCTCATCAGCAGCGGTTTGATCACTTCGACGCCTTCCTTCATAGTGCGGGCGGCGACCAGCATTTCCGGCACATAGATCTCGCCGGTCTTGAATTTTTCCCCGACCAGACCCATGGTTTCGATCATGCCGTAGTTAAGGATGTCAAAGGGACTGCAGCCCTCCTCCAACGCTTCTTTGATCAGCCCCGCAATCTGTTTGCGGCGCCCGGTTTCGACAGCCTTCCTAATTTCTTCCATTCTGTTCATCGATTCTCTCCTTGTCTACTAAACTGCCAAAGGCCCGATCAGACCGCTCCGAACGGCCTGAATGTACTCCAGGCAGTATTCATCTTTTTCCAGCAAGGCTTCGGCGGCGCGAGCCAGGCCCAAGGCGTCCCTGTTTGTCGGATCAATGATCGCGCTGTCCATGCCCGCGTTCAGCGCCAGCACCAAAAACGCCTGATTGATGAGCTTGCGCGCCGGCAGACCGAAAGAAATATTGCTGAGTCCGCTCGTGATATGGATGTCCGGATAGGCGGCGCGGATCTCTCTGGCGCATTCCGTAAAAACCGCCAGAGTCGTTTCCCTGCCGGATAAGGTTTCCACCAGCGGGTCGATGAACAATCTGTCCGGCGTGATCTTGCAGGCTTCGGCTTTTTGCATGATTTGCCGGAAAACGGCCAGACGTTTTTCACTTGTAAAAGGTATGCCGCCGTCGTCACAGAGCAGCGCGACGCAGTTCCATCGCGTGCCGGCTATGACCGGGAATATCTTTTCGATCTTCCGGCCTTCCATGGATACGGAGTTCACCAGACCGGGCCGGCGGCAGCGCGGCAGCGCCGCTATGATCGAATCGGGGCTGGGGCTGTCCAGACAAATAGGCGTGTCCGTTTCCGCCTGAACGAGATCGATCAGCCAGTTGAGCGTTTTCGCTTCAACATCCTCGGCGACTGAGGCGCAAACATCGATGTAGTCCGCTCCGGCGGCGGCTTGTTTTCTGGCGCATTCGCGGATATGCTCCTCGTTTCTTTCCTGAATGGCTTTTTTCATCGACGGGATAGAACCATTGATTTTTTCGCCGATAATGATCACTAATGCTTTCCCTCCTTCCCGTTTACTGAATTTTCGCTCTTTCCCGCTGCCAGAATTATATGCAATTGTCGTGCCAGTTTTGCGGCAGTTCGCAGAGGAAGGCCGAAGCGCGGCGAGTATAAACCGATTCGGCTAAACGCCGGCGGAACGTTCGGAAAGACGGAGCGGATTTAAAACAGCTTGTTTCCGCCGGCGATAACAAAAAGAACTGTCTGATTCCAAATGTACTCTGAGCGGACAAAAATAATGAAAAAAATATCAGAAAGTTTTTTGATCATCCGGGGATTTTTTTGCGGCGGCGAGTATAAAACAACTCAATAAAACGGCGACCACAAAGGTTGCGGGACGGAGAGGCTTGATAACAGGCGCTTTCATCCGTGACAATAAAAGGAATCACCTGATTCCAAACGGCATCAAGGAGCGCCGGCCGCACAACTTTATTTGGCGCAGTTCCCCTGGGAAGCGCCGATCAACCATGTCGCCGCGAGGGAGGAAGTGACGGCCCTTATAGTGTCAGAAGCGTCAAATCCGCGCGCGGCAGGGGTGAAGACGGAGCGGCCGCGCTGATCCGGACGCCGGCTGGCATGGAAATTGCATATGATGTATATCGAAAGGAGCGTGGCCCGATGACGATCTTGATTGCCTGCAAAGTGCTGCAAAGACAGGCTGAAGCGCTGGGAATGCCTTATGAGTCGATTTATTTGGAGCAAGGTCTGCACAAATATCCGCAGCTGCTGACGAAAGAGCTGCAAAAAGCGGTTGACGCTTCCGGCGCCTACGGGACGATCCTGCTGGGGTATGGCCTGTGCAGCCGCGCGGTCGTCGGCTTGCGGGCCGCGTCGCATCAGAAGATGATCATCCCCAGGATCGACGACTGCATCGGTATCTGTATGGGCGGCCGGGAACGCTACTACCGGGAATTTCACGCCCGCCCCGGCACCTACTATTTCACGCGGGGCTGGGTGGAAGTTGGCGACGATCCGCTGCGCAGATATTATGAGATCCTGGAAAAATATGACGAAGAAACCGCTGACTATACGACGCGAGATAACCTGAAACACTATCGAGAGACGGTGTTTATCAGAAACGACGCCGCCGGGGAAGAAGAAGCGCGGGCTTACGCGCAAAAATTTGCTGATTTTTTCGGTCTGGCCTACAGTGAAATCGACGGATCGGCGGAATATCTCGCGAAACTGTTTTCCGGGCCGCGAGATGAAGATTTTGTGACGGTCCAGGGAGGGCAGGCTCTGACTGACGAAATGTTTCAGCCTTACACGGCGCCGTGAGAGAAACTATGAGCCTGTACAGGATCACGTTTGAACCGGATGGGGCGGAAGTGCGGGCCGCGGCGGGCGAAACGCTGCTGCAGGCCGCTGCCGCGGGCGGGATATTGCTGGACGGCCCCTGCGGCGGCCGGGGGACTTGCGGTAAATGCCGACTTTATCTGCGGGGCGGCGATGGTGAAGAAAAGCCGGTTTTGGCCTGCCGCACCCCGGTGACCGGCGATATGACGGTCAGGACGCCGCTTCCCGCCACTGTCCTGACAGGCAAAGGACGGCTCCATTCGCCTTTGCCGCCGGTCGTCCCCGACCCCGGTATCCGGAAAACACGGCTGACAGTCGGCAAACCGGATATTTGCAGCCAGGCCGCCGATTTGACCCGTTTTTACGCGGCTTTGGGGCGGGAGCTGCCTTTGACCCTCCGGGCGCTCACGAGTTTGCCGGAGGCGCTCCGCGCAGCGGATCACCGCGTGACGGCGGTTTATACGGAGACGAAAGTTCTGGCAGTCGAGCCGGGAGACACGACAGACGCGTTTTACGGTGTGGCCGTGGACATCGGCACGACGACTATAGCGGCCACGCTCGTGGATCTGCGTGACGGCAGCGCGATTGGCACGGCTTCGGCGACAAACGCCCAGAACATTTTTGGCGCGGACGTCATTTCCCGCATCGAACACAGTTTGCGTCATCCGCAGGGCCTTGAGCGGCTGCGCCGGCGCGTCCTGCTGGTCCTCAACGACATGATCGCCCGGCTGTGTCAGGACCGCGGCCTGACGGCCGATCATATTTATCGGGTCACGGTGGCCGGCAATACGGCGATGGAGCATTTGTTTCTGGGCATCAGCCCGCGCTGGCTGGCCGCGGCTCCTTTCGCGCCGCCGGTGACTCACCCCGTGAGCCTGACGGCCGCGGAAGCCGGGCTCAATATATACGCTTATGCTGAAGTGCGGCTGATCTCCAATATTGCCGGCTATGTGGGCGGGGATACCACGGCAGCTGTGCTGGCCGCAGGAATAAGCCGGAAATCGGGTGTATATCTGTTGCTTGACGTCGGAACCAACGGCGAAATCGTTCTGGCGGCCGATGGCAGTCTGTCGGCCTGTTCCACGGCGGCCGGACCGGCTTTTGAGGGGGCGCATATCCGCTGCGGGATGCGGGCGGCGCCGGGCGCCGTTGATCATGTCGGCTGGAACGACGAGAGCGCGGATATTGCCGTTCATACGATCGACGGAGCCGCTCCCGCCGGGATCTGCGGTTCCGGCCTTCTCCAGGCCGTGCGGGTCATGCTGGAACTGGGGGTGGTTGAACCGGACGGCCGGATGGCGGAACCCGAAGGCGCTGAGGCGGCTCTTTTGCCGCCGGCTGTGCGGCGGCGGCTCACGCGTGTCGACGGGGACCGCTGCTTCATTCTGGCGGATGGAGAGCGCGCGGACAGCGCCGTGGCCGTCACTCAAAAAGATGTTCGCGAACTGCAATTGGCTAAAAGCGCTATCCGCTCCGGGATCGAGACCCTGCTCCGGGAGGCCGGTTTGACCGCCGTCGATATTGACGAAGTGCTGCTGGCCGGCGCTTTTGGCAATTATCTGGATCCGGGCGGCGCTTTGGCGCTGGGGATGCTGCCGCCGCTGGCGCCGGAACGGATCAGGGCGATTGGCAACGCCGCGGGTACGGGAGCGCTCATGGCCCTTATATCCGAAGATATTTTCTGGGGATCCGCTCGGATCGCCGGGCGGGTCAAACATCTGGAACTGTCGACCCATAAGGATTTTCAGGATATGTTTATCGATAATCTGAGTTTTCCTGGGTAGGGTTTGCTCCATATAATTCCAATAAGCGGGAGGACGCTATGACCCAAGCCTACACGATAACCTATACTTTTGCCGACGGCGCCGTCATACAAGCGCCGGCTCAGCCGGGGCGGACAGTCCTGCAGGCCGCCTGGGCGGCGCGGATCGCGCTGGACGCTCCCTGCGCGGGCAACGGCACCTGCGGTAAATGTAAGGTGCGGCTGCGCTCGGGTGAGACGGTCGGGGAAAGGGGACGTCTGCTGTCACAGGCCGAGCGGGAAGAGGGCTGGATGCTGGCCTGCGCCTCGCGGCCGGCTTCCGACTTGGTCGTCAGCGTGCCGGCCGCCGCCTTTAAGTACAAAAGCGGACTGCGTATAACCGATTTGCGAGCCGGCCGGGAAAAAGAGGCTTTTGACGGTTTCCGCCGCACGCTGGTTTCACTTGGCTATCAGCCGGACAGCGGGATATCGCTCAGGGAACTCGCGGTGAGCCCGCCGGCCGCGGAGACGCCGACAGCTGACCGAGAGCGTTTGCTGGAAGCTCTGGCCGCCGCCGGTCTCTCCCCGGCGCGCTTGAGTCTGCCGGCGCTGCGCGGGCTGCCTCTGGTTTTGCGGGAAGCGGCCGGTCGTTTGTGGGCCGTCGTCAGAACGGAACTCACGGGCGCCGTCACGGTTTTGGCTCTGAGCACTGGCCGGCCGGTCGTCTGCGGTCTGGCCGTCGACATCGGCACGACGTCTGTGAGCGCGCTGCTGGCGGATCTGGAGACGGGAGAACCGTTGGCGGCCGGTTCGGCCGCCAACGCGCAGATCCGTTACGGCGCGGACGTCATCAACCGCATCATCGAAAGCACCCGCCCCGACGGTTTGAGCGGATTGCGCTCGGCGCTCATCAACGAATGTCTGACGCCGCTGATCGGTGATATTTGTGCCGCCTGCGGCGTTGAACCGGCGCAGATATACCGGGTGGCCGCCGCCGGCAACACGGCGATGACCCATTTGCTGGCGGGGGTTTGGGCCGGCTATATTCGCCTGGAACCGTATGTGCCGGCGTTTTTTCAGCTTGGCGAACTGCGCGGCGCCGAAACAGGCCTGCCGGTGGCCGCCGACGCCGAGGTGGCGACGGCGCCCTGTATCGGGAGTTATGTGGGCGGGGATATCACGGCAGGCGTATTTGCCGCGCTCCTGGGCCGGCCACGGGGCTGTTCGCTCTTCATTGATTTGGGAACAAACGGGGAGATCGTACTCGGCGGGTCGGATTTTCTTCTGGCCTGTGCCTGTTCCGCCGGCCCGGCTTTTGAGGGCGGCGAGATCGGCTGCGGTATGAGGGCTGCGAATGGAGCGATTGAGGCCGTCTCACTTGATCCCGTCTCGCTGACGCCGGCGCTGACGGTAATCGGGCCTGCCGGGACGCGGCCCGCGGGGATCTGCGGTTCTGGCTTGATCGACTTGGTGGCGGCCTTGTTTGCCGCCGGCGCGATCAACGCCAAAGGACGTTTCGCGCGGGAGGACGGCCGTATTCGCCGTGATGCCGCCGGGCTGGGCAGTTACGTGCTGGCCTGGGGACCGGAAACGGAAGACGGCCGGGATCTGGAGATCAGCGAAGCGGATCTGGATAATTTCATCCGCGCCAAGGGCGCCGTGTTTGCCGCCGTGCGCTGTTTGCTGGCGGTGGCGGATTGCGCCGTGACGGACTTACAGGCGGTCTATATCGCCGGCGGCATCGGCGGCGGGATCAATATCGCTGGCGCTGTCAGCGTCGGGATGCTGCCGGATCTGCCGCTCGCGATATTCTCTTACCTTGGCAACACATCGCTGCTGGGCGCTTACGCCATGCTGATCTCCGACCGGGCGGAGCGAGACGTGCGCGAGCTGAGCGGCGGCATGACTTATCTGGAACTGTCCGCGCATCCGGGCTATATGGACGAGTTTGTCGCGGCTTGCTTTCTGCCGCATACGGACGGCTCGTTTTTTGGAGGGTTATGAGCCAGCTTTACGATGCCGCCTTATCCCATTATTTGCCAATTTACCGGGCGCAAGATCCGCAGGAGATCGCGCGCCGCTGCCGGCTGCCGTTTGACACGCGGCGCTCTCTCTTTCGGCTGCGGCTGATGGGCGTGACTTATGAGGCGGATCACCCGGATTACGATCTGCGCGCGGCCTCGGGCGAACCCCGGGTTTTGGCAAAAGATCCGGAACGGATCCTCGTATTGCGGTATCTGTGCGCGGGCGAGTTTACCGAAAGCGGCGGCGGACAGCTCGCTTATGACGAGCTGCCCTGGGGAGGCGTCTACCTGAAAAATTTCCGTGATCGCTGCCTGCGGCGGGCTGCTCGGGTTCTGGGCGATGATTTGGGCGGATTCCGCGCTTTTATGACCGGCTGCCCGGCCCTGCGGGCGGCGGAGACGCTTCAGGGAGACGCCGGCTATCGGTTTGAATTTATGAGTAATTTTTTCATGAGCGTCATTTTATGGCAGGGAGACGACGAATTCCCGCCGGCGGCTCAGTTTCTGTTCGACGACAATTTCCCGCGGGCTTTCACGGCGGAAGACGCGGCAGTCGCGGGGGATACGGTGATCGACCGGATCCGCGCCCGGAAGGAGGAACAATGACCTATACTATCGCGGTCGCCGGCAAAGGCGGCGTCGGCAAGACCACCCTGTGCGGGTTACTGATCGATACTTTACGCAGTCAGGGAGGCGGCCCTATTCTGGCTGTGGACGCGGATGCCAGCGCCAATCTGAATGAGGTGCTGGGTGTGGCGGCGCCCCTCACTTTAGGCAGCGTCAGGGAAGATATCAAAACGGCCGGATCCACGGATAAAATACCGACGGCCATGACCAGACAGGATTATCTGGACGCCAAATTTCTGGATGCGCTTACGGAAGAAAAGGATTACGATCTGCTGGTGATGGGACGCACTCAGGGCGCCGGCTGTTACTGCTTTGTGAACGGTCTCCTGTCGGCTTATCTGCAAAAATACGCCCGCAATTACCGTTTTGTGGTCGTGGACAATGAAGCGGGTATGGAGCATCTGAGCCGGGGCATACTGCCGCGGGTGGATATGCTCTTCATTGTCTCCGACTGTTCCCGCCGCGGCATTCAGGCGGCCGGAAACATTCGGGATCTCGTGCGGGAGCTGGGCATCCGGCCGGGCGCCGTTCGCTTCCTCATCAACAAAGCGCCGCCCGGTCCGCTGGACGCCGGCATCCGGGAGGAGATTGAGCGCCAGGGGTTGGAGTTGGCCTGCGCCGTACCCCGGGACGATCTGATCTACGCCTATGACAGCGCCGGCAAACCCACGGCGGCTCTGCCGGCGGAATCGCCGGCGCGTCAGGCGCTGACGGCGTTATTCCGGGAGGCGCTGCCGCTTTGAACCCGACACTAACGAAGGAGGTGTGAAAACAATGGCTGATACACCGGCTATGTATGAACAGCACAGGAGTAAAGAAGAAATATTAAGCGGTTTTACCACGGTCGAGCAATTGGAGGCGGACACAGCCAAACTGCGCGAACTGGCCTGCGCCGCCTGCGCCGAAACTTGGGCAGATCGCAGCGCCGGCCAAACTCCGCATTGCCGTTTCGGTGAGGAGGGGATATGCTGCCGCATCTGTTCGATGGGGCCCTGCCGCGTCACGAAAAAAGCCGCCCGCGGGATCTGCGGCGCGGACGAGCATGCGATTGCCGGCCGGCACTATCTGCGCATGGCCGCCGCCGGTTCCGCCGCCCATTCCGATCATGCCAGAGAGATCGCGTATGTACTGCGTCAGGCCAGCCCCACGGGTAGTTTCCCCATCCGGGATGAGGAAAAACTCCTGAGTTTAGCGGCTGAATGGGGCATACCTGCCGCCGGGCGGGATATCTATGACGTAGCCCATGAGGTGGCGGAGGCCGGCTTAAATGAATTCGGCAAACCGTTTGGCACGCAGCGTTTTTTGAGCCGCGCCACGCGGGAACGGCAGGCGCTGTGGGAGAAAGAAGGTCTGGCGCCGCGGGCGATCGACCGGGAAGTTTCCGCATCGCTGCATATGACGCATATGGGCAACACCGCCGAACCGGAGCCGCTCGTGCGCCAGAGTCTGCGGGTGGGTCTGGCGGATGGTTACGGCGGTTCCATGATCAGCACGTTTTTTTCGGACATCCTGTTCGGCACGCCGACCGCCCGGGCTTCCGAGGCCAATCTGGGCGTTCTGGAGGCCGAAATGGTAAATTTGATCGTCCACGGTCACGATCCTGTTTTTTCGGAAATGGTGGTGCTGGCGGCTGAGGAGAAAGAAATGGCGGATCACGCCAAAAGCTTGGGCGCCAAAGGGATCAACGTGGTCGGTTTATGCTGCACCGCCAACGAAGTGGCGATGCGGCACGGGGTGCGCATGGCGGGCAATTTCCTGCAGCAGGAGAACGTCATCCTGACCGGGGCGGCGGAAGCGGTCTGTGTGGATGTGCAATGTATTTTCCCCGCCTTGGGCCCTTTAGCGGGCTGTTTTCACACCAAATTCATCACATCTTCGCCGGTCGCCAGAATCCCCGGTTCCATCTATATGCCTTTTGAGCCGGACACGGCTCTGGAGCAGGCCAGAGCGATCGTAAAACTGGCGGTGGAAAATTTTGTCAACAGAGATCCGGCTAAGGTATTCATCCCGTCGCACAAGCAGCCGGCCGCGGTCGGCTATCCTACGGAGCAGATCATTCGTGAACTGGACGGCGTCACGAACAGCCATGTGGATGAGCGCGGCTCTTATATGCCGGCCATCGACAGCATCAAAGCCGGCGTTCTCCGCGGGGCAGTCGCTATGGTCGGATGCAATAATCCCAAGGTTCGTCCGGATTATTCTCATATTGAGATCATGAAGACGCTGATCCGCAGCGACATCCTGATCGTGGCGACCGGCTGCGCGGCCCAGGCCGCGGCCAAAGCCGGACTGTTGAGCAAGGACGCCAAGTATATGTGCGGCGCCGGTCTGCGCCGGGTGTGCGAACTGGTGGGCATACCGCCCGTTTTGCATATGGGCGCCTGCGTGGATATCAGCCGCATGATGCTGTTAGTCAATGAGATCGCGAACGACTGGGGCGTGGATGTGACCCGGCTGCCCATAGTGGGCTGCGCGCCGGAATGGATGAGCGAGAAGGCGGTCGCTATCGCCAATTATGTGGTGGCCACCGGGATCGACACTTATCTGGGCATTGAGCCGCAGGTGAAAGGTTCCGCGGAAATGATGCGGCTGATTACGGAAGGCACCAGGAAAATAACCGGCGCCGGCTACATCATCAATACCGACCCGCACGCGCTGGTCCAGGCTATGATCGACGGCATTGAGCAAAAGCGCGCCTTGTTGGGGATATAAATTATGAAGATTGCGATTATGGGCAAGGGCGGCGTGGGCAAAACCACGCTGGCGGCGATTCTGGCCCGCCTGTACGCCGCGGAAGGCCGGCCGGTCCTGGCCGTGGACGCGGACCCGGACGCGAATCTGGGACTGGCGCTGGGTTTTGCGGCGGCGGCGCTGCGGAAGCTCACGCCGGTGGCCGCCATGAACGAGCTGATTGCGGAGCGCACCGGCGCTGCCCCCGGAAGTTTCGGCCTTTTGTTTAAGATCAATCCTCTGGTGGCGGATATCCCGGATCGGTTCTCCCTGACGCAAAACGGCGTCAAACTGCTGGTCATGGGTACGGTGGCGACCGGTGGCGCCGGCTGTGTCTGTCCGGAGCACGTCGTTCTGCGCCGGCTCCTCCAAAACCTGGTTATGGAGCGGGAAGAGGTCGTGATCATGGATATGGAGGCCGGCCTGGAACATTTGGGCCGGGGCACGGCGGCTATGGTGGACAGGTTCGTCACGGTGATCGAACCGGGAGCGCGCAGCGTGCAGACCTACGAAAAGATCCGGCGGCTGGCCGCGGATCTGGGAGTGCGGGAAGTCAGCGCGGTGGCCAATAAGGTGCGCGGGCCGGCGGATGAGGAGTTTATCAGAGCGCGAATACCCGCGGCGGCATTGCTGGGAGTGATCCATTATGACGATAACGTTATCCGCGCGGACAAAGAAGGTATTTCCCCCTTTGAACTCAGTCCGGCTGTGACCGGCGAGATTCGCGGGATCAAGGAGGCTGTCGGTCAGCCGCGGCGAAACGAGGAGGCGGAAGGATGAGATTGCTATTTGACCGGATTTTCCAAGGCGCCGACGAAATGCTGGCGCTGGCGGAACAGGCTTTAGCGGCGGCGGTCGCCGAAATCGGGGAATCCGCGCCGGTTAATATGCCTAATACCGCGTATTTCCTGGCGAATCACAGCGCTTACCTGAAAAAAAACATCAGGACGATAGGCGATTTGAACGCGGCGTTTCCGGAAGTCAAGCGGTGGCACCAGCGGGAACAGCGGCTGGAGAATGTTTTTAACACGGGTTTTGCCACTTTCATGGCGGCCGAGGTCATCGAGGCCTGCAAGTACGCCGTCAGCGCCGATCCCTATAACGGCGAATACCACGGACACCTCTCGGACGCGGAGGTGCGGGAATTAGGCGTGCCTTTGGTCACGGGCGATATACCCGGATTTGTGGTGATCATCGGCCCGGCGCCCTCCGACGAGGAAGCCGCCGAATTGATCAAGGGGTACCAGTCCCGCGCGATTTTTGTGTTCCTCATCGGCGGCGTCATAGATCAGGCCAAGCGTATGGGTGTCGCCACCGGTTTTCCGGTGCGCGTGGTGGCGGTGGGGCCGGATATCTGGCAGACGGCGCATATCATATCCTTTGTCAACCGGGCCGCCATGATTTTCGGCGCCGTGACGCCGGGGGACAGGGAAGGGTTTGACCATTACACCTTTCACCGCATCCGTGCTTTTGTCAACGCCTTCGACCCGGTGGCGGACATCGTGGCGGCTTGCGGGGCCGGCGCCATCGCCATGGGTTTTCCCGTCGTCACGAACGACGAAAAAGACATGTGGCCGGTACCCAAGAGCCTGATCATCCAGCCGGCAAGCGAGGATTTTATCGAGACTTCGCTTGAGGCCAGGGATATCCGGATCAAAATCACGAAGATCGATATTCCCGTCGCTTATTCCACGGCCTTTGAAGGGGAAATCGTCCGCCGCCATGATATGCAGCTGGATATCGACGGTTCCAGAGTGGATTGCTGCGAACTGGTGACGACGAAACAGCCGCATGAGATCGAAGATCATGAAATCACGCTGATCGGCCCGGATTTTGAGGAGTTTGAGCAGGGCTCCCGTGTTTGCCTGTGCTATGTGGCGGAAGTGGCCGGCAAGACCATGCAGGCGGACTTTGAGCCGGTGTTTGAACGGCGGATCCATGATTTTGTCAACCGGGCCGAAGGCGTCATGCACACCGGCCAGCGGGATAATCTGCGGATCCGCGTGAGTAAAGACGCTTTTGCGGCCGGTTTTCGCGCCCGGCATATCGGCGAGATTCTGTATGCCGCGATAAAAAGCGATTATGAGAGCGTGGTGGATAAATGTGCGATAAAAATCTACACCCGCCCGGAGGACTGCCGGGAAATACGGGCTTTGGCGCAGGCCGTGTACGAAAAACGGGATGAACGCCTAGCCGCCCTCACCGATGAAAGCGTGGATGTTTTCTATGACTGCATTCTCTGCCAATCGTTTTCCCCGGCCCATGTATGCGTCGTGACGCCGGAACGGCTGGGACTGTGCGGCGCGGTATCCTGGCTGGACGCCAAAGCCGCGAATGAGCTCGATCCCAACGGCGCCTGCCATAAAGTGACAAAAGAGCGGGTCGTGGATGAACATCTGGGGATCTGGGAAGATGTGAATGAGACTGTCAAAGAAGCGTCGCACGGCAATCTGGAACAGGTCACGCTCTATTCCATCATGGTGGATCCCATGACCAGCTGCGGCTGCTTTGAGTGCATCTGCGGCATCGAGCCTTTGTCCAACGGAGTCGTGATCGTCCACCGCGAGCATACGGGCATGACGCCGCTGGGGATGACTTTTTCGGAAATGGCCTCCATGACCGGCGGCGGCGTCCAGACTCCCGGTTTTATGGGGCACGGCAAGCAGTTTATTTCTTCCCGTAAATTCATGCGGGGAGAAGGGGGCCCGGCGCGCATCGTTTGGATGCCTAAGGCTTTAAAGGAAATGGTGAGCGCCAAACTGAACGCTGCAGCCAAAGAGCTGTACGGACTGGAGGATTTCAGCGCGCTGATCGCGGATGAGAGCGTGACTGAGGATGTGGAAACTTTGATGGAGTATCTGGCTGAGAAAGAGCACCCAGTGCTGGGGATGGAGCCTCTTATGTAAAAATATGGAATAAAACGCGGCAATTATTATTTTGGAGGGAAAGCAAATGCCATTCAAACGCGCGCCGCAGGTTTTCAGCGCGGCGATCAGGGAACTGACGCTCGGGACCGGCGGCAAGGCCATAGCCGTCGGCGGGGAAAACGTCCTGCCTCTTTACGCTTTCGACGGCCCGCTCAAAAATCCGCCCCGGGTGGGCATTGAACTATCAGACCGGGGGCCTGACTTGTCATTGCCGGAACTGGCCGCCTTCTACGCGGGAGCGGACAGCCCGGCGGAGCAGGCCAGACGGGCCGCCGCCGCCCCCGGCGCGGATTTTCTGAGTCTGTATCTGGAAAGCTCCGACCCGACCGGAGCGGACGCGCCGGTCGAAGAAAGCGTCGCCTTCTGCCTGGAGATCGCCGCGGCCGTCGATTTGCCCCTCGTGATCCAAGGCAGCGGGCACGCTGAGAAGGACGCCAAATTGTTTGAAAAGGCGGCGGAAGCGCTGCAGGGCAAAAACGCGCTCATCATGTCCGCCAAAGAGGAGAATTACAAAGGCGTCTCCGTCGCCGCCGTGACAGCCTACGGGCAGAAAATAGCTGCGGAATCGTCCGTGGATATAAATCTGGCGAAACAGCTGAACGTCCTGATCACCCAATTGGGGATAAGCGGTGATAAAATGGCGATGAATCTTGGCGTTTCCGCCGCCGGTTACGGATTTGAGTATATCGCCTCGACGATCGACAGGGTGCGCCTCGCGGCGCTCTCCCAGAACGACGCCGCCTTGCAGATGCCGGTCGTCACGCCGGTCGCCCGTGAAGCCTGGGGCGTCAAAGAAGCGATCGTCAGTGAGGAAGATATTCCGGAATGGGGCCCGCGGGAGCGGCGGGGGATTAACATGGAGGTCTGCACCGCCGCCGCTTTGATCGCCGCCGGCTCTGACGCCGTCATTCTGAGACATCCCCGTTCTGTGCGGGTCGTCGCGGATCTGATCGCGAATATCCTGTGATTTAACGGAACTACTCAACGCTTCTCTATGGAGGGAGAATAATAATGGCCCTAAAAGGACTGGACATCTTCAAACTGACTCCGAAAACCAACTGTAAAGACTGCGGGATCCCGACCTGTATGGCTTTTGCCATGAAAGTGGCACAGGGTAGCATAGCGATCGAAGTCTGCCCGCATATGTCCGCCGAATCTCTGGCTGTTATCGGCGCCGCTGCGGCGCCGCCGATGCGGAGCCTGAAAATCGGCGCGGGCGGCGCTCACGTTTTAGGCGGCGAAACCGTGCTGTTTCGGCATGAAAAAACCTTTGCCGCTAAGACTTTATATGGCGTCGCCCTTAAACCGGAAACCGCCGCCGCCGCGCTGCCGGAAATTATGAAAGTGGATTATGAACGCATCAGTGAAAGGATGTTTGTCGAACTTTTGTATGTCGAGTATACCGGGGATAGGGACGCTTTTCTTGACTTGGTCCAGACTGCCAAAGACACCGGGCGCGCGCTGGCCGTCGAATCCCATGACGCGGCGGCGGCTAAAGAAGCGATGGAGATACTGAAAGGGCTGGAGCCGCTGTTGATCGGCGCCGACGCCGCTAATTACGCGGCGATGGACGCCGTGGCTAAAGAATACCGAGTGGCGCTGGGCGTGAGCGGACGGGATCTGGACGAACTATATGATACCGTGCTGGAATTGGAAAAATTAGGAAATAAAGATCTTGTGCTGGATGTGGGGCACGTCTCCGTCAAAGACGCTTTTGCCGCGGCGGTGCAATTGAGAAGAGCGGCCGTCAAAGACGGCGACCGCAGCGCCGGTTATCCGTCTTTTGTCAATGCCGGCAAGCTCGCTCCCGGCGATCCGGAACTGCAGCTGGCGCTGGCCTCCGTATTTACGCTTAAATACGGCTCCGTCATTATTCTGGAAGGCATGAGCTACGCACAGGCGCTGCCGCTCTACGGTCTGCGCCAGAACATTTTCACCGACCCGCAGAAACCCATGACCGTGACCCCCGGCATATACCCGATCAACGGCGGCGGCGAAAACGCCGTCTGTGCCACTACGGTGGATTTTGCGCTCACGTATTTCATTATTTCCGGGGAACTGGAGCGCTCCGGCGTGCCCTGCAATCTGCTGATCTCGGACGCCGGCGGTTACTCCGTGCTGACGGCCTGGGCAGCCGGCAAACTGAGCGCGCAGTCGCTCGGCAAATTCTTTAAAGAGTTTGCCGTCGAAGATAAAATTAAGAATCGCACGCTGCTGATCCCCGGAAAAGTAGCCGTGCTGAAGGGAGAAATCGAGGAGAGTCTGCCGGGCTGGCGGATCGTCGTGGCGCCCAATGAAGCTGTCAGTCTGGTGAAGTACATGAAAGAACTGGAGGTATAAAGCAATATGGGTAAATTTATCATCATCGGCGAGAGGATTCACTGCATTTCGCCGGCCATCCGAGAAGCGATGGATAACCGCGACCCGGAACCGATCCTGGCCAGGGCGCGGGAGCAACTGGTTCAGGGCGCGACCTATCTGGACGTGAATATCGGACCGGCGGCCAAAGATGGGGAAGCGCGGATGGAGTGGGCGGTCAAATTGCTCCAGGAAAATTTTGATAACGTGCCCCTGAGCTTGGACACCGCCAATAAAGCAGCCATAGAAGCCGGGATCCGGGTCTACAACCGCGCCAAAGGCAAACCGATCATAAATTCCGCCGACGCCGGGGATCGCAGATCCTATATCGATCTGGCGGCGGCAGGCGACGCGATCATCATCGCTTTATGCTCCCGCATCGGTATTCCCGCGGATAATGAAGAGCGTATGGCTTATTGCCAGGATATGCTGGAACACGGCATGTCTCTGGGTATGGAACCGGAAGACATGTGGTTCGACCCGCTTTGTTTGGTCATCAAAGGGATGCAGGAAAAACAGCTGGAGACGCTGGATTTCATCCGCCAGCTGAGAGACATCGGCTTGAATTCAGTCTGCGGCATCTCCAACGTGTCCAACGGAATGCCCAAAGAAACGCGCCCGGTGATCGACGCCACGGAAATCGCGATGGCGATCTACGCGGGGCTGACGGCCGCGATTTTGAACCCCAGCAACCAGCGCATGATGGAAACGGTCAAATCAGCGGATATCATCATGAATAATGTGCTGTACGCGGATTCTTTCCTGCAGATGTAGCGCCGGAACTTAAAGAACCGCTGATTGGTCCCCGTCAAATCCATCAGCGGTTTCTTATGGCAGATGAGAA
>JAISAH010000144.1 GCA_031266805.1 Gracilibacteraceae bacterium
TTGCTGCTTCCAACTGTATTGTAGCACGTTTTACGAGGTGAGTAAATCACCAGCGACTGAAAGGTTATCTACCCAGGTTTCATAAACTATTTGTGACGGCGCTTGCGCCGTCATGGAAAGAAAGGAGAAATACCCCCGCGTGCCGGCAGAGCGCAGAGAGAAGGTTCTGGAGGTGCGAAACCTCTGCGCCGGCGCCATGGTGAGGAACGTGAGTTTTGATATCTACGCGGGAGAAATCGTCGGCATAGCGGGGCTTATGGGCGCAGGGCGCACAGAAACCACAAGAGCCGTATTCGGAGTCGATTCAAAGGACTCCGGTGAGGTGATCCTGAAAGGCGAGCCTCTGCGCATAAGGGGACCGGCGGACGCCATCAAGGCCGGCTTGGTTCTGGTTCCGGAGGATCGCAAGAAGGATGGACTGTGCCTGAAGCTCAGCATCAAGGAGAACATCTCTCTACCCAATCTGGACATACTGAGCGGACCCATGAGTATAATAAATCGCAAAAAAGAAAAGGCCATGGCCGAAAAGAGCGTCCGGGATCTGCGCATCCGCACCGATTCGGTGGAAAAAGACGCAAAATCCCTGTCCGGCGGAAATCAACAGAAGGTTGTGGGCGGCAAATGGCTGGCCCGCGATTCCAAGGTGATCCTCTTCGACGAGCCGACGCGAGGCGTGGATGTCGGCGCCAAGGTGGACATCTACAACCTGATGAACCAATTGAAGCAGCAGGGCATCGGCGTGTTGTTCGTTTCTTCGGAGCTGCCTGAAATACTGGGCTTCAGCGACCGCATCATCGTGATGTGCGACGGGCGCGTCACCGGTGAGCTGTCCCGCGAGGAAGCCACTCAAGACAAGATAATGGAATACGCGACGATGTTCGAGAGCAAGATAGGATAAGGAGGCCGAGGATGGAAATCAGTAAGCAAAACCCCTTGATACGCCCGGCGGGTCGCCGGCCGAGTCGGGGGGCGGCGCAACCGCGGATGTCTCTGCGGATGCTTCCGCTGAGACGGACGGCGCGAGCGACAGCTACATGGTGTATCTGGTCACTATGGATCAGATGGACATGCCCTGGGTCGCCGTGGATGAGGGCTGCCGCGACGCCATAAGCGAGCTGGCCGGCGATATCACCATCGATTATCGCTGGGACGCGCCCACAGACGGCAAGAACGACGTGGGGCAGATGGAAATCATCAACAACGCGGTGGCAAACGGAGCGGACCTCATCCTGATGGCGTCCAACGGCCCCGACACACAGGTGGCTACGATTCAGGAAGCCGCAGACAAGGGCGTGAAGTTCATCTATGTGGACTCCCCCGCCAACTTTGACGCATATCAGATACTGGCCACGGACAACGTGGCCGCCGGAACCACCGCCGGCAACGCTATGATGGAAGCGCTGAAGGCCGAGGGCATAGAGTCGGGTGACATCGGCGTCGTGAACGTGAACCCGGCCACCGCCTCCACGATGATGCGTGAGAACGGCTTCCGCGCAGCCTTCGAAGGGACGGATTACAATGTGCTTGAGAGCCAGTACGGCGAGGGTCAAGTGGCCATGTCTCAGGAGATTGCCGTCAACCTGATCACCCAAGGCGTTGTCGGCATCTTCGGCACCAACGAAGGCGGAACCACGGGCGTGGGCAATGCCATAGCCGAGAGCAGCCGCAAGGTCATCGGCGTGGGCTTCGACAAGAGCGACGCCATACTGGAGCATATACGCTCGGGCAACCTGCTCTGCACCATGGCCCAAAATCCTTATGTAATGGGATATGAAGGCATCAAGTCGGCCGCCAAGGTCTTGAAGGGCGAAGCGTTGGATGCGGCGGTTCTCGATACCGGCGTGTCGGTCATCGACGCCGCTACAGTGGACAACTAGAATACCCTTCCGCTTTCCGGCGCGATCCGGAAACGGATATAAGGACGCGGCATGTTCTTTTGAGCTTGTTGCGTCCTTGTTTTTTTGTCCCGGGGATCGTTGCGGTTCAGAGGTACGCCGGCCGGGGGCGGCGCAATCCGAATGACCTCTAAACTGTACTCAACTCTCCTTCGCCGGCCCTTGCACCGTTATGACGGCCGCGGATTTATCCGTCATCGGGGCCGTATACTGCCTGACCGTGGTCAAACAGTCGCGCGGGCACACGTCAACGCAGAAATTGCAGACGATGCAGCGCGTGCGGTTGATCGTCCAGAGGCGGTCCGGGCGCGAGACCTCTATCGCTTCCGTCGGGCAGCGCTTGGCGCACAGATTGCAAAAAATGCAGTTGGCGGGGTCCAATTCGATAGCGCCGCGCGTCAGCGGGTAAAAATCATTTTTGATCACCGGGTACATGGCGGTGGCCGGTTTGCCGAACAGGCTTTTCATCACGGTTTTGCCGATCACGTTAAAAGCCACGCTGATTCACCTTACCTTTCTGTGCAGCTGATGCAGGGATCAATGGTCAGAGCGAGCAGCGGCACGTCCGCCAGATCGCAGCCGGGGATGATATGCAGCAGAGGGATGAGATTGGCAAAAGTCGGCGTCCGCACGCGAAAACGGTCCAGATATTTCGTGCCGTTGCCTTTTCCGTAATAAACGGCCTCGCCGCGCGGCTGCTCCAGCCGGGATAAATACTCGCCCTGCGGATTGCCCTTGACTGTGGTCGCCACTTCGCCGCCGGGCATTTTTTCTATGCATTGGCGCATGATGTCCAGGGCCTGATAGATCTCGCGCACGCGCACCGCTATGCGGGCCTGACAGTCGCCGGCGTTTTCCGTCACGGGCTCGAACTCCAGATTTCCGTAAGCGGCGTAGCCCAGTTTCCGCGCGTCCATCGCCACGCCGCTGGCCCGCAGCATCGGCCCGACGGCCCCCAGCTGAAAAGCCTCCTCTTTGGTGAGGACGCCCAGGCCCACGCAGCGTTTCTGCACGGTGTAATCCCTCATAAACACGTCGGCCAGCGGCCGGATATCCTTGTCCACATCTTTCAGGACGCCGCCGATGCGCCGCAGGGTGTCGCCGTCCACGTTTTTCCATAGGCCGCCGACTTTGCAGACGCTGAAAATGACGCGCCCGCCGGTCGTTTCCTCAAAAATATCCAGCACTTTTTCCCGCACGCGCCAGCAGTGCATGAAGAGGCTTTCAAAGCCAAAAGCGTCCGCCATCAGCCCCAGCCAGAGCAAATGGCTGTGCACGCGGGAGAGTTCCCCCCAGAAAGAGCGCAGATATTTGGCCCGCTCCGGTATTTCCACGCCCATCACCGCCTCTATCGTCTGGACGTAGCCCTGTCCGTGGATAAAACTGCAAATGCCGCAAATGCGCTCGATGACAAAAGCCATTTCCTGGAAATCGCGTTTTTCCACCAGTTTTTCCAGACCGCGGTGGATAAAGCCGATGGAGGGCACGGCGCCGACTATCTTCTCGTCTTCCAAAATGAGATCCAGATGCAGCGGTTCAGGTAAAACAGGGTGCTGCGGCCCGAAGGGGATGATCGTACGTTCGCCCATCTCAGTTTCCCCCCCCGTCCGCCGGTTTTTTCAAATTAATCGGCGCTTTTTCTTCCGCCGGTTTCTTCAAATCAACCTTAGTCTTTTCCGCGGCTGCCGCTTTTTTCACCGGCGTTTTTTTCACCGGCGTCGCCACCTCGGCAAAAGCCCTGGGTTTAGCCGTTTCGTACAGCGTGCCGGCAAAATCAAGGGCCAGCCCGGTAAATTCCACACCGTAGAGTTCCGAAATCTCGTTTTCATAAAGCACGGCCGCCAGAAACACGCCGCTGACGCTGGGCACGGCCCCGTCCGTTTCGGCCGGCAGCCGGTACTGCTCTATAGAAAGATCCAGTTTTTCAAACGTATAAATTATGAACATCTCCGACGGCGTTTTCACGCAGTGCATCTGAGCGAACCGGTAGCCCAGCGCTTTGTTCCGCTGCGCGATTTCGACAACCTCCGTTTTGACCGCCGGAAAAAAAACCTGCGGGTCCATTAGCTTGCCACCTTTCCTTTTTCCCCGTATTTGGCCTCCAGCACGCCCAGACCCAGCACCACGCCGTCGATGATAGCCTCCGGCCGCGCCGCGCATCCCGGCACATAGACGTCCACCGGGATGACCGTGTCCACGCCGCCGCTGACATTGTAACATTCGCGAAAAACGCCGCCGGAAGTGGCGCAGGCCCCGATGGCGACGACCACTTTCGGCTCGGCCATCTGGTCGTAAATATTTTTGATGACCGCCTTGTTCTGCTCGTTCACGGAGCCGGTCACCACGAAAATATCCGCGTGTTTAGGATTGCCGATATTCAAAACGCCGAAACGCTCCACGTCATAAACCGGCGTCAGGCAGGCCAGCACCTCGATGTCACAGCCGTTGCAGCTGGAAGCGTCGTAATGCACCAGCCAGGGTGATTTTGGTAAAAAAGACATTTTATTACACCTTCCTTATCTGAACGCCAAGAGGACGACGTTGCTCACGCCCAGCACGAGCGTGACGGCCCAGGAACTGCCGAGCGCGTGCTGCCATTTCAGGCGCGCGTTGTTGTTGTCAATAAAGACTTCCAGGAAATAAGCGGCCAGCGTCACGGCGACGGCGACGACCGGGACCGGGGCAAAAAACAGGTAGATCAGCCCCAAGAGGAACACGTTTTCATACCAATGCGCTATCTCGATCAGAGCCAGGTCGCGGCCGGAAAACTCCGTCGTGAGCCCGCGCACGATCTCCTGATGCGCGTGATGGGACATGGAGATGTCAAAGGGGGATTTGCGGAATTTGATCGTCAGGATGAAGAGAAAACCCAGGAAGATGAACGGCAGATGCAAAAAGAGCATCCCATCGTGCCGCGCGATATCCGCGGCGCTGAAACTGCCCGTCGCCATATACATTCCGACCACGGTCAGAATGACCATCGGTTCGTAAGAAACCATCTGGATCATTTCCCGCTCCGCGCCGATATGGGCATAGGGAGAAAAGGTGGAATACGCCGCGACGATCAGGAAAACGCTGGCCAAAGTCAGCGCGAAGACCGCCAGAAGCAGATCGCCGCCGCCGAACATGATGCAGCCCGTGATGATCACGAACACGAAAAAACCGAGGATATATACTTTTTGCTGCCGGTTGACCACGATGTTTTCTTTTTGCCAGAGTTTCAGCACATCGTAAAAAGGCTGCAGGAGCGGAGGGCCGTACCGGCCCTGCATCCGGGCCGAGACGATCCGGTCCGCGCCGGTCAAAAGCCCGCCCACCACCGGCGCCGCCGCCAGATAGATCAGAATCCCGATCACAGTCGTCGCCGTCACGTCCATTATACCACCACCCCCAACATTATGATGATCAGAATAAGAGTCGAGAGCACTCCCAGCGGAAAGAGACGGCTCTCGCCAAAAATGCCCTGCAGATAAAGGCTTTTCAGGGATATCTGTATGTCCTGCCCCATGGCGCCGTGGAATTTCTCTTTTTCCGCCAGATTGGCCCCGGCCAGGTATTGCGGCCGGAAATGTCTCTCCTGTTTGCCGGGAAAAACGAGCGGCACGGTCAGCACGACGACCGTCGCCATCATGATCAGCAAAGTGGCGATATTATTCATATCTTGCCAGTATATCTGGCGGTATGTCTCGAAGATAAACGGCTCCAGCACATATTTCGATATCAGGGGAAATAAAACGCACACGCCCGCCGTCATGACCGAAAGCACGGCCAGCGTGAGGGACTGGGTGCGCGGCACACGCGTCTCCACGTTTTCGGGCGCGGATTTGACGATCAGGATCTTGCCCAGCCATTTGACCCAGAACATCAGCGTCACCGCGCTGCCGAAGGCCACGAATATGGTCAGGATCGGGTTGGCGTCCACGAGGCCTTCTAAAGTGGCCCATTTGCTGATCAGCATTCCGAAGGGCGCGAGAAACATGCCCGCGATGCCGACGACCATGCCGGCCGCCACGCGCGGCAGATAACCCGCCAGACCGTCCATGGACTCGATCTGCCGGCTGCCGATGAGATGCTCCGCCGTGCCGACGGAAAGGAAGAGCAGCGACTTGGCGATGGCGTGGAAGATGACGAGCATCACCGCCGCCCAGGCGAGCTTGTGATTGCCGATGCCGGCGCAGACGATGATGAGGCCGAGATTGGCGATCGTGGAGTAGGCCAGGACGCGTTTGGCGTCATTTTGCGATATAGCCATGCAGGAGGTGAGCAGGAACGTGACCGCGCCCACCAGCGCGACAAAAAGCCCGACGGTTTTGCCGCCGTCGACATAGGCGAAAACAGGCGAGAGGCGAATCACGAGATAAACGCCCGCTTTTACCATAGTGCTGGAATGGAGCAAGGCGGAAACCGGCGTCGGCGCCACCATCGCCCCCAGGAGCCAGGAACTGAACGGCATCTGCGCCGATTTGGTCAGGCCGGCAAAAGCGAGGAGGGCCACAGGCAGAAGCACCGCGCCGCCCGGCAGGTCATGCAGTTCGCTCAGCGATATGGCATGGGCGTTCAAAGTCAGAAAGAACAAGGCGGCGGAAAAAGCGAGGCCGCCGCACAGGTTGAGTTTCAGAGCGAGGAAGGAGTTGCGCACGGCGAGGGCGTCCCGCCCGTAGCCGATGAGGAAGAAGGAACAGAAGGTCGTGACTTCCCAGAAGAAAAAGAGCCACACGAGGTTATTGGCGAAAATAAGACCGTTCATCGCGCCGAGGAAGGCGAAGACGATGAAGAAAAAGAAATTCGAGCGATCGGGCACGTCCTCGTGATGATGGTGATATTCCTCCATGTAACCGAGGGCGAAAAAGGCGATCAGGCTGCCGATAACGCCGATGATCAGCGTCATGACGACGGAGAGATTGTCCGCGAACAAATTGCTTTCCGCGTGTACGGTATTCGCCAGCCAGACTTCATAAACGACGGTCATGATCAGACCGGCCAGCATGAGGGCCATCGCCAGATATTGTTTGCGCCGGATGGAAATGACCGTGACAATAACGCCCAGCGCGACTTCCGCCGCAAAAATAAGTAAATCGGCCGCGTGACCGCCGACCGCGAAGTACACCGGCGCTCCGCGGCTTAAGACCAGCGCCGCCAGAATGATCGACGCCGCCGCGATCACGGCGGCGGAGACGCTGACCACGGTCTGACGCGCCCGCCCCTTGGGCGTCGCCAGAAGCAGGAAAGCGACTGCCGCCGGAAACAGGATCAGGAACAGCAGCAAGGCTTGCATATTGGCACACTCAACCCCTTTTATTTTTTACGATAACCTTATTATAAGTTGCCGCAACAATAATTTCAACCAATTTGATGGAAAAATGGCGGTTTCCCGGTTAAAAATCGTATTATATGTTCTTTTTCCTTAAGTGATAGGGAAAGCTTTCACAACTGACGGGGAAATTTTATGATTGCAGCGAGGCGGCGTTTTCCCAGTCGAGGGCGAACAGGGATCGCATTTTTTCCGCGCAGGCCGGCGCCGGTATGGTCGCCAGCGTTTCATGGTTAATGACAAAAGTGGCGTGCGACCAGGCGGAGGCGGCGAAGAGCAGGGTTTTTTCATCAAAAACCGCAAAAGTGTAATCCATGATCTCCGGCGTTTCTTCCCCGCCGCCCTGATACAGGCGCACTTCCACGCCGGCAGCCAGCAAGCGCTCCAGACTGTTGGGCGTCGCGGTCACGACGTCGGGGTTCAGCAGCGCCCGCACGACGCAGCCTCGCTCCCGGGCGGCGATCAGGGCGTTCAAGGTGTCTTCCTGACTGATTTGAATGCTTTCCACCAGTATTTCCCGGCTAGCGCCGTCGATCCGGCGCAAAACCTCCAGGCGCAGAGCGGCGCCTTCGCTCATCGTCACTTGGCTGTCGTCGGCCGCGCTGCTCACGGGCGACGACAAAGAGAGCGTGGTCGTGTACTGCCAGTCCGCGGCGAAACCGCGGGCCAAACGCGCGGCCGCTCCGCCGTCCAGCCGCACAGCCATACGGCGCGCGGCGCCGGCCGCCCAATCGGAACTGTAGAGCAGCGCGGCGGTCCCGTCGGCCACCATGTAGCGGACCCGCTGATACTGACCGCGCTGGGCCGGATAATATTGAACGGAAACATTATTGTTTTTCAGGATCTCCACTGTTGGCTGATTGGCGGCCTGCCAGCGGTCCAGCAAAATATGGACGTCGACGCCGGCCTGCGCTCTTTCGATCAGAAGATCCCGCAGTTCCGGGTCGCTGAATATGAATTGCTCCGCCCAGAGCGTCGTTTGGGATCCCCGGATGAGCGCCGCCGTTTCTTCTTTTATGACGGCGGCGTCCGTCAGCACCGCCTCGGCCGGCAAGGAGGAAACCGGCGTCTCATCCGATTGAGCGCCCCGGGGCCAAAGGCCGCAGCCCGCCAGCAGTACGGCCGCCAGCAAAAAAAAGACAAATCTCTTCATCATAACCCCTAATGATTTATCATTTTGCCGCCGTCTCCAGTCTACCATTGCCGCAAACAGCTGTCAAGCAGGACGACCTTCTTGAAATCTTGCCGAAGCCGCGCTATAATACTTGATATGAGATATTATCGCGTTAGGCGGGTTTGATTTATGGATCCCTTGTATTTCGTTGTCGCCGCGACTATTGTTTCAGCGATAGCCGTCTGTTGGCTGAAAAACAAGATCGTCAAGGCGCTGCTGAGCCTTATAGTCCTTATGGGATTTTTCCTCATCGCGGTTCTTCTGGCCGTGTTTATCCTGCCGGCTTACGTCAGCCCGCGCGGCGTTTACCTGCCCTTCATTCTGGGCGGCGCGGTCTTTATCGTTTGTATGCTGCTGGCCTGGAAGCCTTTTAACGTGAAAATCCGGCGCGCGGCCGTTCTCGCCGCCCTTGGCGCCACTGTTTTGTTGACGGCGGTCCTGGCGGGGCCGGATATTTATAAAAACTCCATCCCTCAAGCGGACGAGGAAATCGACCTGTTCCAATATATGCCTTTTGGCGCCGAGCTGCAAGGCGGCTATCACGACACGCTGGTAAAAACGCTTAATGAGGAATCGGCGCTGAAACTCGGCGGCGACCTGCCACGTCTTGACGGGGCGACCGCGCTTTATCCGCTGTACTCCGCTTTTGTCCGCGCGGCGTATCCGGAGGGCGAATATTCGCCTTATTACGATTTGCGCGGGGACGGCCGGGATTTTGAGACGATCGTCGTCTGCTCGCGGACAGAGGGCGCGTTTGAAAACCTGATAGACGGCTACGCCGACGTCGTCTTTCTCATGGGGGTCTCCGACGAGCAAAGGGCGGCGGCCGAGGCGAAAGGACTGGAACTGAGCCTTACGCCGCTGGGCCGGGAGGCGTTTGTTTTTTTCGTCAACAGCCGCAATTCCGTCAGCGACCTCTCAACAGCCGACATCAGGCGGATCTATTCCGGCGAGGCGGAGAACTGGCGGGAAGTCGGCGGCAAAAACGACGCGATCATCGCTTACCAGCGCCCTGACGGATCCGGCAGCCAGACGATGCTGAAACAGATCATGGGCGGCGCCTCGATCATTCCCGCGCGGCAGGAGGAGATTTTCAGCACCATGATGGGCATGTACAGGCGCGTGGCGAATTACCGCAACTATAAAAATTCGCTCGGTTATTCCTTCCTATATTACATAAGCGATATGATCGGCGAGAACAAGGTAAAATGCCTGTCTGTCGACGGTATCGCTCCCACCCCGGAAAATATCGCCAGCGGCGCTTACCCGTTCGCCCTTGACTTTTACGCGGTAACGGCCCGGCGCGGCGGCGAGTATCTAAACGCGGAGCGGACGGAAAATATCGACGACCTCATCGAATGGACGCTTTCCCCGCAAGGACAGTATCTCGTCGGCGCCACCGGTTATGTTCCGTTGCCATGATTGATTATCCCAGTCTTACGATCCGGCGGTAAAAGGTGTAATCCCCGCCGATATCGCTTTGATAACCGAGATCGTCGTCACTTAAACTTGTGGAGCGGAAGAAAGCGGACACCGGAAAATAGCCGAATACCATGCCCGCGCCGCCGCAGATATTGCAGCCGCCGTCGCCGCCTTTGAGGAAATATTCAGAATTTTCCATAACTTCCATTTTGTACGGGTCATAGGCGATGGAAAGCCCAAACCCATTGGGCAGTTTCAGCGAGTAGGGAGCGTCCGCCGGTTTATCGCGGCTGAAATGCAGGAGTTTCATGTCGAAGTCAAAACTGTCGCCCCAGCGGAACAAGGTGCGTTTGCCGCAGGCGCAGAGATATTCCCACTCGTCCTCGGTCGGCAGGGCAAACCCGGAGGCGTGCGTCTTTTCAATCAGTTCCCGCAGCGAGATCGGATCGTATATTTCCCAAACCTGTCTGCCGTCAATATGCGAGACTCGCAGGGTTTCATGGATTTCAAACCCGCGGTCGGGCGTAATATATTTTCTGTTTTGTTCTATTTCGGATTTCAGCGGCGCCAGCTCGGGGCTGTCCGGGGCTACCTCCCGCCAGCCGACGACGCCGACCTCGCGCTCCGCCAGCATGGGCGCTATGGTTACTTGCCTGACCGGAGAGGTGCTTTCGGCAATAAAGCCCTCGATATCGGTGATTTCAAATTCTGCCAGCGCTCGTGCCATCGCGGCGTTTGTGCGCTCGTCCATGCCCTCGGTGAACGAGTCCCAGCCCAGCGTGACGGTATCGCCGGGAACGAAAACAAATTCCTTGCCGGCACAGGTAAAAATCGCCGTCTCAGTCAGGGCGCCGAACCGCTCGAAGCGTTCAAACCGCAGAAGCTGAAAGCGGGGATCCGCCGCGGCGAGGGAGCGCAAAACCTTCTCTCGCTCGCTTGCGCTCAGGGCGTCGTAGTTTTGCCGGTACAGCGCGTCTCGGTCAATTGCGGACATAAGATCATCCCTTCCTGAATTATTTTAATTGTAATTGTATTCAGCCTCAGCCCGCTTGTCAACAACCTTTTCTCTCCACAAATTACAAATTTATCATGCGCCCCGAAGTATGAAAATTATTGAAAACCGGCGGCGCTGATGGTATACTGAAACAAGCGTCTGTTTGGCGTTAGGCGGAACCCAATTTCGGCGTTTACCGGCACTTATTATTAAGGACTGTGGAAAAAATGGACGACATAATACCGGCGGCGGAAGACGCTTACGCGGAGGCATTGCGTTTTATTCGCGCCTTAACGGCTTTTGGCGTAAACTTAGGCCTGGAACGCATGGAGGCCCTGCTGGAACTCCTGGGGCGCCCGGAGCGCGGTTTGCCCGTCGTCCACATCGGCGGCACAAACGGCAAAGGCTCCGTGCTGGCTCTTCTGCGCGGCATACTCACGCAGGCCGGGCACAAAGTCGGCGCTTTTGTCTCCCCGCATCTGGAGGATTACCGCGAACGCATCACTGTGGACGGAGTCATGATCAGCGGCGCGGACGTGGCGGCGGGGATCGGGAAAATGAAGCCGCTGCTGGCGCAGCTTCTGGCGGGCGGCGTCGAGCATCCGACGGAGTTTGAGGTGTCCACGGCCCTGGCGCTGGATTATTTTGCCGCGCGGCGGCCAGATTATGTCCTGTTGGAAGTGGGCCTGGGCGGCGCGATCGACTCGACCAACGTCGCGGAGCCGCTTCTTTCCGTCTTGACGAGCATCAGTTTTGACCATCCCGATTACCTAGGCGATACGCTGGAAAAAATCGCCGCGGTCAAAGCGGGGATCATCAAGCCCGGCGTCCCGGTGATCTCCGCGCCGCAGCCGCCGGAGGTCATGCGGGTTCTCCGCCGGACGGCGGCGGAGCGGGGCTGCCGCCTGATCGAAGTGGGGCGGGACGTCAAATGGAGCCGGACGGGCCGGCCGCCGCGCGACGCGATGGATTATTACAGCCCTGACCGCGTATATACCGGTCTGGACATAGGTCTTCGCGGCGGCCATCAGCGCCTGAACGCCGCCGTGGCCCTGACGGCGGCGGAGTGGCTGCGCTCGGAGCGGGGGGCGCGCGTAACGCCGGGGGCCGCGCGGCGGGGTTTGGCGGCGGCGGCCTGGCCGGGGCGGCAGGAGCTCTTGCTGTACGGCGGCAAAAGGTTTTTGTTGGACGGGGCGCATAACGAGGAGGGAATGCGGACTTTGGCCGCCGCTCTCCGGGAATACGCCGGCGGCGACTACCGCCGCGACCGCCTGATCCTCTGTCTGGGCATTCTGGCGGACAAGGAGATCGCGAAAATGGTCGCTCTCATCGCGCCGCTGGCCGCGCGGATCATCGTCGTACGCCCGGATTCGCCGCGCGCCGCTTTTGCGGAAACAGCCGCCTTGGCCGCCGCCTGCGCCGGCGAGGAACTGGTGGAGGCGATCGCGGATCCCATAGCCGGGCTGGAAGCCTGCCGGCGGGCGGCCGGGCCGGACGATCTCATTTGTGTGACCGGCTCGTTTTACATGCTGGGCGCGGTGCGCGCCTATTTGCGCAACCAGCGGAAGGAGGTGATTATTTGAAAATTGTGAAAATACCTATGGCGACCGTCAGCCGCCTGTCGATCTACTCGCGCTATTTGATCAAACTGGCTGACACGGGAACGGAAACGGTGTCTTCCGGCGGCATCGCCGACAGCGTGGGAGTGACGCCGGCGCAGGTGCGCAAGGACCTGGCTTATTTCGGCGAATTCGGCGTGCGGGGCGTGGGCTATCACGTTAAAGACCTGATCAGCCATATCAGAAATATCCTGAATCTGAATAACGAGTGGCGGCTGGCGCTCGTGGGCGCCGGCAGGCTGGGCCGGGCTTTGACCATGTACAAGGGATTCCGGGAACGCGGGTTTGTGATCGATTGCGTTTTTGACAGCGATCCGGAAAAAATCGGCGGAGTTTTTGAAGGAATGGAGATCCTCGCCTCCGACCGCATCCGGGAAGTGGCGCGGCGGCAAAAAGCGGACATAGGCGTTATCTGCGTACCGGCGGCTCAGGCGCAGGATGTGGCGGACGCTCTCGTGGACAGCGGGGTGAAGGCTATCCTGAATTTCGCGCCGATGAATCTCACGGTGCCGATGTCCATCCATGTGCAGAATGTGGATTTAGCCATGCATCTGGAGGTGCTGGCTTTTCAGATGGGCGAGGGCCGTCATGCCTGAACAGGCGGTAAAACTCGGCCCCCGTCTCGCGGCTGTCGCCGCCCATGTGCCGGACGGCGCTTTTTTGGGGGATATCGGCACGGATCACGCCCTGCTGCCGATCTATCTCGTGTTACGGGGCGTGATCCCCTCGGCGATAGGCACGGACATCCGCGGCGGCCCTCTGGACGCCGGCCGCCGAAACATAGCCCGCCGGGGCCTGAGCGGCCGAATCGCCCTGCGGCAGGGGGACGGGCTCGCCCCCTTCCGCGGCGGCGAAGCGGATGCCGTGACTGTCGCCGGTATGGGCGGCGGCTTGATGCTGGAGATATTGGATCCGCGGCGGGAAGCCCTGGCGGGGGCGCGTACTTTGATCCTGCAGCCCCAGGGCGGGGAAAGCGGACTCCGCCGCGCCTTGCTGGCCAGAAACTGGCGTTTGGCGGCGGAGGAATTGACGGAGGAAAAAGGGCGGATCTACACGGTCATGCGCTGGGAACGCGGGGCGGCCACGGATCAGCCGGGGACGCCCTCGGCTGCGGCGGCGGACGGCGGCTGCGCGGACGCCGCCGTCCGCCGTTTTCCGGAAGTCTGGGCGGAATATGGGCCGCTGCTGCCGGCAGCGGGCGGCCCGCTTTTTCGGCGGGTCCTACAGGCGGAGAGGGGCCGGATGCGCCGGGCGGCCGCCGCCCTGGGATCAGCGACCGGGGCGGCGGCGCGTGAGCGTCTCGGCGAACTGCGCCGCCGCGCTGAAATTTGGGAGGAAATGGAATCATGGCTGTATCCGTCGGATTGATCGAAGGTCTGATCGAGGAACTGGCGCCCAAAGCCTGGGCGGAGAGCTGGGATAACCCCGGTCTGCTCGTCGGGGAGGGGCGGGGGGAAGTCAGCGGCATACTTATAGCGATGGACGGCGTGCCGGAAGTCGTAGACGAGGCCGCCGCGCTCGGGGCGGAACTCATCGTCGCCCATCACCCGCTCATGTTTCAGCCGCTGCGGAATCTGCGCGGGGATAATCCGGCCGCGCTGGTCCCGCTCAGTCTTTGCCGCCGCGGCGTCGCTTACGTCGCCGCCCATACGAATCTGGACCAGTCGCCCTTGTCGTCCAGTCTGGCTTTTGGCCGGGCGCTGGCCCTGACCGGGACGGATTTTCTGGAGCCGACGGGCGCGGACAGTCTGTTTAAAATAGTCGTTTATACGCCGCCGGAGCAGGCGGAAGCCCTGCGCCAGGCGATGGCCGCCGCGGGCGCCGGGGCGGGCGTGACGGGCGGCCCCCACAGCGCGGTTTACGAGGAATGTTTTTTCCAAACGGAAGGAGAAGGGATGTTTCGTCCGCTTCCCGGCGCCGAGCCTTACAGCGGGCGGGTGGGGGAGCTGGCCCGCGTGCCGGAGACGCGTCTGGAGAGCGTGACGGCGGCGAAAAACCTGAACCGGGTGCTGCAGGCGCTGCGGCGGACGCATCCCTACGAGGAACCGGCTTACGACGTCATCCCGCTGGCCAATGAGGGAAAGCGGCGCGGCTACGGGCTTTTCGGCCGCCTGCCCGCCGCCCTGCCCCTGAGCGCCGCGCGGGACAATTTTCTCGCCGCTCTGACCGCCGCGGATTCCGGTCTCTGGGCCCATCGCTATGATCTGTCTGTGATCCGCTGGTTCGGGCCGCCCGAGCATCCGGTGCGACGCGTGGCTATCGCCAACGGCAGCGGCAACAGTCTGGCCGCCAAAGCGGCGCGGCGCGGGGCGGATCTTTTTATCACGGGGGAATTGGACTATCATCACCGGCTGGATTGCCTGAGCCAAAATATGGCAGTGGCGGAGATGGGGCATTTTTTGAGCGAAGCGCCGATGTTGACCGCTCTGGCGAACTATCTGCGCGGACGGCGGGAATTGGCGGGCACGGCGGTAAGCGTCAGCCGGCAGGAGGCGCGGGACTAAACATATCGCCGAATTCAATGAGTTTGATATTTTTAGCGGCTCTTTTTCGCGCGGGATCTGTAAAAGCGCTTTTTGAGAACAGGTAATAGTATTTTTCTTTACAGTTAAAGACGGCAGCTTTATCAATAAGCTTATCTATAACGCTTTCGGGTGTTTTTTCGTTGCGCCATTTACATTCGCAAAATATAGCTCTGGCGCCGCCGCTGTCCGCGGCAATAAAGTCAATTTCTTGTTCGGCCTTTTTGACAGGGTTATTCCCCCACCAGCGGCCTATTGCGGAAACACTGAACGGCAGCTTGGCCTTCCACATATATTCCTGACAGATCTGTTCAAAAACCTCGCCCATAAAATCAGGGATCTGGTCTTTGATGTCGTCATAAACTTCTGCGCCTAATCCCAATTGGATCTTCGAAATATTTTTGTAGACAAATCTGTACCAAAAGCGAAACATGCCGTCGTTCAGGCGATAAATGCATTTTTTTGAAGTGGGTTTATCAAAAATCGGTATCTCTCTTTTCATAATACCGAGTTCAACCAAGTTTTTCAAATATTTCACACAAGCGGCGCTGTTTAAATGTGTTTTCGTCCCTATTTCGTTGACCTTTGTGCTTCCGGCCGCCACCGCGGTGATGACGGAATTATACAAGGCCGGTTCGCGGAGTTCTTGATTTAATAAGTTTAGCGGCTCTTCAAAAAGCACCTCGTCGCTGTTGAGAAAATTTGTTTTAATATTATCTTCTAAAGACTTATCATTGCCAAAAAGCTGTAAATACTTCGCGATGCCGCCTGTAAGGCCGTAGATCAAGGCCGTTTCCTCTCCGGTCCCCTGCGGGCAAAACTTCTTGCTTGTTTCATAATCGAAGGGAAGCGTCTTGATTTGCCCTGTCCTTCTGCCGTACAAAGGGCTCTCGTGTCCCATGACCTGTTTTTCCATAAAAGACATGGAAGAGCCGCAGAGAATAATAAACATGTCCGTAGTGTTCAGCCGATGATCTATCTCAACCTGCAAAAGAGATGAAATGCCGGGATAACTTTTAGCAAGATACGGATATTCATCAATTACCAGCACCAGTTTTTCCGCGCGCGCGTATTCAAATATGTCCGCAAACGCTTCATTAAAATCCGCGTATATCGCTTTGCCTTTGGCGCCGTGCAATGTTTCCCGGACAGCGTGAGAAAAATTAGTCAGGTTTACCTCCTTCGTGTCTTCCAGTCCGGTAAAAAACACGGATTTTTTCCCTTTGATAAATTCCTTTATAAGTTCCGTTTTACCGACGCGGCGGCGCCCGTATATACAGAAAAACTCGAAGCTTCCGCTGTTATAATGCTGGCTGAGCGTTTTTAATTCCCTTTCTCTGCCGATAAACATAAAGTATCAACTCCTTGCCATGCAGTATATCATAAAACCAATCCCCCTTCAATACTTTACTGCATCGCGTTTCAGTGCATTGTGTTTCAGTGACTTTTTGTATCTACACCCGCCTTATACAAATCCCCTTGACTGCGTTGGATGTTCGTGCCATAATACAGTTGTAGGTTACTGGCGGCCTGACTGACGGAAAGAGCAGGATTGACATCATGACAAAACACACGCGCGGCAATTTGGCTATATTGCTTTTTTTAATTTCGTCATTGCTGGTTCTTGTGACTGTAATATTCATGTCCTTTATAATAGATTCCGTCTCCGATTTCCTGAAAGACAATCTGGAGAGCCGTCTGCTCGCCACCAGCTACGCGGCGGCCAGTCTGGTCTCGGCGGAAGAACTCGCGCAGCTGAATGAGCCGGCCGATATGGAAAAACCTCTCTTCGCGGATATCCGCGCCCGCCTGATAGATTTCGGGGAGGAGACAGGAGTTCTCTTCGTGTATTACATGCGCGAGGGAGAGGGCGGGGCGCAATTCATCGTTGACAACGACCAGACGGAAAATCAGGACGATCTGGCGAGTCCGGTCATCGAGACGGAGCCCGGCCTCGCCATAGCGTTCGGCGGCCGAGCCGCCACTGCCGGGCTGGGCAACTATTCCGAGGGTTACGCGGGGCTCTTGTCGGCTTTCGCGCCGATTTTTGACGCCGAGGGCCGGGTGGTGGCCGCCGCCGGCGTGGACATCGAGGACGAACATGTCGTCACCGCCCGCAGCGCCGCGACCGTCATGCGGATATTATTGCTTACGAGCACCGCTTTTGTCATCATCAGCGGCCTCTTTAGTCTTCGTCTCTATCAGAAAAAAGAAATCGACCTGCAAAAACGCCTGAAACAGCAGGAGCTGATGTCAGAATTATCCAGGTCTTTCATCTCCGTCGCGGAACCCTCCGACATGGTAAACAACGCCCTGCGCCTGACGGGGGAATTCCTCGGCGTGACGCGCGTCTGGCTCTCCGCGCCCACAGGCGCGGCGCCGGAGAGCTGCCTGTGGGCGGGCGGCGGCGCGGCCGCCCCGCCCGGCCCGGAACTGAGCGCCAGAGTCAACGGTGCTTTTCCGCTGACCCAAACCGGGGAAGAACACGTGCCGATTTTGCATTGCGACGACGTCAGCCTGGAACTTGCTTTTGCGGATATGGACGCCTTCGGCGTCAAATCCTTTGTCTGGGCGCCGCTTTACGCCGCCGGGGTTTTCCGCGGCGTCCTCAGCGTGGAGGAAAATCTGACGACGCGCCGCTGGACGGGCAGCGACCTGCAGCTCATCGGTCTGGTCGGCAGCGTGATAGCGGGGGCGGCGGCGCGGGATCTGATCGACCAAGAGCGGCTGAAAGCGGTCGAGCGGGCCCGCAGCGCCAGTCAGGCCAAAGGCGATTTTCTCGCCAATATGAGTCATGAAATGCGCACGCCGATGAACGCCATCATCGGTATGACCACGATCGCGGAAAACACCGCCGACGCCGGCAAGAAGGACTACTGCCTGAAAAAGATCGAGAGCGCCTCCACCCATTTGCTGGGCATAATCAACGATATCCTCGACATGTCGAAAATCGAGGCGAACAAATTCGATCTCTCGCCGGTCGAATTCGTTTTTGAGGATATGCTGCGCAAGGTGATCAACGTCGTCAATTTCCGCGTCAGCGAAAAAGAGCAGGAACTGACCGTGCGGATCGACGAAAATATCCCCAGCGCCCTGGTCGGCGACGATCAGAGACTGGCGCAGGTCGTCGCCAATTTGCTCGGCAACGCGGTAAAATTCACGCCGGAGCATGGGCTGCTGCGCCTGAGCGCGCGGCTGACCGGCATGGAAGACGAGTGGTGCGATATAGAGATGAGCGTGTCCGACACGGGGATCGGCATCGCGCCGGAACAGCAGTCGCGCCTGTTCACCTCGTTCGAGCAGGCGGACAGCGGCACGGCCCGCCGCTTTGGCGGCACGGGACTCGGGCTGGCGATCTCGCGGCGCATCGTGGAGATGATGGGCGGGCGCATATGGGTGGAGTCCGAGCCGGAAAAAGGTTCCGTTTTTACATTCACCGTCCGCCTCCTGCGCGGACAGCCGGCGGCGCCGGATACGACGGCGGCCATTCCCCTCAATCTGAGCGATTTGCGCGCCCTCGCGGTAGACGACACGCCGGAGGCGCTGGAATATTTTACGGAAATGGCTTCCCGGCTGGGTTTTGCCTGCGATACGGCGGACGGGGGCCGGCAGGCTCTGGAGCTCGTCGCCCGGAATGGCTGCTATGATATCTGTTTTATCGACAAAAACATGCCGGGTATGGACGGAATAGAGCTGTCCCGGCGCATCAGGGAGACCTGCGGCGACAAAAGCGTGATCGTGATGGTTTCCGGTTCTGACCGGGATATCCTCTCGGACGAGGCGGCGGCCTGCATCGATAAATTTTTGCCGAAACCGCTCTTTCCCTCCGGCATTTTGGACTGTCTCCATGAATGTTTCGCTTTTGACCGGGCGTCCGCCCCGCCGCCGGACGACGTGACGACGGAGACTTTTGCCGGCTGCCGCATTTTGCTGGCCGAGGACGTGGAGATCAACCGGGAAATCGTGACCGCCCTCTTGGAGCCGGCTTTGCTGGAGATAGACTGCGCGGAGAACGGTCTGGAAGCCGTCGCCATGTTCAGCGCCGCGCCGGAGCTTTACGATATGATCTTCATGGATGTGCAGATGCCCGAGATGGACGGATACGAGGCCACGCGCCTTATTCGCGCCTCCGGGCTGCCGCGGGCGGACACCATCCCCATCGTCGCCATGACCGCGAACGTCTTTCGCGAAGATGTGGAAAAATGCCTGGCCGCCGGCATGAACGGCCACGTCGGCAAACCGATCGACCTGAGCGACGTTTTTATCCATCTGCGCCGGTATCTGCCGCGGACCTAGTAGGAGGAACTATGCAGTCGCCGGTTTATCAATTTTGCCCTCATTGCGCCGCCCCGCTCCTGCCCGCTATGATCGGCGGCCGGGAACGCCGCCGCTGTCCGCGTTGCGGTTTTGTCTTCTGGGGAAAAAGCACCGTCGGCGCCGGGGGAGTCCTGACACGCGGCGACCGCGTTTTGCTGGTGCGGCGCGCTATAGAACCCGGCAAAGGTCGCTGGGCGATACCGGGCGGTTTTGTCGAGGAAAACGAGCGAGCCGAGGAGGCCGCGGCCCGGGAAATGCTGGAGGAAACCGGTTTGAGCGCGGAAGCTGTCAGTTTGCTGGCTGTGCGGGACAGACCGGGGGACGGCAGCCAGCCTCACGATATTTATCTGGTTTTTCTGCTCGCCTATAGGCACGGTGTTTTGCGCCCGCAACCGGAGGAAGTCAGCGCCGCCGGGTTTTTCTGTCCGGAAGAATGTACCCGCATGAACGTCGCCCCGCTCAGTCTGGCTATGATGCGGCTCGCGCTGGCCGGCCCGACGCCCGGTTTTCAGGCGGCAAGCGGGATCGACCTCCTGTCTCCGGCGGCCCGCTTGTACTATTGATTAACCGTCCGTCAACCGTCGTCAAACATCGGTCGTTCCCGCCGCATGGCCACGCTGAGCGCGAGGCCCGCGCCGAGCATGTTCGCCCACATGGAGCTACCGCCCGAAGTGATAAAAGGCAAGGGGATACCCGTTATCGGCATCATCCCGGAAACCATGCCTATATTTTCAAAAATTTGGAATAAAAGCATGGATGTCAGGCCGCCGACCACCAAAGCGCCGTAGAGATCGGCGCTGCCGGAGGCTATGTGGATCATGCGCAGCAGCAGCAGGCAAAACGCCAACAAGAGCCCGGCGGCGCCAACAAAGCCAAATTCTTCCCCGACGATCGAAAAAATAAAATCCGTGTGGTGTTCCGGCAGAAAATTGTACTGCCCCTGAGTGCCGCCCCGGTAGCCTTTGCCCCAGAGACCGCCGGCGCCGATGGCCCACATGGATTGCACCACGTGATAGCTGTCGTCGGAAAGGTCGCTGGCCGGGTCGACGAACGAGGTCAGCCTTTTGATCTGATAGTCCTCAAACGGCAGGGGCAGTCCTTCCAGTTTGGCTAAGGGCCCGGGCAGATCCGTGGCCAGATGGAGAAAAATCGCCAGCACGACCAGCGCGAAGCCGCCGAAGAGTATTCCGCCGAATTTCCAGGGATGCGCCCCGGCCACGAACATCATGCCGATAAAGATGGCGGCGAAAACGAGCGCCGTGCCGAGATCGGGCTGCTTGAACACGAGCAGGGCCGGCGGCAGCGTGAATAACAGCGGCGGCAGAAAATCCCGCACCCGGCGCAGTTTGCCCTCCCGCCCCGCCAAAAAATGGGCGAGCGAGAGGATGAGGAAGATTTTCGCGAACTCGGAGGGCTGCAGGCCCTGGGTCGAAGTGATGTAGATCCAGCGGGTCGCGCCTTTGGCGGAGGAACCGAGGAAAAAAACCAATGCCAGCAGTAAAATGTTGAACCCGTAAATCACCCAGGCCAGTTTTTGCCAGTGGCGGTAGTCGATAGCCGCCGTGAATACCGCCAGGGCCAGGCCGGTGATGATAAAAATCAGCTGCGTGCGCACGTAATGATAAGGATCGCCTTCGATGACGTTCAGCGAGGCCGTGCTGAGGATAAAAACGCTTGAGCCCAGCAATGACAATATCAGGGCGACAAAAAACCAGTCGATCCGGCTCAGCAGCCGGCTGTCCGTGAGCCGGCTCATAATCACGGGGCGCCGGCGGGCGGAGCGCCCGCCGGTTACGCCGCCGGTCCCACCCCCCAACGCCGCCGGGCGGCGATCAGCAGCATCGCGGCAAATATAGCCAGACCGGCGGCGGAAAGGGCGGCGCCGGCCGGAATTTGCCAGGGGCGAAATTCCAGGCGCACTTCATGCGCCCCCGGCGATAAAGGCACAGCCAAAAACGTCTCGATCGCCGGGGCCGCCGCCGCCCGCGCCCCGTCCACATAGACCCGCCAGCCCGGTTCATAGGGGATGGTGGTAAAGAGGATCTGGTCCTCTCCCGCCGTCACCTGAAACGTCAGTTCCGTATCGCTTTCCTGCCGCGCCGTGACATCCCGGCCCAGAAGGGCGATATCCGCCTCGAAAGCGGCCAGATCGAAACTGTAAAACTGCGGTTCTTTTATATAGAAACCTTCTTCAGCGATTTCCGGCATACCCATGTCCATCATGTTTATTCGCACAGTGAATTCCTCCCCGAGCGGGCGTGTCCCCAGATCGAGAATGCGGACACTGCTCTGGATCAACGGCAAGGGCATCGCGTAAATCGTGTAAGTCGCGTAAACTTGTCCGTCCAGGCTGATCATTATATCTTTGACGTAATCAGTCGGAATATACATATAAATATGCTCGTCGCCGCGGCCGGTCAGCGTGTACTGGATATGATGCTCCTCCCCGGCCGTCAGCAAAAAATGGCGGTGCCCCTTCATGAAATCCAAACCCCGGCGCAGACCTGTGTACACAGGCTCACCCTTGGGCAACGGGCTGAAGTACGCCCCGGTTCTCCCCAGCAAAGCGCCGAGGGTCTCGTTCTGGAAGACGAAAGGTTCGTCCCGGCGCAAAGGCAGAGTCAGCGCCGCCTGAGCGGCGGGAAAGGCGAGGGGCAGGGCGTAAGGGTTTTCATACACGGCATAATCGCCTTGGCTGAACAGAAGTTCATAACGATATTCATTTGCCATATACTCGTTTGAACCGAGATTCAAAACTGAAGTGTCCAAATCTCCCCCACTGTTTCCGCTGTCCGCGCTCTCTGCCTGAGGGCGGACGACATATTTTACGCCCAGCAAGGCGTCCGTTAGAGGGGTTTGCCCGAAATAATAGCTTAAATAGCCAATACTGACAAAGCCCAGACCGCGGAGAAGCCTATGAGGAGCGGCTTGATAATTATGGCCGGTCACGCCGTTTATACCTACGACCATAGAATCTCCAGCCGTGCGGCTCATTTTGTTTCCTACGCGGTAAAGGCCTTCGTCCCGATTCCGTAGTTCCGCTGCCAGACCGCGCGATTCCTCCATTTTTTGGTAATACCTCGCGCGCGGACTGTAGCCGAATTCCGCGTTCGCGGCATTCGTCATGCTGAGACCGTTGATAAAAAGCTCCAGCGTAATGACGGCGCAGAGCAAGGCGGGCAAAAAACGGGCGGGACGGGCCATAGCGACCAGCATAAGAGCGTAAGCGACGAGAAAAATCAAGCTCCAGCTGAAGGTGTCCATGTTGTCAATATAGTCGTAATCGAATTTGTCGAGTAAAACGAAGACCGCCGCCCAGAAGATCAGGATGCCGGCAAGGCGGTGGGGAGACGCGAGGGGCCGGACGGGCAGGGCCCGGGCGGCAAGAATGAGGATAAAGAAGGAAAACACAAAGGTGTAGCGGTAGGAATACCAAACCGGCGCCCTGAAACCATGCCAGATGATATTGACGAACTGGATCTGCATGGAAAAGAAGATGGCGAGCAGGACGCCGGCTGCAGCCAGTTTTTCCCGGGCCGGGAAGCCCGCGTGCAGGAAATAGAGCGGCAGGAGCAAAAGCGGCAGCAAGCCGCAGTAAACGACGGGCAGACCCGGCGTCTGCAATGTGTCATAAACCGTGGGCAGAAGATGGGGGAAAAAATCCAGAGCGGAAAAATTGGTGTCAAAAGAAAACGGCGTCGTCTCCACGCCCTCGCCGCCGGCCAGCTTGCCCAAGCTGAGGGAATACAGCACCGGCAGCAGAACGGCGGCGGCGCAGAGGGCGGACAGAAGCGCCAGACCCAGAAAGCGGGCGAAACGAATGACGCAGGCCGTGAGTCCGCGGTCGGAACCGAAAGAAACAGCATAATACAGATAATAGAGGAAGAGAAAAATCGCCACCATATAGGCCAAATAATAAGAGACGATGATGGTGAACGTGAAAGAGACGGCGAAGAGACGCCAGCCGCGGCCGCGGATCACCCTCTCCGTGCCCAGGACAGTGAGAGGCAGTAAGATCAAGGTGTCCAGCCACACGAGATTGGAGCCGTAAGTGACAACAAATCCCATGAGCGCGTAGAGGGAGGCGAAGATGAGCGTCGTTTCCCTCGTCATATTCCGCCCGGATTCCTCCGATTTTTGCAGATAGAAGGCCATCGCCAGTCCGCAGAAGCCGACCTTGAGCAGCATGAGGGTGAATATAGCCTCCGTGATCATGGCGGCGGGAAAAAGCAAAATGACGATGTTCAGGGGGCTAGCAAGAAAGGTGAAAAACAGGCCCAGCGTCTCGCCGCCGAGATTCTGCCCGAGGGAATAGATCAGACTTCGCCCCTCCAGCGCTATCCCGCGCAGAAACTGGTAATAATCTACATATACAGCGTTCATATCCAGCACGAGTATGGTCTTTTCCCCGAAGGGGTAAACGCCAAAAACGGCGTAGACGAGGAGCAAAGTCAGCGCCGGCAGGAAAAAAGCGCCACCGTACACCGCCAGTTTTCGCGGCGCCTGATTCAGTTTGTTAAGGTTGTCAGTCAATGGTCAGCATCCTTTTCTCTCTGTGGTCCCGTTTCCACCTCTTTGGATTCCGGCATAAAGCCGGAATGACGATGTGGGTTCGTTGGCTGAATTTTTCGCGCCAAAATATCATCATCCTTTCCAGTATTTCATCAATTTCTCTCAACAGTGTTGAGAGTTTTTCATTGCCGTTATATGTTTCAAAAAACTGTTTCATACGCCAGATGTTCTGCGGCGAAAAACCTTTAATGCCCCAATACATACTTGATGTTCCTCCATCTTAAAAAAGGCTCAAATATAGCGCGACGAGTTCGCGGCCGTAAAATAGGCAGATGATGATGCCGCCGGCCAAATAGGGGCCGAAGGGGATGCGCCCGCCCAGCTTCCGTCCCGCTCGCGCCGCCGCCGCTACGGAGACGGCGCTGCCCAGGAGCGCCCCGATCATGAAAGCGGTCACCGCGGCCGGCCAGCCGAGACAAAGCCCAGCCGCCGCCATGAGTTTTATATCGCCCATGCCCATGGCCCGGCCGCCGGAGAAGACCGCGAGCAGGAGCAGAGGGCCGCTGACGGCGAAAAAACCGATCACCCGTTCCAAGAGATCCGGCGGAGCCGGAGTAAAACAGAGGAGAATACCGGCGGCGGCGACGACCAGCACCAGCGCGTTGGGGATGATCATATGCCGGGCGTCGATGAAGATAACGGCCACGAGGGCCGAGACGATCAGGCAATGAGCGCCCACAGTCATAAAAGCCGCCGGCGGCGCGCCCAGCGCCCAAAGCTCCGGGTCAGACCCGGCCTGACGCAGCCAGACCGCCAGCCAGAGGAGCCCGGTCAGGAGTTCTACCACCAGGTAGCGGGGCGAGATCCGGCCCCCGCAGTAACGGCAGCGGCCGCGGAGGAAGATCCAGCTGAGCAAGGGCACGAGATCCGGGGCCAGCAGGCGATGCTCGCAATCCGGGCACATGGAAAAACCTTTATGGACGGGCAACCCGTTCGGCAGACGGTAAATGACCACATTGAGAAAACTGCCAACACAAAGCCCGCAGACGAAAATAAATATGGCGGCGGCTGTAAATCCCATCAGAACATCTTGCCCGCGAACAGTTTCTGCAAACTGTCCGGATCGATGCAATAAATCAGCGCGTCCTCATAGCTGATCTTGCCCGCCTGATAGAGGGCGGCGATACTGGAATCCATCGTGTGCATTTTCAGTTCCCGGCTCGTCTCTATCACTTGGATCACCTGATGGATCTTATTGTTGCGGATCAGATTGCGTATGGCGTTATTGGCCACCAGCACTTCCGAGGCCAGATAGCGCGTCCCCATCTCCTTGCCCGGGAGCAGCTGCTGGGAGACGATGCTCTGCAGCACCATCGACAGCTGGATGCGCACCTGCTGCTGCTGTTGGAAGGGAAAAACGTCGATGATGCGGTCGATGCTCTTGGCGGCGCCGATGGTGTGCAAGGTGGAGAGGACGAGATGGCCGGTCTCCGCCGCCGTCAGGGCGATGGAAATGCTTTCTAGATCGCGCATCTCGCCGACCATGATCACGTCCGGATCCTGGCGCAAAGCGGCCCTCAGACCCGTGGCGTAAGTCTCCGTGTCCTGCGTGATCTCCCGCTGGTTGATCACGCAGTTCCCATGCTGGTATGTATACTCGATAGGGTCTTCCAAAGTGACGATATGGCTGTTGCGCACCTGATTCATATAATGAAGCATGGAGGCGATGGTCGTGGTCTTGCCCGTCCCTGTAGGCCCGGTAATCAAAATAAGCCCGCGGGCCATCGTGCACATTTCTTTCACGATGTCGGGCAGGCCGAGGGAGTCGAAGGATTTGATATTCTGATCCAGCAGACGGAAGGCCAGACTGTAGGAATTGCGCTGACGGAAGACGTTGAGCCGGCAGCGGAAATGCCCGATAGAGGAAACAGAGGCGTCCATCTCCCCTTTGAGTTCCAGCTGCTCCCACTGATGGCGGTTCAGAAGCTCCCGGGCCACGACCGCCGTATCCGCCGCCGTGAGAATCGGCTCGCCCTTCATGGGCTGTAATAAACCGCTGACGCGCAAAACGGGCGGCATGCCCGGCACGAGATGCAAATCGGAAGCGTTATGAGCCAGCGCCTCCAACAAGGTAGACTGTATGCTTTCCATATTTTCCTTCCGGTTCCAGAAACACAAATAAAGAGCGGGCTGGACCCCCGCGCTTCATTTGCTGTTATTTCAATGGATTGTTAATAACTGTCAGGCTCAAGGAATAGACGTGACTGTGATGTGACCAGCCGAAGGATGCGTTACATAAACCTCGCCGTTTATCACATCCATACCTGTTCCTGAATATTGAGGCCATGTCTTAAAATACTGAGTTGCCGACGCAGAAGGATTAGCTAAAGAAGCGCCATTATAAGGAGATGACAACGAGCCTCCCGACAAAACGCCGGCTGTACTAATTTGCATTGCGGTAATGGGAACGCCAGTGGCAGCCTGGATCTGAACGAGAACGCTTTCAATCGTCCGAGCGTTGGCCTGCGCCGCTCTCTTTTCCGCGTCGCCGGTCACTTTATTGAAGATAGGCACGGCAATGGCGACCAAGATACCGAGGATAACAACAACGATCATGAGTTCTACGAGGGTGAAGCCTTTTTCGTCTTTCTGTAATTTTCTTAACATTTCTCTCTTTTACCTCCCTAAGATATAGTTCGTTTTTTATATTACAAGCGCCCCGCCGGTGTCCAGTCCGGTACTCACGCTTTGCAACCCTGTTCCACTGAAAACCTTACCATTTATTATTGCTTTACTGAAACCCATTATAGCACACCTTTGTCTCATGTCAACCCCTTTTTGCGATTTTTTAAAATTTTTTCAGGTTTTTTTCAGGAAAGTCCTCAGGCTATTTTGGCGGCCGTAACCCCTTGTTTTACGGGGCTTTGCCGATATGCCCCTTCCGAAAAGTCACAGAGTCCTCTGCCGGACGCCATTTTTTTAAGCATATTTTCAGGATACATCTCCGAAATTCGTCTTTGCAGCAGGGATTTCTTTTTTGCCCGTTTTTTCCATTATATGGTAATAATTCATGCTCTTGCGGCGCTTGACAAACGTTTTTTCTATGGTAAAATAAAATACCGTGGGAGCGGCGAATGCTCCCCGCCATATTGGGTAGGTGGCCGAGCGGTTAAAGGCGGCAGACTGTAAATCTGTTCCGAGAGGTACGGTGGTTCGAATCCACCCCTGCCCACCACTTTATAGAAGCGTAAAACCCGCAGAAACTAACCATTTCTACGGGTCTTATTTTCTCTAAGGTTACAGTTCACACCCTAACCTAAAGTCATCCACTTCCCCGAAAATCTCTGATATGCTCTGGTAAAGGTTTTTTCCTTCCGAGCGCAACCCGGCAATGACGGACAAAGCGTTGCAAAT
>JAISAH010000145.1 GCA_031266805.1 Gracilibacteraceae bacterium
TGCGGATCATGCGGTCACGCCATGGTACTCAAGCAGGCCGCGAATTCGCGTTTTGTCTGCTATTTCACCCGCGCCGCATCCGGCGCGGAATGTTATCGTCTCAGTATAGCGGCCAAAGAACTTGAAGATTCGCTGTTCGGGATCATAAGCGCGCAGGCGCGAACCATCCTGAACATCGGCAGTTTGAGCGATTTGCCCGACATTGACTTAAAACTTGAAGAGCAATCCGAATATGAAAAACGTATAGAGCGATTGGAGGACGAGAAGCGCGAACTTTATGAGCAGCTTGTAACAGGAGAAATCAGTGTGGGCGGCTATAGAGACGCAAAAACAGCTTTAGACGCCGAACTCGCCCGCCTGGCTCGAACTCAAGCCGCAATCGCGAATGAAGCGGCGAAGTTTGCGGAGGCAAAGGCGACCGGCGATGAACGCCGCAGGATTGCCGAGATCGCATCGTCCGCTGATACACTGACGCACCCGCTTGTGGAGACACTCATTGACCATGTGTTCGTATACCCGGGTGAGCGTGTTGAGGTCAAATGGAAGTTTGCAGATTATTTCAAGTGAACCCATAGGCGAGTTGAAATATGCGAAACGCCCGCCGCCCGATTCGGGCGGCGGGCGCTCTTTGTCCCTGTGCATTGCCGCAATCGAAAATATATGTAATGAAAGACCTTACAAATTTATTATTAAAAAATTTGTCAAGGTCTTGACATACAGGTGGTTGCGCTCTCCGGAATCATTAAGCTACCGGTCAGACCGGTACACCCAGAAAACGCTTCCTGAGCGATGCTGGTCACGCCGTCTGGTATAATCAGGCCGCCAGTCAGACCGCTACACCCGGAAAACGCCCTCTCTCCAATGCTGGTCACGCCATCCGGAATGATCAATTCGCCGGTCAGACCGGCACAGCCATAAAACGCATATTGGCCAATACTGGTAACGCTGTCAAGAATAATGTAGTCTGCGGTTATTTTCCCGGCGGGATATTGTATAAGCGCCGTTAAATCAATAGTGAAAAGAACCCCGTTTATATCCGTATAGCTGCTGTTTCCCGTCGCGACTGTTATTTCTGTCATACCGGAGCAGTTAGCAAATGATTGCGCGTCAATGCGGGTCACGCTGTCCGGGAGAGAAACTCCAGTCAAACCGGAGCAGGCGTAAAACGCCAAAGCCCCTATACTGGTCACGTTATCCGGAATGATCAAGTCGCCGGTCAACCCGGAGCAGTTGTAAAACGCTAAATCACCTATACTGGTCACGCTGTTTGGGATAGAAACGCCAGTCAAGCCGGAGCAGTCTTGAAACGCATATCGGCCAATGCTTGTCACACCGTCCGGGATAATCAAGTCGCCGGTCAGGCCGGAGCAGGCGTAAAACGCCCTATAGCCGATGCTGGTCACGCTGTCCGGAATAATGATACCGGTCAAGTCGAGGCGGACTACAAACGCGCTCTCGCCAATGCTTGTCACAGCGACGCCGTCAATCTCCGCCGGGATCTCCACATCGCCGCCCAGGCCCGTGTATCCCGTGATCGTGATAGTATCGCCGCTGATCGTGTAAGTAAAATCGCCGGGTGGCGCGGCGCCGACTATTAGCGGAATGTCCGGCTCAGTCGGGTCAGGAGCAGAAAGCAAGGCCAGAAAGAAGACCGCCGCGCCGAGGAGCAGCGCCGCGCTGAGAAGCGCTTGGTGCAGTGGCCGTTTATTGTGAGACTGATTCTGATTCTGTGATCCGCGTTCGTACATGGCGTTTCGCTCCTTTCGTCCGGCGGGCCGGCTTGTGAGAGACAAGGGGACCTGGATTGCCGCGGCGCTGTGAGCGCCTCGCAATGACGGGGAGGGGAAGGGCCGAATGTAACATTTTATCTAAAATGTTACATTATGGCCGAAACCCTGATAAACCGGGCAAATAAAAAACCGCCGGAGGGCCGGCGGAAGGGTTTTAGCGGCGGGATGAGAAGTGTGGAAAGCGAGAGAAATCAAGGCTCTCGGCTTATATGTAACATTTTAGATAAACTGTCACATCAGGGGTATTATACCATCGCCCGGTCACACGGCGGTCACAAAACGCGATAATTTGTTCGCGGAAAAAACTTTTTCTGGAACGCCTCGCCGCGCCTGTATACCCATTATATTCCTGTGAGATTCTCCCGTCAAGGAAAATGACGGAAAATTTCAATGAAATTATCCGGACCCTTGTAGAGGGGAGCGGCGTCCCTCTGTTTGGCTAGGTATCGCTCCGCCAATTGCGCTAACCCCGAATATAGTGTTGTACATGTTTCAAAAAGCAAAAAAATCTTATTAATAATCGCCATTTTTCAAACGATATATACATATGAATGCACGAAATCCACGCAAGAGATAAGGAAATAAGACAAAAAAAGGGCCCCCAGATTCTTTTCCGAACCACTACGCCCCTTTTTTGGCTGATTACTCCATGTTATTGGAGAAATTTGAACCAATATACCACCGCCCAGCGGCAGAACGGAGGTTTTTATGAAAGGTGTGATCAAATGCCGGTGCAATTTACAGGATATGCTAACCTGTTAGAATATTTGTTCGGACCGGAACAGAAAAAAGAACCGCCCCGCAAGGTGACGCAAGTAATGCAAAATTTGCCGCCGCCCGATTTTTCCAATGTCTTCAGCAAAACGCGCCGGCCATGAGCGAAAGCGAGTACCACGCGGCTATTGCGGCTCAGGCGCAGCAGGACGCGGCCAACGGTGTGTTTCATACAGGGGCGCAATATAATGACTTGCTCAAAAGTTTTGTCTCCGTCGTTTCGCCGGACAGGAAAAATCTGTTTAACGGCACTGTCAAAAAGGTAACTACCGGTTCTTTCATGGGTGTCATGCACAGCGCCTATTTCTATGACGGCACCGGCAATATGGCCGCTTGGTACAACGGCGGCGGGGGAAACGGGCCGGGAACAGGTTGGTGTTTTCCGCCGAATAAGGCGGAAATCGAAAGATGGGGTTTGTTCAATTCCATTTATATTATAATGAGGCTTGGCGGGGTGCAACCAAAGCTATTGAGACCCAGAAAAAATCCTTGTCAGCCCATACCGGCAATGTCCTGAATACCTTGGCATAGATAAGTGTGAGGTCGTGCCCTGCTAAAAAAAATTCTTGACGCCGGGGACTCAAGCGCCTATAATAAAAATGCGGACGGCATCCGAAGCGAGCTTTACCGCGGCCGGACTTCAGAAAATCAAAAAATAAATTTAAAATTCTTTCCGTAGCCGCTTGGATCTTGACCGAGACGGTGAAAGGCAAATTATCAGCTCAAGGCGCCTTCACCGGGCGCTTTTTTATATTTTTCCGCCGCGGCGGCGAGGTTCACCAAAACATGAACGAAAAAACTTTTGCCATAATCGGGGCCGGCGTCGTCGGCGCCGCGCTGGCCGTGCTGCTGACCCGGCGGGGCTATATCTGCGTGGGCGTCCATACCCGCAGCGCCGCCTCGCTCGCCCGTTTTCAGGCGCGGCTCCCGGTTCCGGCGCTGCCGCCGGAGACTCTGGCGGAGCGCGCCGCTCTGATTTTCATCACCACTCAGGACGAATACATCGCCGGGGCCGCCGCTCTCTTGCCGGCCCGGCCCGGTCAGTGGCGCGTCCACTGCTCCGGCTCCTTGCCTTCCGCCATCCTCGCTCCCGCCCCGCCGGCGGCGGAGACGCGCTGCCTCTCCCTTCACCCCCTGCAGGCTTTTGCCGGCGTGGATCAGGCCCTGGAACTCCTGCCCGGCACGCATTACGGCATAGAGGGCGACAGCCCGGCCGCGGCGGCCAAAGGACAGGAACTGGCCGTTTTGCTCGGCGGCGTCCCCCACTGTCTCGACCCGGAACAAAAAACCCTCTACCACGCCGGCGCCGCCTGCGCCTCCAATTACCTCGTCGCCCTCGCGGCCATGGCGGTGCGCCTGTTCGGCCGGGCGGGCATCGGCCCGGAAGAAGCGCTGGCCTCCCTCTTGCCGCTGATAACCGGCGCCTGCCGCAATATCGCCCAGGTGGGACTGCCGCGGGCCCTGACCGGCCCGATCGCCCGCGGCGACGCGGGGGTGGTGGCCGGCCATCTGGCCCAGATCCCGCCGGAACTGCGCTCGGTCTATCGCGGTCTCGGGCGTATCGCTCTGGAACTCGGCCGGCAAAAAAAAGAACTGGAAGGGACGCCCTACGAACAGGCCGCTTGGGAACAAATGGAAAAAATATTGACGGAGGATTGTCCTGATGATCATAACGGAATATGAGGCCGGCGTGCGCGATAACGTGCGGAAAGCGCGGCAGGACGGCAAAAAAATCGTCCTGATCCCGACCATGGGCGCTCTGCACGAAGGCCATCTCTCCATGGCGCGTTTGGCCGCGCCGGCCGGGGAAGACCGGGATAAGGTCTACATTATCATGAGTATTTTTGTCAACCCCCGCCAATTCGGGGCGAACGAGGATTTTGCCGCATATCCGCGCGATTTGCGCCGCGACGCGGAACTGGCTCGGCAAGAGGAAATAGATCTGCTTTTCGCGCCGGCGGCGAAGGAAATGTATCCGCCGGGAGACCAGACGACCGTGCAAGTGCCGGAACTGGCCGCCGATCTGTGCGGCGCCGCCCGGCCGGGGCATTTTACCGGCGTAGCCACCGTGGTGGCCAAGCTGCTGAACATCGCCCAGCCGGATGAAGCGTTTTTCGGCCAAAAAGATTATCAGCAGTTCATCATCCTGAGCCGCATGGCCGCCGACCTGAAACTGCCGGTCAAACTCCGTCTGGCCCCCATCGTGCGGGAGGGGAGCGGGCTGGCTCTGAGTTCGCGCAACGCTTACCTGACTTTAGAGGAAAAAAAAGACGCCGCCAAAATTTACGCCGCTTTGCGGGCGGCGGCTGAACTAATCGGCCGGGGCGAACGCAACGCCGGCCTGATCGAGGAGTTTTTGCGCAGTGCCGTTGAGAGCGGGACCCGCGGCAAAGTGGATTACGCCGTAGTTCGCCGGAAAAACGACCTCCAGCCGGTCACCTCCGTCACCGGGAGCGTGGCGCTGCTCACGGCGGTTTTTATGGGGCGGACGCGGCTAATCGACAATATCATTGTGGAGGTGTGAACATGTATCGCCATATGATGAAATCCAAGATCCACAACGCCGTCGTAACGCAGGCCGAGCTGCATTATGTCGGCAGTATCACGATCGATACCGATCTCCTGGAGCGGGCGGATATCCTGCCGGATGAAAAAGTCCAAGTGGTCAACAACAATAACGGCGCGCGGCTGGAAACCTATGTCATCGCCGGCGAGCGCGGCTCCGGCGTCGTCTGCCTGAACGGCGCGGCGGCCCGGCTCGCCCAAGTGGGCGATACGGTCATCATCATTTCTTACGGCGTTTATTCGGAGGAGGAGATCCGCGCCCACCGGCCCGTCGTGCTGCTGGCCGGCCCGGAGAACAGATCCGCGCGGCTGCTGACGCGGGAAAACCACGGGGACGCTGTGTGATGCCCGCCGCGGTCAAACCGATGGTCCTCGTGATCGATATAGGCAACACGAATATCGTCCTCGGCATTTACTCTGCGGACGGCCTGCGCGAACACTGGCGTCTCTCCACGGACAAAGAGCGCACCACCGACGAATACGCCGTCCTGTTCAAGGAACTGATGGCTTTTCACAGCCTGCGTTTTACCGACGTCGGCGGCGCGATTATTTCCTCCGTGGTGCCGCCCCTGACCCCGCGGCTGGAACGGCTGACCAAACGCTATTGCCACGTGCAGCCGCTGATCGTGGGCCCGGGCATGAAAACCGGCCTGACCATCCGCTACGATAATCCGCGGGAGATCGGCGCGGACCGCATCGTCAACGCCGTAGCCGCTCAGGCCAAATACGGCGGCCCGGCGATCATCGTCGATTTTGGCACGGCGACCACCTTTTGCGCCCTCGGTCCGCAGGGGGAATACCTGGGCGGCGCCATCGCCCCCGGGCTGGGCGTCGCCACCGAGGCTCTTTTCCAGCGCGCCTCCAAGCTGCCGCGCGTCGAGATCGTGCGGCCGGAGCATGTGATCGGCAAAAACACCGTCACCGGGATGCAGTCCGGCATCTACTACGGCTACTGCGGCCAGGTGGACCGTCTGGTCACGCTCATACGGGAAGAATTGGGCGGCGCGGCGCGCGTCATCGCCACCGGCGGTCTGGCCCGGCTGATTGCCGCCAGTTCCGCCACGATCGAGATCATCGATGATTTTCTCACCCTGGACGGATTATTTATTTTGCACGAAAAAAACACCGCGCCCAATTCTGCTTCATTTCCGTGAGCAGTTCCTCCGCGAGATATCCGTCGCTCCGGCAGTGAAGCTCTCTTTTTTCATCAATTCCACCAACTCATCGACAATATATTCCTTGCTTTGCGTGTGGAGCGCGTCATAATATTCAAGGATATATGTGTCGAGTATCTTGCCTTCGCCGGTCAGCAATTTATAAACCTCCGCGCCGTCTATTTTTAGGGATTCCGCAATTCCCTCAATACAGAAAACGGCAAAGAGCAGGGTATCTCCGTTCATTTCGGATTTTTTCTCGTCCTTCATGTCCCGCCTCCGTTCAAGACAGATCGTCTTTCACACACTTCGGGTTTTGAGGGCAATGTAATGTAGGTCACGCTCGCGCCCTGCCCAATAAAGCGAGGGCGAAATAGAAACTCAGCCGGTCGAAGTATGTTTGACACACCCTCGCCACTCGGATATAATGATCATGAAGAAAAAGAAGGAAGCTGAGTATGCTGACGGAAAGGATGTTCGTTCACACAAGGGTTTTTGACAAGAAATGGGCCGATATCGGATGTTGCGACGATGATCTGCTGGAATTGCAGAAAACCATCTGCGAAAACCCGCAACTGCCTCCTGTAATTTCGGGTACAGGCGGAGTGCGCAAAATACGCATTGCGCTTGAAGGGCACGGAAAGAGCGGCGGTGCACGCGTGCTGTATGTGGACTTCTCCGTAAAGGGTATTGTAGGTTTGCTTTATGCCTATCCAAAGAATGAAAAGGAAAGCATCACTGCGGAGGAAAAGAAAAGCCTGAAAGCGATGGTGGAACAAATTAATGAAAATTGGAGTGAAAAATAATGAGCAAAATGGGCCAGGAACTTATAGAGTCGATGCAGGAGCTGGTTGACTACTCCGCTGGAAAAATGGAATTGCGGACTTCGCGCATGAATGTTTACCCGGTTCGCAAGATGATAACCCCTGATGAGATCAGGGACACGCGAAAAAATCTTGGTATGACGCAGGCCATGTTTGCGGTTGTGATTGGCGTCTCCAAGAAAACGGTGGAATCTTGGGAAACTGGCAGATATACCCCGGATGGCGCGGCGAGGAGACTTATCACTATCTTGCAGGCAGACCGCGGTTTCCCGGAGCGCTACGGCATCGTCGGCGGGGATCAGCCGGGTGTGAGCGCCATGGAAACGCCGCGCTCATAATTTGCCGCTGTCGCCGTCAACGTAAGGATCAGGGTAATCGCGTGGCATTGGCGTTCCCCGATGGCAAGGAATGTTCGACAATTTGGGGAGGGAGGAGAAGGCAGTGCAGGTACGAGACTGCCGCTTCAGCGGCGTAGTCGAGTCCGTACTGTGGCCTAGAGCGCCTTGCGCCGCAGGCGCTTAGGCGGTCTTGCCAACAGTGATAAACGCGATGCAAAAGATGGATTCAAAAAAGTCCTCCGGCCAGCCGCTGCTGCAGTTCTTTCAAACGCGCTTTCCGCCGGCGGAAATCCGGCAAAACGTTTTCCACTATATTCCAAAAACGGCCGGAATGGTTCATCTCCACAAGGTGCGCCAATTCATGGACGACTACATAATCGACCATGTCGTCGTCCGCCATGATGAGGCGCCAAGAATAATTGACGCTTCCGCGCGAAGAACAGCTTCCCCAGCGGGTTTTCGCGCCGCTTATTTTTACGGCGGCCGGCCTGACTCCCATGCGCGCGGCAAATTCAGCGGTTTTGGGGGTGAGTACGCGCCGGGCGATTATGCGGTAGATCTGAACGCAGCACATCTTGATCTCCGCCGGCGTGAGACCGGGAGGAATATAAAAACGTTCGCCGTCAAACCCTGATTTATCGCCGGTTTCCGCGGCAAGCGGATATTCCCGCCCGCGGCAAAGTATGGAGTCGCCGTACCCGAGGGAAAAGGCCTCGCGTTTTCTGGCTAAACCTTTTGACTCCGCCAGTTTATCGGTGAGCCATTTTTCTTTCGCTTGGACAAATCTGTCGATCTCCGCCTTGGGCATGTGCAGCGGCGCGCGCGCCTCCACTTGGCCGCCGCGGACATGCAAGGCGAGCGTCCGGCGTTTTGAGCGAATAAGTGTGTAAGCGATCATATCCTCTAGTCTATGCCGCGCATCGCCGGGAAAAAAATCACGTCGCGGATAGAGGCGGCGTCGGTCAGCAGCATGACGAGCCGATCAATGCCGACGCCCAGACCGCCGGTCGGCGGCAGCCCGTATTCCAGCGCCCGGAGAAAATCCTCGTCCATCATATGCGCTTCCTCGTCTCCCTGCGCCCGCTCCGCCATCTGGGCCTCAAAGCGCCGGCGCTGGTCGATGGGATCGTTCAGTTCCGAGAAACCGTTGGCGATCTCCCGGCCGCAGATAAAGAGCTCAAACCGGTCGGCGCGCTCCGGGTCCTCCGCGCTGCGCCGGGCCAGAGGTGAAACTTCCACCGGATGCCCCGTGATAAAAGTGGGCTGGATCAGCTCCGCTTCGGCAAAAGCTTCAAAAAACTCGTTGATCACTTTGCCCCGGCCGGCGGCGGCCGGCACTTCCAGCCCCCGGTCCCGGGCCGCGGCCCGCGCGTCCTCGTCTGTGCGGATCTCGCGGAAATCCGTCCCGGCATAGAGGCGGACGGCCTCCTCCATCGGCAGACGCCGCCAGGGCGCCGCCAGAGAAACAGGCGTTCCCTGATAGACGATATCCTCCGTGCCCGCCGTCAGACGGGCGACGCGCCGGATCATATCCTCGGTCAGGTCCATCACGCCGCGGTAGTCGGCGTAGGCCATGTAAAGCTCCATCATCGTGAACTCCGGGTTATGCCGGACGGAGATCCCCTCGTTGCGGAAATTGCGCCCGATCTCAAAAATACGCTCCAGCCCGCCGACGACCAGGCGTTTCAGCGGGAGCTCCGGGGCGATCCGTAAAAACATATCCATATCCAGGGCGTTGTGATGCGTGACAAAAGGCCGAGCCGCCGCACCGCCTGCGATCGTCTGCAGGACGGGGGTCTCCACCTCCAGGAATCCTTTTTCTTCCAAATAACCGCGCATGGCGCGAATGATGGCGGCGCGCCGCAAGAACACCCGCCGCGAATCCTCGTTCGTGATCAGGTCGAGATAGCGCTGCCGGTAACGCAGATCGACGTTGGTCAGGCCGTGAAATTTTTCCGGCAAAGGGCGCAGGGATTTGGCCAGCATGACCGCCGTCTCCGCCCGCACGGATATTTCCCCCTTCTGCGTGCGAAAAACCGTGCCGCCCACCCCGATGATGTCGCCCACGTCAAAAGTTTTGAGCAGCGCGAAATTTTCCTCCCCCAGCGCGTCGATACGCGCGTAGATCTGGATCCGCCCCGCGCCGTCCTGGATATGGGCAAAAACGTTCTTGCCCAGATCGCGTTTGGAAACGACGCGGCCGGCGACAGCCACGGCGGTGTTTTCCAGAGCGGCAAAACCGTCGCAAATCTCCGCTGTCAGATGGGTGCGCGCGTAATTTTCCGCATAGGGCTCCGCGCCCCGCTCCCGCAGTTTGGCCAGTTTGTCCAGACGCACCTGCAGCACGTCGCCGGTGTAAGGCGCGGGGGCGCCGCCGTTTATCTCGTCCATATCCGCTCTCCTGTTTTAACTTATATCGACAATTTGGTATAAGAGGGCGCCGCCCGGCGTCATGACCTCGACCGCGCCGCCCTTGCTCTGGCCCAGCACCGCCTTGCCGACCGGCGATTCATTGGAGATTTTGTTGGACATCGGGTCGGCCTCCGCCGAACCGACGATCATGTATCTTTCCTCGACCGAGTTTTCCATATCGCGCAGCAGCACCGTGCTGCCCAGCGTCACCACGTCGCTGTCGTCGTCGTTATCATCTATGACTTTGGCGTTGCGCAGCATATCCTCCAGCATGATGATGCGCCCTTCGATGAAGGCCTGCTCGTTTTTCGCGTCCTCATACTCGGAGTTTTCGCTGATGTCGCCGAATTCTATCGCCTGCTTGAGACGGCCCGCCACCTCTTTGCGCCGCTGAGTTTTCAGGAGTTCTAATTCTTCCTCCAGTTTTTGCAGCCCGGCGACGGTGAGGATCACTTCTTTTACCGACATGATGATCAGTCCTTTCCACATGGCGCGGAGCGGGATGACCGCTCCCCGACCGGATATTACGATTATAAGGAAACAGGCGCGCGTTGTCAATCAAAACCTTTTGACAACAGCGGCGGCCGCCTGTATAATAAAATTGTGGTAATGACGGATCCAATTATATGATGATCAGCGAGTGAAATTTATGAGTGACGTATTGCGCTCGGAAACAGTCAGCGACCAGGTCTACCATATCCTGCGGCAAAAGATCATCAAAGGCAATCTCAAAGCCGGCGAGCCGCTGGTAACTTCACAGCTGGCGGAAACTTTGAACACCAGCCGCACCCCGCTGCGGGAAGCCCTCAAACGTCTGGAAGAGGCGGGCTGGGTAGAGAGAAAAACCAACGGGGTCATGACTGTCAGTGAAATGTCGGTCATGGAGCTGCGGGAAATATACTCGGTGCGAGCGGTGCTAGAAGGGTTGATGACCTATGAGGCGACGCCCATTATAACCGATTCGGAACTGGACAAGATCGAGGAAAAACTCCAGCAGTATGACGCCATTCGCGAGTCTCAGGTGCTGGCGATCGTGACGATCGGGGAAGAGATCCACAGCCAGATCACCAAAGTAGCCGGCAACTCCACCTGCCAGCATTTACTGGAACAGATCCTGCACAAATTGAACCGCTACCGCACATATTCGGTCTCGGTCAGCGGCAGGTACCAACAGGTTTTGACCGAGCATAAAGAGATCCTGCGCTGTATGCGGGCCAGAGACGCCGAAGCCGCCGAAAAAGCCATGCGAAAACATTTGTTAAACGCCAGCGTCGCCGGTGAGCGCGGCATAAGGAAAAAATTATCCGACCCCGCCGAAAAGACTTGACCTCGCTTGACAATATTGTTATAATTAAGAAACATCACTGTCAAGCCGTGAACAGGTGGGAGACTAACGCATCCATGAATGATGTCTTATAAGATATCCTCTTAGGCGAAATGGCGAGGTTCGCGTGAGCGTCCTTGCTTTCGTTATTTTTGCGTGTAAAATATAGTATTGGAAGGGTGACGCGAATGGTTTTTCCCGTCCGAATGGGAACTCGAGAACGCTGGAGTTTCGCCAGACTGCGCGAAGTACTGGACATGCCGAATCTGATAGAGATACAGCAGAATTCTTACAATTGGTTTTTGCGGGAAGGCCTGCGGGAAATGTTTCGCGACATATCGCCGATAAAGGATTTCACCGGAAATCTGGTGCTGGACTTCCTCGATTATGGCATAGGCGAACCGAAATACGGCGTCGAAGAATGTAAAGAACGCGATGTGACTTACGCGGCGCCGCTCAAAGGCAAAGTTCGCCTGATCAATAAAGAAACGGGCGAAGTGAAGGAACAGGAAGTATTCATGGGTGATTTTCCGCTGATGACGGCGAAAGGCACCTTTATCATCAACGGCGCGGAACGCGTCATAGTCAGCCAGTTGGTGCGTTCGCCCGGCGTGTATTATTCCGAGACCGTCGACCCGAGCGGCAAAAAATTATACGGCGCCACCATCATCCCCAACCGCGGGGCCTGGCTCGAATTTGAAAGCGACGTCAACGACATAGTTTATGTCCGCGTCGACCGCACGCGCAAACTGCCGATGACCGTGCTGGTGCGCGCCCTGGGCTACGGTTCGGACGACTCCATTCTCAAACTGTTCGGCGAGAACGCCAACCTCCTCGTCACCTTGGAAAAAGACGGCGCCTCCAGCAAGGACGAGGGTCTGGTGGAAATATATAAACGCCTGCGCCCAGGCGAACCGCCCACGGTCGACAGCGCTCAGTCGCTGCTGCAGGCTCTGTTTTTCGATTCGCGCCGTTACGATCTGGCCAAAGTCGGCCGATACAAGCTGAACAAGAAACTGGGGCTTGACCTGCCGGAAACCAAGCGCACGCTGACAAAAGAAGATATAATCGCCGCGATCGCCCGCCTGCTGGAAATCATCGCCACCGAGGGGCAGACCGACGATATCGACCATCTGGGCAACCGCCGTCTGCGTTCGGTGGGCGAACTGCTGCAAAACCAGTTCCGGATCGGGCTCTCCCGCATGGAGCGCGTCATCCGCGAGAGGATGACCATCCAAGACGCCGAGGGGATCACCCCGCAGATGCTCATAAATATCCGCCCCGTCGTGGCCGCCATCAAGGAATTCTTTGGCAGCAGCCAGCTGTCCCAATTCATGGATCAAACCAATCCGCTGGCCGAACTGACGCATAAACGCCGCCTCAGCGCGCTGGGGCCCGGCGGTCTCAGCCGGGAACGCGCCGGATTTGAGGTGCGCGACGTGCACCATTCCCATTACGGCCGCATGTGTCCGATCGAAACGCCTGAGGGTCCGAATATCGGTCTCATCGGCTCTCTCAGCACTTACGGCCGCATCAACCCGTTCGGTTTCATCGAAGCCCCGTACCGCCGCGTGGAAGACGGGAAAGTGACCGATAATATCGACTATCTGACGGCCGACGAAGAGGAAAAATTTACCATCGCGCAGGCCAACGCCCTGACCGGTGAGAACGGCATATTTTTATCGGAAAAAGTGGAATGCCGTCGCGGCGAGCATTTTGTCCTCGTGCCGCCCAACTCCATCCAGTATATGGACGTATCGCCGAAACAAATGGTTTCCATCGCCACGGCCCTCATCCCCTTTCTCGAGCATGACGACGCCAACCGCGCTCTCATGGGCTCCAATATGCAGCGTCAGGCCGTGCCCCTCCTGCGCAACGTGGCCCCTTATATCGGCACAGGCATGGAATACAAGGCGGCGGTGGATTCAGGCGTCTGCGTGCTGGCGACCGGCGCCGGCGCCGTGGAAAAAGTGACGTCCTGCGATGTGCTCGTCCGCGAGGACGCCGGCAATTTGAAAAACTACGAATTGCTGAAATACAAGCGCAGCAACCAGGGGACCTGCATCAACCAGCGCCCGATCGTGACAAAAGGCCAGCGGCTGCGCCAAGGCGACGTTATCGCCGACGGCCCTTCCACCGACCACGGGGAGCTGTCGCTCGGGCAAAACGTCCTGGTGGCTTTTATGCCCTGGGAAGGCTACAACTACGAGGACGCCATTCTCATCAGTGAAAACCTCGTTAAAGACGATTATTTCACTTCCATTCATATCGAGGAATACGAGGCGGACGCCCGAGACACAAAACTCGGCCCGGAGGAGATCACGCGCGACATCCCCAACGTCGGGGAAGAAGTGCTGCGCGACCTGGATGAGCGGGGGATCATCCGCATCGGCGCCGAAGTGCGCCCCGGCGACATTTTGGTCGGCAAGGTCACGCCCAAGGGCGAAACGGAGCTGACGGCGGAAGAACGCCTGCTCCGGGCGATCTTCGGCGAAAAAGCCCGCGAGGTGCGCGACACCTCTTTGCGCGTCCCACACGGCGAGGCCGGCAAGATCGTCGACGTGAAAGTTTTCAAAAGAGAGAATAACGACGAGCTCGGACCGGGCGTGAACCAGCTCGTGCGCGTTTACATCGCCCAAAAACGGAAAATTTCCGTCGGGGATAAGATGGCCGGCCGCCACGGCAATAAAGGCGTTATTTCGCGCATTATGAGCCAGGAGGACATGCCTTTCATGCCGGACGGCACTCCGATCGAAATCGTGCTGAACCCGCTCGGCGTCCCCTCGCGCATGAATATCGGCCAGGTGCTGGAAACCCATTTGGGCTGGGCCGCCAAAACTTTGGGCCGCCATATCGCGACTCCCGTTTTTGACGGCGCCCAGGAAAGCGACGTGGTGGACACGCTGCGCGAGGCCGGTCTGAAGGAGACCGGCAAATCCGTCCTGTACGACGGCCGCACGGGAGAACCGTTCGACAACGAGATCACCGTCGGCTATATGTACATGCTGAAATTACATCATTTGGTTGACGACAAGATCCACGCCCGCTCCACCGGCCCTTACTCGCTCGTGACCCAGCAGCCGCTCGGCGGCAAAGCCCAGTTTGGCGGCCAGCGGTTCGGCGAAATGGAAGTGTGGGCCCTGGAAGCTTATGGCGCCGCTTTTACGCTGCAGGAGATCCTGACCGTAAAATCCGACGATATAGTGGGCCGCGTCAAAACATACGAGGCCGTGGTGAAAGGGGAGAATATTCCGGAACCGGGCGTGCCGGAATCGTTCAAGGTGCTGATCAAAGAATTGCAGAGTCTCTGTCTGGATGTTTCCGTGCTGGCCGACGACGAAAACGTCGATATCGCGGAGCTGGAAAGCGAGAATGCGGATTTTTCCGGCGAGGAGACTGAAACTGAAGGCCGGCGCCGGCGTCCCTTCTTCCTGGAAAGCGATGATTTTGACGACGATGACGACGACGACGACGGGTTGCTGGACCAGACCGATTGGTCGGAAGAAGAATTGGCGGAAAACGGGTATGAAAGCGTCCGGGATGGAAACGCCGGCGAAGGAGAGGAAGGCGGCGGCGAATACGCGGATGAGGATGAAACCGGCGGCGGCGACAAAGATGATGAAGATGAAGAAGATGATGAAGATGAAGATGATGATGAAAGCGGCGACGACAATGAGTTTTTGCCTAAATCCATCCTCATGACCGATGAACTTCTGGTCGAGGACGAACTGACCGATGAACTGGAAGAAGATTTGGCCGGTTTTACGGACGACCTCTTAACGGACAGCGACGATTTTTATGAAAAATAATCCGCGCCCATGACGGAAAGGAGCGCTTAAATGCTGGATGTAAACAATTTTGACCGGATGCGCATAGGCCTAGCGTCGCCGGATATGATCAGGCAATGGTCTTACGGGGAGGTCAAAAAACCGGAAACCATCAATTACCGCACCTTAAAACCGGAGCGGGACGGCCTTTTTTGTGAGAAGATCTTCGGGCCGACGCGGGATTGGGAATGCCACTGCGGCAAGTATAAACGCGTGCGCTATAAAGGCATCGTCTGCGACCGCTGCGGCGTGGAAGTGACGCGGGCCAAAGTGCGGCGCGAGCGCATGGGGCATATTGAGCTCGCCACCCCTGTTTCCCATATATGGTATTTTAAGGGAATTCCCAGCCGCATGGGCCTTTTGCTGGACATGTCGCCGCGCAACCTGGAAAAAGTCCTGTATTTCGTCTCCTATGTCGTCGTGGAAGCCGGCGGCACAAATCTGAACAAAAAACAGCTGCTCTCGGAAACGGAATACCGCGAAGCGCGCGAAGAATACGGCGACACCTTCAAAGCGGGCATGGGCGCGGAAGCCGTGAAAAAACTGCTGGAGGAAATCGATCTCGACGAATTGAATCAGGAATTGCGGCGGGAACTGCATGAAACTTCCGGTCAGCGCAAGATCCGCGCCATCCGCCGCTTGGAGGTCGTGGAGGCTTTTAAAAAATCCGGCAACCGCCCGGAATGGATGATCATGAACGTCGTGCCTGTCATCCCGCCGGAACTCCGGCCGATGGTGCAATTAGACGGCGGCCGCTTCGCCACCTCTGATCTGAACGATCTTTACCGGCGGGTGATCAACCGCAACAATCGCCTGAAAAAACTGCTGGATCTCGGCGCGCCGGATATCATCGTCCGCAATGAAAAAAGGATGCTGCAGGAAGCGGTGGACGCTCTCATCGACAACGGCCGGCGCGGGCGCCCTGTCACCGGTCCCGGCAACCGGCCGCTCAAATCCCTGAGCGACATGCTGAAAGGCAAGCAGGGCCGTTTTCGCCAGAACCTGCTCGGCAAGCGCGTGGACTACTCCGGCCGTTCCGTCATCGTGGTCGGCCCGGCTCTGCGCCTGCACCAATGCGGGCTGCCCAAGGAAATGGCCCTGGAGCTCTTTAAGCCTTTTGTCATGAAAAACCTCGTCAACGACGGGCAGGCCCACAATATCAAAAGCGCCAAGCGCATGGTCGAGCGCGTGCGGCCCGAAGTCTGGGACGTATTGGAAAAAGTTATTTCCGAACACCCGGTCCTGCTCAACAGGGCGCCCACTTTACACCGGCTGGGCATCCAGGCTTTTGAGCCGGTGCTGGTCGAGGGCCGGGCCCTGCAGATCCACCCCTTGGTCTGCACCGCCTATAACGCCGACTTTGACGGCGACCAGATGGCCGTGCACGTGCCGCTTTCCTCGGAAGCCCAGGCCGAGGCGCGGCTGCTCATGCTTTCCTCCCATAATATCCTGAACCCGAAAGACGGCCGCCCGGTGGCTTCCCCGACGAAAGACATGGTCCTCGGCTGTTATTACCTGACTCTGGAAAAAAAGAGTCCGGAAGACGGCCCGAAAGTGCTGGGGGAAGGCAAGGCTTTCCGCGACCCGGATGAAGCCATGCAGGCCTATTACTCGCAGGCGGTGCATCTGCAGGTCCTCGTCAAGGTGCGCCTGAACGGCGAGACGGTCGAGACCACGGTGGGCCGGCTTATTTTCAATGAGATCGTGCCGCCGGAAATCGGTTTTATCAATAAAAAAATGGACAAGAAGAGCCTGGATAAACTGGTGGCGCAGACTTACCGTCTCTGCGGCTATGAAAAAACCGGCATATTGCTGGACGGCATCAAGACTCTCGGCTACCGTTTTTCCACTCAGGCCGGCGTCACGGTCGGCATCGACGATATCAAGGTGCCCACCGCCAAGCGAAATATCCTGCGGGAAGCGGACGAAGTCGTGGCCAAACTGGAACAGCAGTATCGCCGCGGCCTGATTACGGACGAGGAGCGCAAAAATCTCGTCATCGAGACCTGGACCAAAGCCAATGAAGAAGTGACGCGCGCCCTGATGGAGTCCCTCGACCAATTCAATCCCGTATTCATGATGGCCGACTCCGGCGCCCGCGGCAATATCCAGCAGCTGCGGCAATTGGCCGGTATGCGCGGTCTGATGGCCGATCCCTCCGGCCGCACGATCGAACTGCCGATCAAGGCCAATTTCCGGGAAGGTCTCACCGTGCTGGAATACTTCATCTCATCGCACGGGGCGCGCAAAGGATTGGCGGACACGGCGCTGCGCACGGCGGACTCCGGTTATCTCACCCGCCGGCTCGTCGACGTCTCTCAGGAAGTGATCGTGCGCGAAGACGACTGCGGTACGAGCGAGGGCACAATCGTTGAGGATATCAAAGAGGGCGGCGAGTTGATCGAAAAATTGAGCGAGCGCCTGGTGGGCCGATTCCCGCTGCGGCAGATCCTGCACCCGGAGACCGGTGAAGTGCTGGCTGATCCCGACTACGAGATAGACGAGGAGAACGCCGAACTCATAGCCGAATTTTACGATCAGGCGGAGATACGTTCCGTACTCACCTGTCAGACCAGATACGGTATTTGCAAAAAATGCTACGGCCGCAATCTGGCGACCGGCCGTCTGGTGGAAACAGGCGAGGCCGTCGGCATCATCGCGGCTCAGTCTATCGGCGAACCCGGCACCCAGCTCACGATGCGCACTTTCCACACCGGCGGCGTGGCCGGCGACGATATCACTCAGGGTTTGCCCCGCGTGGAAGAATTGTTCGAGGCGCGCAAGCCCAAGGGCCAGGCTTTGATCTCGGAAGTCGGCGGCGTCGTCGAGCTCAAAGAGATGAAAGGCCGGCGCGAAGCGGATATAGTGGAGCCGGACGGCGCCCGCGTGACTTACGCTATCCCTTTTGGCTCCCGCGTCAAAGTGACCAGCGGCCAAACCATCGAGCCGGGCGATGAATTGACGGAAGGCAGCATCAACCCGCACGACCTCCTGAAAATCAAGGGTCAGCGCGGCGTCCAGAGTTATTTGCTCGGCGAGGTGCAGCGCGTATACCGCCTGCAGGGCGTGGACATCAACGACAAGCACATCGAGGTGATGGTGCGCCAAATGCTGCGCAAGATCAAAGTGGAAGACGCCGGAGATACTTCTTTGCTCCCCGGCGGTCTCATCGATATATTTGATTTTGAGGATGAAAACGCCCGCGTCTTAGAGGAAGGCGGCGAGCCGGCTACAGCCAAACCGACTCTGCTCGGCATAACCAAGGCCTCGCTCGCGACGGATTCTTTCCTCTCCGCCGCCTCTTTCCAGGAGACCACCCGTGTTTTGACGGACGCCGCCATCAAAGGCAAAATCGATCTCCTGATCGGTTTGAAAGAAAACGTCATCATCGGCAAGCTCATTCCCGCCGGCACCGGGCTGGCCCGCTACCGCAATCTGCGGGTGAACAGCGCTTATGACGAGGCGAGAGAGCGCGGCCGCTATGACGACGACGGCGGTGATTACGCCGATTCTTATGACGATGAGGATTACGCCGATTATGACGACGATTACGCGGAGCCCGCGTATGAACAGGCGGCGGAACCCGATCAGGCGTATGAACCGGCGGCGGAGCCAGAGACGGAAAGCGCCGAGCAGGCCGAACCGGAACCCGAGGCGGAACCGGACAGCGCCGATTAGGTCGAAGGACACATCGCAAGGAGGCGCGATTATGGTTTACAGACAAGTCGTGAGTGCTAATGCTCTGTCAGAAGTGATAGCAATGCCGCAGATATTCAGGGACAAACGTGTAGAAGTAACGATTCGAGAAGTGCCCGAAGCCGCGTCCCCTCCCAAAATCGATATAGCGAACATCGAACGCATGATGGATGGCTCGATTACGCAATCGCTCATAGGTATTGTACCGAGTAACGGCAAGCCCCTTGATGATTATAGAGGATTAATCTGAGCAAGTTTTAAACCGCCAGAGCCGCGCCCGGTCCTCCGGGGCGGCGTAAGCGACGCCGATTCGCGGCGTCGCTTGGTATAAAGGCCGGAAACCGTCGTCCTCCAGCCACAGCCGCTTTGACACGGTGAGATCCTCGCCGTTGAAACCGCGGTCGATATTCAGCGCCTTGGTCAGTTTGCCGGGGCCGTCCCAGGTCCCGGCGCCGCGGATCAACACCGCTTCCGGGAATTCCTCCTGCCCCGTCACCAGATTGAGCAGCCAGTGGATGCCGTAACAGAGGTACACATAAGCAAAACCGCCCCGCCGGTACATGATCTTTGTCCGCTCCGTTTTTCCGAAGCGGGCGTGGCAGGCGCTGTCAGTCTCGCCGCAATAGGCTTCCGTCTCGGTGATCCGCAGACGCGCCACCACGCCCTCCCGTTCCCGGCAGAGTATTTTTCCTAAAAACCAAGGGGCCAGACTTACGGCGCCGGCGCTGTAGTCTTCGGCGCTCAGCCTTCGCCCTCTGGCGGCCGGTTTGTCGTCAAACTCTGTTTTCAAGGCAATCCCTTTATTGTTGCGGCTCCCAATCATAGCCGTTCCAGCTGTAGCTGCCCGCCGGAATAGCCGGGGACAGGGTCGCTCCGGGGTCAACTATCAATATCCCTTTTTCCGCCGGGTTTTCCGGATCGGCCTCCGCGCCCACTATCCCCTGTTCGCTGGCAGCCGGTGTAAATGTGACCGCGGCGTTTGGCCCGATTTCGACTTTGCCGCCGCCGGCCACCACTATCTTCCCGCCGCCGCCCGTCAGGCTCATGTCGTCTAGCAGCAAACTGCCATAGACCCGCAAAATGGAATTATTTGACATTTTCGTGTCCATATCTAAAGTAAACACATAGTCAGGGGGAGCGCCCTCCGGCGCTTTATTGACGCCGACTGTTCCGTTTATGGTATAAAAGTCTTCGCCCACAGTCAACGTCCCGTTCTCGACGGAGAGAGGGCCAAAGGCGTCCGGTTCGGGCTCCGAACTCACCAGGATCTTATCTCCCAGATGCAGCCGGCTGCCTGCGGCGCAGATAAAACTCACATCGCCGTTCCACATATCCCAGCCGTCGCTTGAGCCATCGTCTTCGCCGCTGCGCAAAACGCCGCCGCTGCCGACTGTCAGAACTGTATCCCCGTCAACATGGCGCAACACCGTCAATTCCCCGTCCACGTTGATCGGGGCGGCGATCTCAGCGCCGTACCCGTCCGGCAGCGTGAGATGGCCCTGGATATTCAGGCCGGCGTTTGCGCCCACCACCAGATCCTTTTTCAGCTCGAATTCGCTGTTAATGACCGTCATGCCGCCGGCCCCGCCGCTGGCAAAAATATACTTATCCGGCTCCAAGGTGAGCGTCGAGGTGGCGAACAGCTGAATACGCGCCCCGACGCCGACCAGATCGACGTCGCCGCTTCGCATATGGCTGTCGGCCTGCAGGCGGACTTTGACATCGGGATCTCCCCACAGTCCGTCGTCGAGATTTCCATCCTGAAGACTGCCGCCTGTTTGCACTTCTATCACGCCGCTGCCATTCATGGGAGCGCTTGTGTTGAATTCGCCCTGCACCAGCAATCGCGCGGCGCCGCCGCTCAGGGTCATGTCCGCCCCTTCGTCAACAGTCAGGATCACGCCCGCCTGAACGGTCAGATCGCCGGAGATATCGACGCTAATCCCAGCGGGAAACAAAATGTTTTCCACAATGGCGGCGCCGGCGCCGGTTATCTCAATCCCGGTTATATCGCCGCTCGCCGTCACGGTAAAGTCTACCCCCGCGCCGCTAAATCCGGAAAAGATCTCATCCGCGTCCGCACCGATAAAAGTCCAGGCCGCGCCGTTCCAAAAATAAACGGCTTCGGAATCGAGGATGAAAGAGTTTATGCCCGCGGCGGCGCCCAAGGCGGCGACCCGGGCGTTTTTAGCCGGCTGAGCGCCCGTCACGGTCTTCCCCTCCGCCACGCTCAGTTTGCCGTACGAGGCTATAGTCAGCTTTTCTCCCGTGTTAACGGATATATCGTCTTGCGCCGTGGCCGCGCCGGTCAGTCTGGGGCCGGCGGCGTTCAGTTCCAGCACGGCGCCCGGCGCCAAAGCGAGGAGCGCGGGATCCGGCGCCGGCTCGTCGGCCGCCGGATCTAACAATTCGCCCACATAAGTCCGCTGACCCTGCACGGCCTGACAGCCGGCATTCAGTGTAATCGAACCCTCCGTGCCATCCAGCCATTGCCAATAATTGTTAGCCGCGCTGATGCGGTTATCGTACAAGGCGCCGCCGGCTTCGATCGTCAGGCGCCCCGCGAGCGGTTTTCCGTTCGCTATGCTTAATGTCCCGCCCGCCGTCACTCTGGTCGGAGCGGCCAGCCTCGCCGCCGCGGACGCCAAACGCAAATGACCGCTTATTGTCACCTCGGCGTTGCTTTCCGCCTGAAAAACGCCGCTGACCGTCAAGTCGCCGGCGACGAGGGCGACTCCGGACGCCGCCGTCAGCTCGGCGCCCGCCGCGACAGTCCCCCCGCTCAAATTCAGATCGCCGCGGGAAATCATCGTCCCCACCAGCGACAGAGTCTCTGTCACAGTCAAACCGCCCGCGGTTTCAACCTGCATCGCGCCGCTGAGGGCGAGGTTCCGGGCCGTGACTACGCCGCTGCCTCTCGCCTGGCCCGCGGCGGGCACGGTGAGCGTACCCTGCACGCTCACCGTGCCATTATTTTCCAAAAGGCCGGGTACGCTCATATCGCCGCTCACGTTCAGGGCGGCCGTCGGATTGACGCTTACCTGGCCGCTGATTTCCAGCTCGCTAGCCGTGACGGTCCCGCCGGACGCTATATTCAACCGGCCGGCGGGATATATTTGCAATCCGCCCTGAAAAACTATGTTACCGCCGCTTACGTTTATCACGCCGCCCGCCGCCGCCTCTACCGGTTTTTCAAATACTATGCTGACGGCGGAGTTGGTCGCGGTCAGGCTGCTATCGTAAAGAGTCAGGGGCGAATCGACCACCACGGTCCTTGAGCCGCCGCCGGATTGAGCTTCCTGGATTTGCGCCAGAGTGGAAACGATGACGGTCTGCTGGTTTGTGTATCTGGTCCGGAGGGCGCTGTCGCCCAACCCGCTGGCGCCGGTCGTTCTGACCTCCACCCAATGCGTGTTTTCCAGCGCTTCCCCGAAAGTCAGCACATAGCTGCTATTGCTCTTTCTTTCCGTATTGACGCCGCTGATATCGGTGATCTCCAGCGGCGCAGTCGGAGCGTCCGCACCGGTGAAAGCCTCGACTTCACCGAGGTTCATCCCGGCGCGCGCCGCGCTTAAAGTCAGGACCGCGGATCTGGATCCGGTGAATTCAATGCTTCGCAAAACAACGGAACCGCCGCCGCCCCCGGAACCACCGCCGCCTCCTCCGCCACCGCCGCTCGTAACGGCGGGAACGCCGGGAACGATGACGCCGTTAGGGGTGGTTCCGCTCCCGCCCAGAGAAACGAATACGGAATTCAGTATTTCCTCCGAAACCGCGGACGCGCCGCCCAGTCCCATCACGGTCAGCAGTTCTCTGATGCCGGTCATATTGCTTCTGATGAAAGATTCGGTCTCCGCGTATACCGCCGCGTTATCGGAGAGGATCAAAGGCGCGCCGGCGATATAAGCGGAAGACGTCAGCGCGTCCACGAGGTGATCATTGGCCCCGCTGGCGACAAACACGCCCCGGCTGTAATTAAAGCCGCCGGCGAAAAAACGCAAAACAGCCAGATTGGTGGCGTAACGGTCGCCGCCTCCCAATCGCACCGGATCGGGCAGCGAAGCGAAAACCGCGTCGCTCACCACGCCGTGCCCGCCGATGACATAGGCGCTGCCGACCCCACGCGCGGCGATGAAGGAACGCGCCGACGCCGGCAGAGCGTCCCGACCGGTCAGCAGCACCGGCCACCCGTTCGCCGCGGCTAAAGAGGCGATGGATAAAGCGTCCGCGTTGCCGTAGGCCGTCGTCACCACCACCGTCTTCACTTCGGTTCGCCGGGCTATTTCCTCGGCGATATTCGCCGCGGTAGCGAAGCGATCCGCCCCGCCGAGAGCGACGGTTCTCATCCCCAGCCCCCGCACGGCGTCGACCACCGGCTGACTGATGACGCCGGAACCGCCTGCCAGATACACGTTTTTCACGCCGAGACGGCGCAATTCGGCGGCGGTGGCTTCGGATAACCTGGAGTTTTCTGTTATGAGGATAGGCGCCCCAAGTACTTTCGCCAGCGGCGCGACAGTCAGCGCGTCCACTAAATTAGCGTCGGCCCCCGACGCCAATACCGCGTTCTCCGCGCTCTCCCATCCCGCCTGCGCTATCCGGGCCGCCGTCTGGTAACGGTCGGCGCCGGCCAGACGCTCGACCGAAATATGCGCCGCCGCCACAGGCGCCGCCGCCATCATCATCATTACCACAAAAAGGAAAACGACGCCCGGCGCCGTCCGCCCGGGTGTAGATATTTTTAGCTGGTAAAATGGGAACGCATGAATTGTAAATCTCTGGGAGGAATTGCACATCATTTTGGTATTTGCCTGCAACTGTTGTAATACCGCAAAATCGGAATA
>JAISAH010000123.1 GCA_031266805.1 Gracilibacteraceae bacterium
AAACATCTGCAAGAATTCATGAGGATTTTTGGCGCGAGGCAAGGAAGGTTGAACGCCGCGTACCCACTGTGGTACGCAAGTGAAAACCTGACGCGGCATCGCGCCAAAAAGACCATGCAGATGCTGCAGATGTTTCCGCTCACGAGTATATAAACTGAATGACGCGAGGCGACGTATATGAGCAAAATTTTGGTTGTGGACGATGATCCGCATATCCGCGAGCTGGTCGGAACGCTCCTGAGAAACAGCGGCTTTGACGTAATCGAAGCCGCGGACGGGCGCGGCGCGCTGAGCAAGATGGAGGATTCGCCCGCGCTGGCGGTCGTCGATATTATGATGCCGAATATGGACGGCTGCGAACTGACGCGGAATCTGCGGAAATACTACGAGAATCTGCCCATTCTGCTGCTTACGGCGAAAGCGGAGCTGTCGTCGAAGGTCAGGGGATTTGAACTCGGCGCAGACGATTATCTGACGAAGCCCTTCGAGGGCGACGAATTGATTTTGCGCGTCAAGGCGCTGCTCAGACGCTACAAGATCGAGACGCCGCAATCGGCGGCGGCGGGGAAGCTCGTGATCGACAAAGACAGTTACAGCGTGAGTTTTGACGGGGTGAACGAGGATATTCCGATGAAAGAATTCGAGCTGCTGTTCAAACTCGCGAGCAGTCCCGGGCGGACATTTTCCCGCGATTCGCTGATCGAAGACGTCTGGGGCTATGATTTCGGCGGGAACGAGCGAACCCTCGACGTTCACATCGGGCGGCTGCGCGAGCGGTTCCCGCCGGAGAAATACGGCTTCAGAATTACCACCGTGCGCGGTCTAGGCTATCGCTTGGAGGCGATCCTATGAAACCGAATCCGAAGCCGGACCACAGGCCGAGCCCGCTCAGCGTCATCGCCGGGATGCTGTCCTCAGTCGTCTCCATAAGCGGTCTGACCGCCCTGCACAGTCTGTGGCTGCCCAATGTTTTTGTCAGCGCGGCCGCAGGCATAGCGTCATTTATGCTGCTTATGTGGATCATGTTCACAGCCCGCGAACGCAGATTCAGGCACTTCCGCCGGGACGACAACCCCCACACACGAATCATCGACGCGCTGAGTGAAATAGCCCGCGGCAATTTCAACGTGTTCCTCAGCGACGAGGACACCTTCAGCCCGTTCAGTGAGATGACGGACGCTTTCAACAGAATGGCGCGGAATTTGGGCGATCTGGAAGCGATGCGGCAGGATTTCATATCCAATGTCAGCCACGAGATACAGTCGCCGCTGACGAGCATCGGCGGATTCGCCGCGCTTCTGAAGAACGACGCGCTGACCGCCGAAGAGCGGCGGCACTACGCGGAGATTATCGAGGCGGAAACCAAACGCCTGTCCAGCTTGAGCGACAACCTGCTGAAGCTCTCCGCCCTCGACAGCGAGAAGAAGCCGCTGAACCCGCACAGCTTCCGTCTCGATAAGCAGCTGCAGGAGATCGCGCTGATGCTGGAGCCCCAGTGGGCGGCAAAAAACATCAATTTGGAGCTTGACGCCGAGAGACGCGTCATAAGCGCCGATGAAGACCTGCTTTCTCAAGCGTGGGTGAACCTCTTGCACAACGCGGTTAAGTTTACGAACAGCAGCATCAAAATCACGCTGAAAGACAATACCGTCACGGTCGAAGACGACGGCGCGGGCATTGCGGAGTCTGACCTGCCGCGCCTCTTCGAGCGGTTTTACAAAGCGGACAAGAGCCGGGACCGGGCCGCCGGCGGCAGCGGCCTCGGGCTGTCCCTCGTCAGAAAAATCATTGAGCTTCACGGCGGAAGCGTCACGGTCAGGAGCGAAATGGGGAAAGGCACGGTGTTTACAGTGACGCTCCCGGATTGACGCCGCATATGAGATTGCCCAATTCGCCGCATATCGTTTGACCCTCTTAAGAATACCATTCCCGAAGAGGGGAATGTTCGCGTTTACATTGCGTTTAAACTCAATTTAACCTCCGTTTAATTTGGCGCGGTATTCTATACCCATCAAATCAAACGGAGGTTATTTTTTATGGAAAAAATTCTTGAAGTCAACAACCTTGTAAAACGTTATGAAAGGGCGCGGGTCAACGCGGTGGACGGGGTGAGCTTCTCGGTGGGCGAGGGAGAGTTCTTCGCGTTCTTAGGCCCCAACGGCGCGGGCAAGACCACGACCATCTCCATCCTCACGACGACGCTCGCGCCGACCGGCGGCGAAGTGATCATCGCGGGCTATGACGCCGTAAAGCAGGCGAAAAAAGTCCGTGAGAACATAGGCATCATCTTTCAGCAGCCGAGCTTTGACCCGCAGCTCTCAGCCGAAGAAAACATCCGCTTCCACGCCTGCCTGTACGGCGTGTACGGCTATCGCCCGACGTTCAGGCTGATGCCGAAATCATACCGCGAACGGGTGATGGAGCTCGCCGAGATCGTCGGCATCGCGGACGCGGTCTTCAAACCGATAAAGAAGCTGTCCGGCGGCATGCAGCGCAAACTGGAGATCATCCGCACCCTAGTCCACACGCCAAAAATCCTGTTCTTAGACGAGCCGACGACAGGGCTTGACGCAGTCTCACGGCGCGGTTTGTGGGACTACATCAACAGGACGCGCCGCGAGAACGGGACAACGGTCTTCCTGACGACCCATTATATCGACGAAGCGGAGAATGTGGATAAGGTCTGCATTATCAGCCGCGGCAAAATCGCCGCCTGCTGCTCGCCGGAGGATTTGAAGAGGACGCTTGAGTACGATCCCACGCCAAGGGTATGTCTGCCGACTCTTGAGGACGCATACATCGAATATCTGAACAAAACGGAAGGGAGTGTCGCGTAATGACCGAACTCACGATGAATCAGGGTTTTGCTTCCCAAAGCAAAGCAATCCCGCGGCGGCGCAAATCCGGCTTTCCGCAAGAGGTGAACGCGGTGGCGACGATTGTGGCGAGAGGGATTCTGCTGACGCTCAAGTCGCCCGGCGCGCTGATTATGAGCCTTGTCATGCCCGTCATTATGATGGGGATGATCGGCGGAAACCTGTCGCAGAATATGGCGGGCGGCCTCGGCTACGACTACGGGCAGTTTATGCTCGTGGGCATGCTGGTCAATATGCTGTTTATGACGACGTCCCAGGGGCTGTCGAGCCTTGTGGAAGACAGGGAAACAAACTTCACCCAGGAGATGCTGATCGCGCCTGTTTCACGGTACTCAATCGTTATCGGAACCATCCTCGGATCGGCGTTCACAGCGATCCTGTCATGTACCGGCACATTGGCCGTCGGACTGCTTATGGGCATTTCCATCGGCGCGGGGCAGCTGCTGGCGATCCTTGCGCTGTCGCCATTGATGTGCCTCGCGGCAGGCGCGTTCGGGATGCTTATCATCGGCGTGGTCAAGAACAAGAGGGCGGTGAATATGGCGATCATGCTGATTCCAATGTCGCAGATGTTCCTGTCCGGAGCGATTATCCCGATTAACGCGTCAAGCGGCGTACTGCTCGTGCTTAGCCGTCTTATGCCGATGACGTACTGCCTCGACCTCGTGCGGGCGGTGGTCTATGCCGGAACGCCCGAATACGGCGCCGTGGTGATGTTCAATCCGGCAATCACATTTGCCGCCATCTTAAGCTTGACCGCCGTGTTTCTTACGGTCGGCACCTGGCTGTTTGCCCGGAGCGAAACGCACAAATGAACGTCCTGCGAATCGCAGTTTGAAGATTCGCGTCTGTCAAAGGCGGGCGGCAGGATGCCGCCCGGAACCGCCCGAAAATCCGGATCCGCACATTGCCTGGCGGCGCGTTTCGCTATACTCGTGTTGATAGAATATTGAGAGGATGTGATGAATATGAAAGGCCGTGTTACACTCCATATGAAAAACCGCGTTACACCCCAAGAAAAGATGTCCATGGCCGATGACTTCAAGAGTTTCATGCGGAATCTTGAATATTGCCATGAAAACCGGCTGCCCGCCACCGACCCGAAAGTGCGGGAGCTTGCAGGCTTCTGGAACAACTTGATCGAAAAAACGCGAAACAGCGCGACGCGAGGAGAGGTTCAAGCACTGAGCGCTCCGGATTTGGCAGGATTTGATCTCAATCGGAGGAACGTTAGCGCCGAATTATTTGAATACCTGCAGAAGGCCGTTAACGAATCCTCAGGACTTGTGCAATAATAAGTTGCACAAGTCCTAAAGACAACATGCTGACGCAGCTTGATTTCAAACGTTACTGTTCACACCCCGACCTATCTCCCGCCACACTTGGCGTAAAGGGCCTTTAATATTTATCGTCCAAACAGGCCGAAAACAAAAAAACTCCGGCAACCTCACAGATAATAAATAACAGCGAGGCGCCAGAGTTTTCCGGGGGAAGTACAGCTCAAGGGGAGATCAAATGAGAAAATGGATTTTATAGTGACAGAAATACTACCGGTAGTATTTTCTATATAAATATATTGGTGTACACTCTGTTTCTCCATAATATCCGGTTTAAACATACGGGATTTACGTTTTGAACATGCGATAAGGGCAACTTAACCGATCCTGTCAGATTTACCGCATTCCGATCGATCAAATATCTGAGCAATGGATTCAAAAAGGCTTAGGTTCTGCGTGCGCAATGAAGCCACTGTCCCCATGCTGCGGCACAGATCGTCCACGCTTTCAAAACTTCTGAATGACATCACCTGCGCCAGCTTGCGTTTGAATACTCTGAGCAGTCTCTCGGCAAGATTGTTGGTTGGGGAAACCCGGATGTCATGGAGAAACAGCAGGTGGTTATCTCTATACTTAAGCAATTTCTTAAATAGATTAAAACCTTGCTTGTAGTATTTGTTGGGAGGCTCGTATTCATATTCTTCCCTTGCGAGTTCCAATATTTCATCGTACCTGACCTCGAACGCCTTCACCTTCTCCGGATCCACTTCGTCCGGATTCCGGCCTCCGGGATCCAGGCCGTTCCAGAAATGGATCATCGCCCGTATCAATTTCCGCATCTGTTTGTTCCATTTCAGACCAGGTTCGTTCTCCATGCTGTTCTTAAGGTAGCGCAAGACGTGTTCGAGACACTCTTGATGGGCGCTCCCGTATTTGTAAAAGGTGGGGTCGTGGTCGTGGATCATGGCGTGTTGGTAGCCTTCGACAGGCGTTCCTTTGACCCCCTTATGCCCTTTATGCTCTCTCGCAAAATACAATACCGTCGTTGGCGTGGCGCATACCAACACATTTGCGTTTTTCCCGTTGACGCGAACAGAAGTGAAATCCAGGTTCATTACGGGCGATAGAAGTATGTCCGCAAACGCTTTTTTTTGATCTGCTTCCGTTTTTCGGGAAAACTCCCCGGACAGCCCATTGATCATGCCCGTCGAAAGCTCCAGTTCCCCGCCGGACAGTTCCGCCAGCAGATCCGACACTTTTTCCAGGGAAACATTGCAATGATTATTGAGCAGATACGCCAATGCCTTGACGCTTCCGCCATAATTCACCTCATTGACCATGCCCTTGGGGAATTCGGCATGGACACGCTGACCGGTATGCACGTTCCTGAATTCCGGAGTGGAGTATTCATCCACGATGGTTTGGATACGAATATTGATCACTTGTTTGGTGATGAGTCTTCCCGTCGGTTTGAAATCCGAACGGTTCAGGTATTTTTCCGGGGCGGGGATAGGGATCCGGTTCGTGGGTGTCAGAGGTTTCCTCTCATGCCCTTTATGTCCAGGTTGGCCGCCGGGCTTCTTCTCGGTCTTCACGCGGTTATTGGTGATTTTTTTGTGGTTGGGTTTCCGGGACGACGGGGTGGATGAATTCTCATAATCCCGATGGATTTGGGCGGTCAATTTCTGGTTCCTGCCTTGCGATTCCTCCAGTTCTGTCTTGACCTGGTATAATTCCTGCGACTTCTCTTTGAGCCTGGCCCTAAAATCATCGCGTTGCCCCTCGGCCTTCAGCGCGCGTTCTTCGAGTTCTTTGGTCTTGCGGTCTTTCTGCCTCAATTCTTTGGCGTGTTCTTTTTCCAAATCGTCAAAGACCTGCTGCCAATGATTCCGCATGGTGACCAACTGGGAGCGGGCATCCGCCAATTCAGACTTCAGTCCGCGGATTTCCCTGTCTCTCCCGTCTAATTGCGTTTTAAACGCCGACTTCATCGACGTATACTTTTCTCCCGACTCAAACGCTTGGACGCGAGCGAGCAGACTCTTCACTTTGTATTGGAGATTGGTCGTATATTCGAAGATGGCGTTCATAAGGCGATTCTTGCCCCTTCCTTCCCGCGGTCACTGGCGATGCTCTCTTGGATTTTTACCTGATTCCGCCTGAAATCATATCGTGGGCCATCCGGTTTTTTTCAGGTTGTCAAACATATCTGTGATCTCAAATCCGTCTGTCAGGCATTGGTTCGGGCAATGCGCGCATGCCAGAAGATGTTCGCTCCACGCCTCCATAGCCGCGTCTAATAATCTTTGCGTTTGCGTATATGAATTGTCCGGATAGAACTCGTACACATATCTTGCGTCGATCATCACGCCGGATGTCTGCTTTGTTTGCGCATGGGAAATGCTTCGTCTCAATCGTTTTGAAAAATATACGCAGAACGCCGATATATGATCACTGCCGCGCTTCTTCCTGTAAGCCGCAAGTTTAGGGGCTTCCTCTATCTTCGAGAATAACACATTTGAATACTCGTACAGGAACCAGTTCTGTTTGATTTTATCGCCGTTATCTTGGTAGAAATGGCTGGCGGTCACCTTGTCGATACTCATGTTCTTCCGACCTGCCTCTCCTCATATTGCTCAAGTATCCCGCTTCCTTGCAGGGTCAACATTTCTCTGAAATTTGCCGCAAGCGGATAGAGATAGATATCTTTGACCGGCAGTATGGCGGTGTGATGACCGCCGTCACGGCCGCGGCCTGTGGTCGTCCCTACTTTGATCCAATTGGCGGCTTTGTAGCATGTGCCTTTGAAGCGGCCCGTTTCTACATAGGTCTCGACACAATACACCGGATGTCCGTATTTCTGGCGCCAGTCGTCGGCGATTTCGCGCAAGATAAGCGACAATATATGACTTGCTAAATGTGAACAAGAAACCCATGGTAATATTAAGTAGCGAGAATTGTTCGCCAAAAAGCTTAACCCCTGTGTCCTCTCGTTTTTGTTCCATCCGATATAACTGTCCCGCTCACGGCAAGACCAAGCCGCCGATCCGAATAGGAGGCAAGCCAGTGGAATTCCTTCACGGTCATACACCATGTACTTCATATTTTCGCCTATGTTTCTATCATAGTGCAGATAATGATACTGATCCAGCAATGATTTGAACTGGATCAACTCTTTGCCGCCACACACCTGTTGGACGTTCAGCGGACGCAATTCCGAAAGTTTTGCGTGAATCGGGGCTGTATTATGTTCAAGATGCTTCACTTTGTCAGCGCCGCCTTTTGTCCTTGAAAATGTCTGGCG
>JAISAH010000039.1 GCA_031266805.1 Gracilibacteraceae bacterium
CTTCCGCGGCGTAACTGGCGTTCTCCTCGGCCACGATGATTTCCCGCAGAGCCCAGAGACCGCCAAACGCGTCCTCTCCAATGCTGGTCACGCCGCTCGGTATAGTGACATTCGTCAAAATGGTATTGATGGCAAACGCGCTATTGCCGATAGTCGTCACTCCGTCCGGAATGGTATACGTCTCGGCTTCTTTATCCGGCGAGTACCGCACCAGAGTTTTCATGTCCTCGGTAAAAATATCGCCGTCAATCCGGACTGTTCCCTCCGGAAGCGTTTCTTCCTCTGGGGTATCGCCCACGGACGCGGGCGGACCATCGTCCGCGGATTGGCCGCAGCCCGGCGCCAGAGCGAGGATCAGCGCGAGTATGAGCGGCAGCGCCGCCTTGAGTACATGGATTTTCATTTTCATGATAAAACAAACTCCTTCCGTCACTGGATCCACGTCCCATACGTCATTCCGGACTCGTTCCGGAATCCACGCACCTTCCCCCGGAATCCCAAAACTTCCGTTCCCACGCCGTATTGGATCAGGCGGCGGTGCGTCGAGGGCGCCGCACCCGCCTTTTCCGCAAAAGCATAGCATGGGATGCGGATTTTGTCCATATCACAAACTCATTAATCCCTGTCTTCCGCCGTTTTTTGGATTCTGGGACGAGCCCAGAATGACGGGAGTTGAGACGGTCGCCAATGATTTTTAGTCACACCCAACCCAATCAGCTCTTATAACCGCGCGCCGTCAGTCGGCCGGCTCAAAAGCTATCCCGTTATCCCGCGCGTAACCGGCGGCATAGGAGTCCGACCCGGCGCGGATCACCAGGTTTTCGCAGCCCTCAAACGCGCCATCCCCAATGGTCGTCACGCTGCCGGGGACGGCGACGCCTGTCAGGCTTGTGCAACCGCTAAACGCGCCATACTCAATAGCCGCAACACCCTCCGGCATGGTAATTTTTGCAAGACCTTCGCAATATCCAAATGTATATGCCTCAATAGTCGTCACGCCGTCAGGGATGGTGATGTCCGTAAGATTTTCACAGCCATAAAACGCCCAACCCCCGATGATCGTCACGCCCTCCGGGATGGCGATATCCGTCAGACTGCTGCAATATTCAAAAGCATTGTCCTCAATACTTGTCACGCCGTCCGGAATGGCCAGGTCCGTCAGGCTTTTACAACCACTAAACGCGCTATTCCCGATAGTCATAACATCGCCCTTCATGGTAATACTTGTCAGGTTTTCGCATCCGTAAAACATCCAGCCTCCGATACCCGTCACACCGCTTGGGATGGTGATGTTTGTCAGAGCACTGCAGTTGGAAAAGGCCGCGTTCCCAATACTGACTATACTGTCTGGAATGGCGACGCCGGTCAGACTGGCGCAGCCTGTAAACATGTGCTCGCCGAGATCCTTCACACTATCCGGGATGGTAACGCCTGTCAGGTTTCCGCAATAAGCGAAAACGCCTTTTCCGACAGCGGTCACACTGTCCGGTATGACCATATTGGCAAGGCTGCCGCAGCTCTCAAAGGCATAATTCCCAATAGCCGTCACACTGTTCGGGACGGTGATACGCGTAAGGCTGCCGCAGCCGATGAAAGCGCTGTCCCCAATAGCAGTGACGCCTTCCGGGATATCGCAGACGGAACTTTCCTCGGCCGGCGGATAGCAAACCAGCGTTTTCATATCTTTGGTAAAAAGTATTCCGTTCTGAACGACGTAACTATTGTTTTCTTCCGCCACTGATATTTCCCGCAACAAGCCGCAATTTCTGAACGCACCGTCGTCAATGCTCGTGACACTGGCCGGAATGGTAATATTTGTTAATCGGCTGCAATAGGCAAACGCTCTTTTACCGATAGCCGTCACGCCATCCGGAATGATAACACCCGTCAGGTTTTCACACCAGGAAAACGCGCGATCGCCGATATTTGCCACACCGCCGGGAATGGTAATATTTGCGATACTTTTGCAGTTCGTGAACGCTTCGACTCCGATTGCTCTCACACTGTCCGGGATGACAAAATCCGCCAGATGCTCACAGCCGGTAAACGCGCTGTCTCCGATAATCGTCACGCCCTCCGGAAAGGCAATACTCATCAACCCCTTGCAGCCGCCAAATGCGCCGCCCTCGATATTTGCCACACCATTGGGAATAGCATACGCGGAACCCTCCTTAGCCGGAGGATAGCGAAGCAAAGTTTTCCTATCCTTGGTCAAGAGTGCGCCATCCTGAACGACATAACCAGCGTTTCCTTCCGCCACGGTTATCTCCCGCAGCAGATAGCAACTGCCGAACGCGCCACCGCCAATACTGGTAACACTGTCCGGGATGGTAATATCAGTTAGTTGGCCGCAATAAGCAAACGCCTGGTCCCCGATACTCGTCACGCCATCCGATATGTCAATATTTGCAAGGCTGTAACAATTGAAAAACGCCGCCGTCCCGATACTCGTCACACTGCCTGGGACGGTGATACGCGTGAGACTGCCGCAACCGCTGAATGCGTTATCGCCGATACTTGTCACCCCGTCCGGGATATCGTATTCAGAAGCTTCCTTAGCCGGAGGATAGAAAATCAGCGTTTTCATCTCTTTGGTAAAAAACACTCCGCCTTGCGCGGCATAACTGTCGTTCCCTGCCGCCACGATTATTTCCCGCAGACCCTGGAGACCGGCAAAAGCGCCGTCTTCAACGCTGGTCACGCCGCTCGGTATGGTGATGCTCGTCAAACTGATATTGATCGCAAACGCGCGATTTCCGACAGTCGTTACTCCATCCGGAATGGTATACGCGCCGGCTTCTTTATTCGAGGAATACCGAAGCAATGTCTTCATATCCTTGGTAAAAGTAACGCCGTCTATTGTGACGGTTTCCGTTTCCTCCAAGGCGGCTGGATCGCCGCCTGTGGGCTGACTATAGTCGTCCGCGGACTGGCCGCAGCCCGACGCGCCGGCGAAAATCAGCGCGAGTATGAGCGGCAGCGCCGCCTTGAGCACATGGTTTTTCATTTTCATGATAAAACAAACTCCTTCCGTCACTGAACCCACGTCCCTTGCGTCATTCCGGACTCGTTCCGGAATCCATGCACCCTCTCCGTCATTCCATTCCAAGCCAGGATGGCCGGATTAAAAATCTATCAATTGCCAGTAAGCTGCGCAACTTTTTCGGTTTCATATTCTTTCTCGTCAGTTTTTATAACACCTTTGATTTTTATCCGCCTTCGGTTTCTCCGATCCCGTTTTTTATCAGAAACGATATCTTCTTCGGAATCATTGTTTATTTTTATATACGCCTCCGCAATATATTATAAATTCCTTTTCAAGAGTGACGGGAGAGATTGATTTTATTGACCCATGGCTCCTTAGCTAGCAAAATCATAGCATGGGCTGTGGATTTTGTCCATATCAGGCATGAGACTGGGTGCGAGAAATTTGTGTCATGCCGGAATCCATTCCCCTCCACGTTAGCCCTTGTAGGGAGCGGCGTCCTCGACGCTCCGCCGGCCTGACCCAATACACGGGACGTCGAGGACGCCGTCCCTTACGAATACGGTATACCGGCATTTTTAAGTATTTGGATTCCGGGCGGCGCCTGGGACGAGCCCGAATGACGAGAGGAAAAGGCTTATGAGCGTGCCGTCGTCAGCCGCCGCGAAGCCGATCCCGTTATCCCGCGCGTAACCGGCGGCATAGGAGTCCGCGCCGGCGTGGATCACCAGTTTTTCGCAGCGCTCAAACGCTCTTCTACCGATGCTCATCACGCCGCTGGGAATGATAATATACAAGGCTTTAAGGCGTGCGCGGATTTATCCTTTTCCGTCTTGTCTCTTTATATTTGCTAAAATAGAAGTGCGGCACCTTGCCAGACATAAAAGTGAGGCAATTCCAACACCGAATTGGCGAATTGTGCCTATAAATCAATCCCATAGACTTGGACTGTTTTCCCGTCTAAATAAATAAACTCCCGTTCTAAAACGCCCCCACATTTTTCTATTGTTCTGCTTGAAGCCTTATTGTCTTTATTGCAGGCAAGCATGACTTTTTTTAAATGAATTGTCTTGCAATATTCTAAACCCTGTTTCAATATTTCCGCAGCATATCCTTTGTTTCTTTCGGATGGCCTGACACTGTAACCGATGTTGCCGCCGTACTCCCGCAGGAACTGATTGAGTGTATGCCTTATATCAATCATTGCGGCCGCTCCCGATGGGCGATTCGGTCGCGCCGCTTTAATGAATGGAGGGCAAAGCAAATGATTAACCGTGATTACGCAAAGGCACAAATTGATACACTGCCGGAAGGCGTGCTTGAAAAAGTTCTTGAGTTTATATCGTTCCAGAAGTATAGCCTGGGCCTGCATGATAACGACACAGATTATTTAACGTCTATTCCAGGTATGTCTGATAAAATCAGGGCCGGATTGAATACGCCGCTGGCTGATTGCGCGCCGCTGTCGGAAGTATGGCCGGATGTTTCAAAATCCATGCCGTCAACGCAATTCTCATAGAGGAACCGGCTCAGTTCTCCCGTGTCGCCGGACTCATAGAACGCGATCAGCATATTGCGGAACGCCGTCTGATGCTCGACCGGCACACTGATGATCCCACAACCGTGGGCAATCATGACCTGATTGCCGGCCAGCATGGAAGTCCGCTTGTTGCCGTCGAGGAATATCTGCTTGCGCATAAGATACAGAGTCAGCATAATAGCCCGTTCTGTGGGGTTTTCTATCGCCAGCGCGCCGGCAAGCTGCTCTTTGATCTGCGATTCTATGGGCATATCCGGTCGCCACGACGTGCCGCCGATACGCACAGGGATCTTGCGCGGACAGCCGGCGTCACGAATCAGCGTGTCCCCGCCGACGAGCCGGTGGATGTGGCAGATATATGAATAATCTATTGTGTAGTCAAGATTTTCCAGTATGAACCGCCAGGCGTGCTTCAGATTGTTGACGGCGATGATTTCATCTACGGGTACGTTCGCCACGCTCATGCCGTTGTATATCGCGTCCGTGTCCGGATATGTCACGGTCAAGCCTTCCAGCCGGGCGCTTTTCCAGATGTAGTCCACGATATTGCGCTTGGCTACAAAAACATTGTCCTCGCGCGTCATACGGTATTTCGGCTCCATGAGATTCCCTCCCAAAAGGGTCCAGTGTTTCCGCTCACCGGCGGGCGCGGAACGCGCGGGCGATCTCCCGCTCCGCGTCCCGGTTGGCGATAACGGCCCGTTTGTCATAAGTTTTTTTCCCCCGGCACAAACCGATCTCCACCTTGGCCAGGCCGCGCACGATGTAGAGCCGCAGCGGCACGAGCGTCATCCCCTGCTGCTGGACTTTGGCGACGAGTTTCCGGATCTGGGCCTTATGCAGCAGCAGCTTGCGCCGGCGCAGGGGATTATGGTTAAAACGGTTGCCCTTGTCATAGGGGCTGATATGCATTTGCACCACCCACAGTTCCCCGCCGGCAATTTCCGCGTAGCTGTCTTTCAGATTGACGCGGCCGGCCCGAATGGATTTTATCTCCGTGCCCGTCAAAATAAGCCCCGCCTCCAGCCTTTCCTCCACAAAATAATTATGCCGGGCCTGCCGGTTTTCCGTGACGACCTTGATCTCCTCGCTCATCTACTGCACTTCCAGCATATAGGACTGCGAGGCGGGGCCGGTGGTAAAAGTTTCCTTGTTCACAAAGGATATCCAAAAAGTGTAAGTGCCGGGGACCAGCGCGCCCGGATCGGCGAACTGGTAGGTGTACACATGGTCAGGCGTGTTTTCTGGCATATAACTGAGCAAGAGCCCGTTCGGATCGCGAACGTAAACGACCACGCCATAGACGCTGTCGTCGAAGGCGCCGACCGGTATCCGGACCGTAGCGTCAGAAACAGTCCCCGTCGCCCCTTCGATCACCGGAGTCGGAATGCTCGCGTCGCCGGCAGTGGGCCGCTCGCCGCTGTCAACAGTGGCGGAATACTCGGTCGGCAGCTTGAAAGCGCCTTCCCCTCCCGGCCAGGGCGTAGTCGAGTCGGCGCGCCAGGGCAGATCCAGAAACACGCGCGGCACGCCGCCGCTGCTGCCTTCCGGCGCCAGCAAATTCGGCTGCTCCGGATCGACCAGCCGTTCCACCCACACCTCGCTGACGCTCGTCGGCCGCCCGTCCGCGGCGCAAATCTCGCTGCCGATATAGGCGTCCGGGGTCAGAGAGCTCGGCAGCAAGCCGGATTTCAGGTCAAAACTCACGGAAGTCATCCCTTCCGGGCGGGGGATGCTGGACTGGACCGCCTTATCCTCCAGGGCCGCCGTCATCACGGCTCGCCACAGCCGGGCCGGATAATTGCCGCCGTACTGTTGGTAAAAATAGTGATCCGGATAGACCACGTCATAACCCATCCAGACCGCGGCCGTATAAAGCGGACTATAGGCGATAAACCAGGCGTCGGGGTTGCCGGTGCGCATACCGTATATGGCCGGATCCAAAGAGGAAGTCCCCGTTTTGCCGCAGATATACCAATTGCCGATCTGCGCCCGGGTGCCGGTGCCGGAAGTGACGACTGTGCGCAGCATATCGTTCATCATATAGGCGGTCGTCTCTTTCATGACCCGCTCTCCCGCGGGCGCGTGCTCATACAGCACCTTGCCGGCCGCGTCCTCCACCCGCGTCACGGCGAAAACCTTGTTGCGGACGCCGCCATTCGGAAAAACGGAGTAGGCCGCGGCCATGTCCAGCGTGGAGGTTTCCGACACGCCGAGCGAAAGCGCCAGCACCTTATGCCGTTCTTCCAGCGGCAGACCGAGATTGTTTTTGGCAAAATTCCAGGCATACTCGATCCCTAACGCTTCGATCAGGCGGACGGCGTAAACATTGACGGAGTCGCGCACCGCCGTCCGCATGGTGATCAGGCCCTTCCAGCCCCGGGTCTCCGTGTCATAATCGACGGGAGACCAGGAACCGCCGGGCAGATTGTAGGTGATGGGAAAATCGTCGAAAACCGAGCCGGGAAAATAGTTGCCGCTTTCCAGAGCGGGCGCGTAAACCGTGAGCGGCTTCATGGAGGATCCCGGCTGGCGGGCCGTTTGCCAGGCCCGGTTCAGCCCCATCGGCGTGTATTGCCGCCCGCCGACCATAGCCACCACGGCGCCGCTGGCGTTGTCCAGCATAGAAATCGCCCCCTGCGCCGGATATTCGCCGGAATCGCCCGGAAAATTTTCCGCGTCGGCAAATAATTCTTCCGCTTTGGTCTGGATCTTCGGGTCAACGGTGGTGTAGATCCGCAGGCCGCCGCTGTAGACGTCTTCCGCGCTGAAACCCAGTTCGTCCTGCAGCTGGGCGGTGACAAAATCGACAAAATACGGGAAACGTTTCTGCATCTGGAAGCCTGAATCCCGGGAGTAGCTCACCTGCGACTCGCCGGATTTTACCTGTTCGACAAAAGTGAAGGGTTCCTCGCGGTAAGATTCCGCTTCCTGCGCCGTGATCAGACCGTTGTCCGCCATGACGGAAAGCACCAAGTTCCGCCGGTTTTTGGCCCCTTCCGGGTTCAGGTACGGATCATAAATGCTCGGCGACTGGGGCAGACCGGCCAAGAGCGCTATCTCCGCCGGGTTGAGCTCGGCCAGCTCTTTTCCAAAATATGTCAAAGAAGCGGTGCGGATGCCGAAGCAACCCTCGCCGAACCAGATGCGGTTCAGGTAAAAAGTCAGTATTTCGTCTTTGGTGTAGTTGCGCTCGATCTGCAAAGCGAGCAGCAATTCCTGGATCTTACGCTCATAGGTCTTCGCGTTCGGGTCGTCGATGAAGGTCATCTTGGCCAGCTGGATGGTGATCGTGCTGCCGCCTTCACTGCGCGAACCGCTGCGCGCGTTGTTGATAAAAGCCTTGGCGATACGGATCGGGTCGGCGCCGAAATGATCGTAAAAACGTTTGTCCTCCACCGCGACAAAAGCCTCCCGCACTAGGGGGGGGATGTCTTTGAAATTCGCGTATAAGCGGTTTTCCGACTGATGCAGCTGGGCTATCTGGTTGCCGCCGCTGTCATAAACGATAGAGGACTGTTTTTGGCTGACCAGGAGTTCCGGGTCCCACTCCGGGGTATTCTGGGCCGCCTTGTAGACAAAAAGCCCGCCGACGGCGCCGCCCCCGACGACCAGCGCGAGAAATAGCACCAGCAGCCAACGGAAAATCATCCGCCGGCGCCGGCGGCGCGCCGCTTTCCTTTCGAGTTTTCTTTTAACGGCGGAGGGCACAGTGTTGGGCTCTGTACCCGGTTTTTTTGCTGACATTTTGACCTCCTGATTAAAACCAATACCGCGCCGCGCCCGCGAAGGCGGCGGCAGAGGACGCGAGCGGCCCGGCCTAGCGGGCGCCTGAGCTGTCTTTCGTAAAACCGCTGCCCGTCATTACGGCGACCAGCCCTTCGTCGTCCGTCACTTCGACGTGATAAACCGAAATATTCCGGCCGCGGGAAAGGCAGGACGAACACGCTTTGAGTTTTGGGCCTCTGGGAGCGCGCAAAAAGGAAATGCTGTTGGACTGACCGACCGTGACGCCGGAACTGGCGCCCATCGCCAATCCTAAGTTGGAATGCACGGCAAAAGCCAGATCCGCCAGAGTGAAAATAGCGCCGCCCTGGACGCCGCCCGCCGCGTTCAAATGGCGCGGAGTCACGGCCATCGCGCATACCACCCGTTCGGGCGCCGCCGCCTCGACCGTGATCCCGGCGCCGGCCGCGAAGCGGTCAGCCGCAAAAAAATCCTGTATTTTCCTGAGATCAATATCCATTCCGTCGTCTCCCGCGAATCATTCCGCCGCCGGCCCGGCCGGGAATATGGCCGCCGCCCCGCCGGGCAAAGGCCCCGCCCACTCCGGATGAAACGTCCATTCCGGCGCCGGCCCGGTGAATTCTCCCAGCCGGGATAGCTCCGCCGCCGCCCGGGCCTCCTCCGCGGTCAGCGGCGTCACCGCCGCGACGACGGCGGGGCTCAGATTGCCGGCGCCGGCGCCCACGAGCGTCTCATCCTCGTTTTCCAAATAATAGCAGTCCGTGACCCGGCCCCACTCGGCCAAATGGACGACGCTCCCCGCCGGCGGCAAACCGGCGGCCAGCGGGGCGCGGACGGAGCCGCCCGCGAAACAGCGGCTGATATCGCTTTCCGCGGCCAGAGCGGCGATGCCGCCGGCCAGATAATTCCCGCTGACCGCGCCGCCGTTCACACAGCTCAGCACTAAAGAGCGGCCGCTCACGACCGCCGTCAGACCGCCGGCCCGCGGCCGGGCCGCCGCCGGCGCTTCCGCCTCTACGGCGGCGGAATTGACGAGCCCGCTTAGCACCGAGCCTTCCGCCCGGTAGACGCAGCCCGCCGCAGCGGCGGCCCGCACGCTGCCGCCCAGAACGGCGGCGTCATGGATGAAGCTGTCCCGGGCGACGACGGCGAGGGCCGCCGCCGTCTCCCCTTCGGCCACCGCCGGCGCGCTGAGGGCGACGCCGCTGATCTCCGCGCTTTGGACGACGCCAAAGAGAGGGGCGCTCAGGCCGCGGATCTCATGGCCGCCGCCCTCAAAAACCCCGGTAAAAGGGTATTCCTCCGTGCCGACGCTCCGCCAGGGGATCGCGCTGAGGTCAATATCTGCCGTCAAACGAAAATGCCCGTTCAAATTGTAGGCCATAGCCTCCAGATCGCCGGCGCCGGCGATTTCCGCCGCCGCCCCCGCGGCCCGCACCCGGAGACCGGCGTGCGTGACCGTTTCCCCGCCGTCGCCGTGCGCCGTCAGCACCACGTGATAAAAACCGGGGCGCACAGCCGGCCCGGCTTCCAGCCGGAAAAGCCCGCCTTCGTCCGCGCGGACGCTTAAGCCGGGCGCGGATTTCTCAAGGGTCACAGTCGCCGCGCCGCTGAGGGGGAGCGGCAGGGAAGCATCCTCGCCGTAGTTTTTTTCCAAAATAATAAATTCCGGACATTCGGGGGCGAGGCTTAGATCCAGGACCGGCGCCTGCGTATCCGCTCCGGTCTGATAGAGCGTCCAGGCGGTAAAAACGGTTTTGTTGGCCAGCGCCGCCCGCAGCTCATAAGCGCCCGGGAGGAGAGAGAGTTCCGCCTCGCCCGCCGCCGGGGCCACCCATGTCCGCCCGTCGGCCGACACGCCGGCGCCCGCCGCGGCGCCGGCCACGCGCACGAACACCGGCCGCGGCGCGGAGACCTCCGGCGCGCCCTGCTCCGCGCGCGCCGACCCGGTATTGGCCCCGACCCAGCGCATAAGCGGCGGCGCCAGAGCAAGGGCGGTCAAAAGAGCGCCTACCAGCAGGCCAAGCAAAAAAAGCTTCGCCGTCCGCCAGATTTTCTTTAACTTTTCCATAATTTAACTCTTAGACGGTCTCAAAAAAGGCGGCAGATCCACCTTGGTCAGTTTGGGGTCCAGCCCGCCGCTGAAAATACTCTTTTCGCCGGGGGAGATCCCCCCCGATCCCAGGCCCAGACTCGCCGGACCAGAGGCGTCCGGCCCCGAATTGAGCGCCGTCGCGATGACCGTGACGCGGATCTCGTCGCCCAACTCCTCGTTCATCGACATGCCGATGATGCACTTATCGGCGTTGGTGGCCCGGTCCATGACGGCCTCCACCTCCTGGAGCTCGCCGATCATGATGTTGCCGGCCAGATTGACCAGCACCCGCTGCGCCCCTTCGATGCTGGCTTCGATCAGCGAGCTGGAGATAGCCTTCTCTATGGCCTCGGTCGCCCGGTTATCGCCCGTGGCCGCGCCGATGCCCAGAAGAGCCGTGCCGGCGTTTTCCAGCGTGGCCTTGATATCGGCAAAATCCAAATTGATATAGCCGGGGACAGTGATGAGGTCGGAAATGCCCTGCACGCCCTGCAGGAGTATATCGTCCGCCATCCGAAACGCTTCGGACACCGGCGTGTTTTTTTGCGTCACCTGCAGCAGGCGGTCGTTGGGCACGGTGATCAGCGCGTCCACTTTCTCGCGCAGATTGATGATCCCCCGCTCGGCCTGCTCGCGGCGATGTTTGCGCTCAAAAGAAAACGGGCGTGTCACCACGCCGACCGTTAAAGCGCCGGCTTCCCGCGCCAGCTCCGCCACTATGGGCGCCGCTCCCGTGCCCGTGCCGCCGCCCATGCCGGCCGTCACAAACACCATGTCCGCGCCCGCCAGAATATTTTTAATATCATCCTTATTTTCTTCCGCCGCCGCCAGCCCGACGCTGGGATCTCCGCCCGAACCCTGTCCGCGGGTGCGCTTAGCGCCGATTTGTATGTTCTCGCCGGCCAGTGACTTGCGCAGCACTTGCAGATCGGTGTTTATACAGATGAACTCCACGCCTTTGAGCCCCACCGTCACCATCCGGTTTACCGCGTTGTTTCCGCCGCCGCCTACGCCGACTACTTTGATCCTGGTAGTCCAATCGTTGGTGTTTTCCAAATCCATATATCCTCCCGCCCCTCCAGCTAATTCAATAACAGCTAATCTGGCTAATTTCGCGACGAATGTCCATATTCCTTTTTTTTACCACCGTATTTGTCGATCCGCGGCTACATTTTGTGCTTCTCCAGCCAGTGACGGCGAACGATGCTGATGTTCTGGAAAATTCTGGTTCCGAAGGCCACGACCGCGGCCAGATACAGGTCCACGCCCACCCGGTCGCCGATAAAAGCCAACCCCGCCGCCGCGAGCATATTCACCACAAACCCGCTTAAAAAAATCGAATTGTCAAAATGGTCCTCCTGATAAGCCCGGATGCCGCCCATGACGGCGTCCAGGGCGACCAGCAAGGCGACCGAGCAGTATTTGGCGTAATCCGGCGGGATGGTGATCGGACTCAGCGCGCCTATGATGAGACCCAGGAGCAAACCGCAAAGCGGCAGGAAAAACATGTTCATGTCACGGCCCCGTCATCGTAAATCCACCATTAGAGGTGTCCTTATCATTGTACACGCTGGCAGTGAAAATGTAAATGGGATTTAGTGTGACTTTGCGGGGTGTAAAAAGCCCAGTAAAAAGCCCCTGGAGGCGCTGACATCTTCATTTAACTAAATACCTTGGCGCAAATAAGTGTCTACCGCGTTACCTGACATTTATCGCACAGCGACCCGCAAGCGGCTTCACCCTGCATATCCTCCACCGCCCACCCCGCGACTTTTACCAGCGCCGGCAGAATGCCTTTCCCCTTTTTTGTCAAACAGTATTCGACTCGCGGCGGCACTTCGTTATATTGCTTCCGGTTGACGATCCCGGACGCTTCCAGATCTTTCAATGACTGGGCCAGCATCACGTTGGTAATATTGCCTAATTTCCTTTTGATCGAACTGTAGCGCAAAGGCGTTCCGGGGGCCAGCATACAGACGATGGGCAGTTTCCACTTGCCGCCGAACATATTGAGCATGTAGCGAAGCGGACACTGCAATTCTTCCGCCGCCTGCCCGGTTGGTTTCTGATTTGCCGCGTTCATCCCGCGCATCCCTCCGAACCGCTATAGTACGTTTTTTCGTACTAAGTAATAATAAACTGCGTTCTTGCATATTTGTTATTTTGTAATATAATTATATCACAGGGGAAACCTGAATACAAGCTTTAGGAGCGTGCCCAAATGAAGGAAGTATTGGATTTTTTGAACAAAAACCGCGTGTACTATCTGGCGACGGCGGAGGGCGACCAACCGCGCGTCCGGCCTATCGGGTTTGTCATGGAATGGGGCGGGAAACTGGCCTTTTGCACCAGCAACCAAAAGGCGATGTGCAAGCAGCTGGCCGCCAATCCCAAGGCGGAGATCGCTTGCTGCGACGGCGAGGGGAATACGCTACGCATTTATGGCAAGGCGGTTTTCGTCACTTCCGCGGAATCGCAGAAAAAAGCTCTGGAGATCATGCCTAACCTTGGCGGTATGTATTCGGTAGGCGACGGTATTTTTGAGGTTTACTGCCTCGACGAGGCCAAAGCCGTCTTTTCCAATATGAAAGGCGAGCGCCGGGAAGTAACCCTTTAGTTCATCGTCATTCCAAGAGACATGGATTCCGGCATAAAGCCGGAATGACCGGAGAAGCGGGACGGGCAAGCGCAAGTCCTCGTCCTCGACGCCCCGTCCTCGGATATTCCCCTCGTAGGGGGCGATGGCAATCGCCCCGTGTCCCGCGATTTCGCCGCGCCCCGCGATTTCCCCGCGTCACGCAAATGGAACAGGAACCACGGGCGGATTGCCATCCGCCCCTACAGGGAAATCCGTTTCAAATATGCTACAGGGTAAAAATCGCCGCGCCCCGCCGTCATTCCGGGCCCCGGATTCCCCTGCCCATGTCCCCATCCCGTATCCCTCTCCCGTCCCGCGTCCCGCGTCCCGTATCCATCAGGGTCAGGCGGCGGTGCGTCGAGGACGCCGCTCAACTCTCAACTCTCCTCTCCCAACTCTCAACTCTCCCCAACTCCCCTCACCGCGTTTTGCACTATATGCAGCAATTCCTCCAAGTCTACCGGTTTGCCGAGGAAAAAATTGGCTCCGGCCTGATACGCTTTCATCTTATTAGCCTGATCGACAAAAGCGCTCGTCACGATAACAGGCGTGCCGGCCGTTTCCGCCTGCGAGCGCAGCCGCCGCGCCACGACCAGCCCGTTTTCCCCGGGCAGGCGCAGGTCAAGGATTACGGCGGCGAATTTTTCCTTTTTCGCCAATTCGATCGCGGTCAATCCGTCTTCCGCCTCCGAGACCCGCCAGCCGTGCGCGCTCAAAAAATCGACCAGCAGCAAACGGCTGTTCCTGTCGTCCTCGACCACCAAAATATGGCCCTTCTTTTTATCCGCCATAAGCTTCATCCTCCCTGAAAGCGGCCGTCATACGGGCAGCACGATCCGCACTTCCGTAAAAAGATCCGGCTCGCTTTCGATCTCCAAAAAACCGCCGTGCAGGCGGGCGATACTGCGCGCGGTCGCCAGCCCCAGACCAAACCCCTCCGGCTCGCTTCCTCCGTCCCGCACGCGGTAAAACTCCTCAAACACCCGGGGCATCTCTTCCGCCGCGATCCCCCGGCCGTTATCGCGCACACTCAAAGCGACGCCGCCCCGGACCGCAGCGGCCCGGGCCAAGACTTGCCCGCCGGCAGGCGTATATTTCAGCGCGTTATCCAAAATATTCGTCAGGGCGCGCGTGAGCCGCGGGCGGTCGCCTTCAATCTCCGGCAGATCCGGCGGCGCCTCCGCGGTGAGCGTGACCGAGCGGCCAAGGGCCTGAGCGGCAAATTGCGCGACCAGCGCGTTCAGCAGCTCGGCCGGGCTTATCTTTTCCCGCCGCAAAGCCAATTGCCCCCGTTCCGACACCGCCAGCTCCAGCAAATCGCTGAACAGCCGCAGCACCTGGCGCGCGCAGTCGTCGATCAAAGCCACATATTCCGCTTGTTTGCCGTTCAGGCCGCCGTACAGCTCCTGCCTGAGCAGCGAGGAAAAACCGCAAATGGAATTCAGCGGCGTGCGCACGTCATGGCTGATATTCGTCAAAAAACGCGTTCGCGCCGCGTTGGAATTCTCCGCTTCCCGCAGGGCGGCCCGCAGGTCTTCCGTTCTTTCCGCCACCACCTGCTCCAATTCATCCACATGGCGCTCGATTTCCCGCTGTTTTTCATACTGGGCCCGTGCCAGACCGGCGACCGCGCCCCGCAGACCGTCGTACTCCCGCACCGGCGCCAGATCGTCCCGCAGCCCTTCCAGCTCCTCTAAGTGAGAGGCCTCCATCCGGCCGGCCAGGGCGATTTCGTTCACCGTTCCGGCAAAACGGGTCAGCGGGCGGGCCAGTTTCCATGAAACGGCGTAGCTTAAAACAATGCCCGACAGCAAAACGACAGCCGAGGTGAGCGCCACGGCCCTGACGATCCGCCGTCTCTCCGCCCGCGGTTTTTCCGTGCCGTTCGTGACGTTGATGGCGCCGACGAGTTCGCCGCCGTAACTGAAGAGCGGCGTGGTGATGACGTAGGACGTGGGCGTCGCCGGCGCGCCGGCAAAGAAAGACCGCAGTTTTTCGCCCAGCGGCGCCCGCGTCACCGTATAGGAGCGCGTCCCGCTCTGGATGGCCCGCGCTATCTCCGGCCTCTGCTGATCCCCGTTGACGCTGTCCGCACTCACAAAGGTGCCGGTCACCCGCATCCCGTCTTTCGTGTTGGCCGTGGCGCGGTGCTGATAGTCCCCATCCAGTATGCCGAAGGAGCGGCCGACAAAATCATCGTCATTATTGAGCAAGCGCCCGACCAAAACGGACAAGGGCGCCTCATCCCCGGCGCGCACCGACACCGCGGCGGCTTTTACCATGACCGGCAATCCCTGCGCCGCGTGACCGGCAAACAAGGCCCGCCGGCCCAGCGCCGGCTGAAACGCCGTCAGAGTCTCCCAGTCGGTGATCTCCGTGGTGATGAGCGCGTTTTCCCGGTAGGCGCTGTCCGCGAGCATCCCCTCGAACAGGCGCAAAAAAACAGCCTCCGGATCGCCGCTGCCGCCGAGAGGCCCGGCGCCCGCGTAGAGCATGTAAAAATCCACGTCGTCCTGCCCGGCCAGATAATCAGCCAGCGCTCCCGGGTCGCGGAACCCTTCCCGGTTAGCCGGCGACGTCAGTTTGTTGATCTGCTCCCGAAAAAAAGCGTTATACTCGTCCACGGCCACCGCGGCGTCCCCCTCCAGCGAAGCCCGGTACGAGCTGTTCCAGGCGTCCAGCACGAAGTAGCTCGTGGCGGCGAGAAAAAGCAGGATACAAACCAGCAAGAGCAATATTATCCATTGTAAATTAAAAACGAACAGCGGTTTTTTGTTCATGGATCGACAGTGAGTCCATTTTGCAGGGCGAGCAAAGAGGCCTCCGTCCGGTTTTTTGCACCCATTTTCGCTAAAATATGGTTAATATGGGTTTTTATAGTATTGGGGCTGACATAAAGCAGCGCCGCGATATCCTTGTTGCCGAGTCCGCGGGCCATATGGCGCAGCACCGCCAATTCCCGCGCCGTCAGATCGTAAGCACCGGCGGCCAGCCGCTCGTCTTCCGCGCTTTCCTCCGGATCCGTCCGGCCTAAGAGGAGCGGCAGGCGGTAAAAGGCGGCGGTCACGCGGGTCAGCTCCGCGATATTTTTATCGGCGCAGCGCCCGGCGATGAGGAAAAAACGGCTCTCCCCGCTCTCCGCCCCCTTCGCCCCCCCGAAAGACGTTCTCACCACGATATGCTCCAAGCCGTGCGCGCAGATCCGGCCCCATTCCGCCGCGCCGCTCTTAAGGCCCGGCGCGAGACAGTCGCGGTAACAGTCCTTGCAGCCGGGATCCGTCCGTGCCCGGCGAAAACAAAATAAAGGCATCCGCGAAGGCAGCGTGATTTCCGTCCCCGCCTCGTCCACCAAGACGAGAAACGCCTTTTCCCGCTCCGACAGATAATCCTGTACGGTTTGCAAATTTACATATACCGCCGCTTCATCCGGCGTCACTGCGGCGCTCCCCGTTTCGCGGCCGCGGATATATGGAAATATTTTGAAATAATTAATAAAAACATGGCTAATTTTATCTAATTCGCCGGCAAGCGCAAAAATCCTTGCGTGACTCTTAGGAAGTGTATGAAAATAAAGTTGATTGCAACGATATGGTATACTGAATAATGTTTCGGCTGACTATTTTCGGGCTGACCGATTTACAGCAGTATCGAATCGAAATGTGGAGATTGACAGGCTCCGCCTTTCTGATGAAGCTATCGCAGGGCCAAGAAGCGGAAGTAGGCTTTGGAGATATAAAACTGACATAGAGAGGGAGATATAGTGCAGGAAATCAAGTTTTTTCACACGGACTATAAAGATATTTATAGGTATCAAGGTAATAATTTTCCAGCTTTTTTATTATCTCACAAGGACAAGACGGGTATCATCCTTTTGAAAGAAACCTCATGCATTATTAAATATGATTTAGAAAATCAAAATCATCAACACGAAATCCCTTACAGCGATATTCGTGCCATTTTATCAGAGCCGGTTACATTTAAGAACAAGTTTTCCAGCATCCAATTCACGATTGCCTTATATTCAACACAACAGTACGAAGATGCTATAGAAAAGCTCTACACGGAAACACGAGATGAAGATGCCTCTCCCGACGGCATTGAATACGCGGAAGATTATATTATTTATTCTTCGGTATGTGAAAGCAAGAACATGCAACCTTGTTCTCTGAAAAAAGCTATGTCAGTATTAGAAACGGCGTCAGCCCTGCGTTAAAACAATTTGAACCCTACACATTGTTTTCGGCTATAATACCTATGTCGGCGGTCAAGTAGCTCGGGTCTTCTGGCCTCCCCTTTCAAGGGGAGGTATCAAGCTTGTGAACATCACGGACGTGAGCGCGATTGCGATAACGGCGATGACATTGCGCGTTTTTCTTGTCATTTGACGGGGATAAAACTAAATAAAAACGTATCTGATTTTGCCCAATTAGTCTGAATAAAATAAATTTTTTTGCAAAATAAAATATTGCGTTTTATCGCCGCCGTATGATATAATTGGATACAACAACCTTGAGTATATATCCTTGAGTCCTCCTTTGTCATCTCAGAAACGAACTCAGCATGACGGCTTCGGCCGCCAGTGGATAAAAGGAGTAGGACAGTGCGTGAACGCGGGTCGGATGATAAGCGGCATTTGCGGCATCTGCGTCATATGCTTCTCAGTACGACGCTGTTCCTTTGCGCGGCGGTTTTTTGCCTGTCCTTGCTCTTTTTCCCCGCCAAGACCGCGCCCCGGGTCGGCGCCGCGGCGGATTTTGTTTACGCGATCAGCGGCGATGCGATCACGATCATGGAATACACGGGCGAAGGCGGCGATGTGGCGATACCGGCGGAAATTGACGGACTGGCTGTGACCGCTGTCGGCGATTACGCCTTTTCCCGCTGCGCCGCTCTAACCGGAGTGGTAATACCGGCGGGTGTGGTCAGCGTCGGTTTTGAGGCGTTTGGCTATTGCGGCGCTTTAGCCGATGTGGTGATCCCGGACGGCGTAGTCAGCATCGGCGGTCACGCCTTTCGTGAATGCGTCAGTTTGAGGGGGATGAAAATGCCCGGCAGCGTGACGTCTGTCGGCGATTACGCGTTTGCCGGCTGCGCCGGCCTGACTGATTTGGAGATATCGAGCGGCGTGACCGCCATCGGTCTCTATGTGTTCGCCGGTTGCGCCGCTTTGACCGACGTGGTGATCCCCGGCGGCGTGACCGCCATCGGCGGCGGCGCGTTTCAGGGCTGCAGCGCTTTGACCGCTTTAGTGATCCCGGACGGCGTGACCGTTATCGGTGAAAGGGCGTTTGAGGACTGCGCCTCTTTGGCCAAAGCGGTAATCCCCAGCGGCGTGACCGCCGTCAGCAGCGGTACGTTTCAGGGCTGCGCTTCTTTGACCAGAGCGGTAATCCCGGGCGGCGTGACGACTATCGGCGACCGGGCGTTTGCCGGCTGCGCCGCTTTGGCTGATGTAGCGATCCCGGACGGCGTGATCAGCGTCGGCGATTACGCGTTTCAGGGCTGCGCCAGCTTGACCGGCGTCCTAATCCCGGATAGCGTGACGGCGCTCGGCCATTACGCGTTTATTGACTGCGCCGGATTGAGCGGCGCGGTGATATCGAATGGTCTGACCGCCCTCGGCGACGGAGTGTTTGCCGGCTGCGTCAATCTGACCGGAGCCCTGATCCCGGAGGGCGTGACGTCTATCGGCTATGGGGCGTTTAAATACTGCAGAGCTTTGACCGAGATAGTGATCCCGGAAGGCGTGACCAGTCTCGGCGAGAGCGCGTTTGAGGACTGCGCCGGTTTGACCGCCGCGGTGATCCCCGGCAGTCTGGCTGTCATTAGCGAAAGGGCGTTCCTTGGCTGCGGAAATCTGAGCGATGTGGAAATCCAGGAAGGGGTGACCGGCATCGGGCGCCTTGCCTTTCGTGATTGCGCCAGCTTGACCGGCGTGACGCTGCCGGACAGTTTGACCGCCATCGGCGAGAGCGCGTTTGAAGCCTGCGGTTTGATAAGGATCGTGATCCCGGCGAGAGTGACCGGCGTCGGCGGCGGAGCTTTTCTCCGCTGCGCCTCGTTAGTCGAGATCATCATTCAGCACGGCATGTGGGATCTGCCGGTCTTTTTCCTGGAAGAAATTACCTGGACAGGCGGCGATGTGGCCGTTTATGTGCCGATGAGCGTAATCTCCGTGGGCGGAATGGGGTATTTTGAACTCACGCCGCCGCCGGGTATAGCGCTGTCCGCCAGAAGCGTCACTCACGGCGTCAAGGAGAGTTTTATCACGGCCTGGGCCAAGGCCAACAACGCCGCCCTGATGGAGATCGACGGCGCGGTCACCCGGAGCGTCTACGACGACGTCTGGCGCTCGGTGCCGTATCAGGAGATCATTAAGACGATGATGCCGGATAATGTGGCGCTGGAATTCAATATTATCAGCGGGAAGCTGCCCGCCGGCCTGTTTCTGATGCAGAAGGGCGAGTTTTACGATGGGCTGGAGATGCTGAGCGGTCAGTTTTACGGGGCGCCGCTGGAAAACGGAGTGTTTTACGTCGGGATAGAGGTCCGTTCTTATCCGCACAATTATCTGCTCGATCTCCAGAAACTCGCCGTCACGGTGCAAGAGCCGGACGACGCCGGTCTGGCGGCGACGAACGACTATGCCGTGACGAGTACGATCGGCGATCCCGCCATCCCCGGTATTGAGGGCAATTATGTAGTCACGCTTTTGGGCGACCAGATCTTCACGGCGGCGGACGAAGATATGAACGGCGACGGTCTGATCGACGAGGGAGATAACAATTTCCCTTATTTCGCGCGTTTCTGGCTGGACGGGGAGATACTGGCCGAGATCTATTACGACGCCGAGAGCGGTAGCACGGTGGTGACGCTCTTTGCTCAAATTTTGCCTTATTTGGATAAAAACTTCGCGCATACGGCGGCGGCCGAGTTCAGTATCGACGGCATTCAGTGGGTAGCGGCTCAGCAGTTCACCGTGGATATACCCGGGCTGCCGGTTGATCCAGAGCCTCCGGCTGACCCGGAGCCGGCTGACCCTGAACCGGCTGACCCGGAACCGCCGGCTGACCCCGGAACTGATCCGGAACCGCCCGCCGACCCTGAAGTTCCGGCTGCACCCGAATCGCCGGAAACGCCCGTCGCCCCGCCGCCGGCTGACCCCGAACAGCCAGCTGATCCGGAACAGCCGGCTGACCCCGAACAGCCGGTTGAGCCCGAAACACCGTCCGCTCCGGCGCAGCCCGACGGCGGGAGTGACGAGGGCGGTTCCGTGATCGTGAGCGCCGGGCCGCCGGCGGAACTCACGCCGGCGGAAGCGGCGGAGACGGAGCCGCTCCCGGTTGAAACAGCCCAGCCGCTTGAAACAGTCCCGCCGGAGACTGTTCCGGCCGCCGGCGCCCCTACCGCCGCTCCCCTGCCCGCCGCGCCGCCGGGCCTGTCTATTCCGCCGGCCGTCCCGGAGGGCGGAACGGGTGAATACGAAATCAGCTATGTGGACGGCGGACCGCTGGAAGTGCGGATCGACATCCCGCTGGCGGAATTTCTCGAGCTGCATTGCGACGGAAGTCTGTGGACACCCGGCGCGGACTATGCGGTCCGCGCCGGCAGCACGGTTTTGACCGTGCCGGCGGAGCGTCTGGCGGAGATGGAAAGCGGCCGCCACGCCCTCAGCGCGGTTTTCACCGGCCAAACCGTGGAGATCGCCTTTACGCTGGCTGAGAGGCCGGAGAGCGAGACTTTGGCGGCGGCGGCCCCGGTCGCCTCGGCGGCTGACGCGCTTTTCGCCCCGCTTTTTACGGCGGCACTCGCCCTCTGGAGCGCGGCAGTCCTGGCCGGGCTGCGTTTAGGGAAGCACTGATTAATTCCTGTCAAACGCATTCCAGACACGGAGCAAAGCTGCGGTACTGGGACAGCGCATTAAGGTAATCAGCGGACAGGCCGTCGTCCTCGGCGGTTTCCTCAGCGGAGTAAAATCCGGCCTGCTCCAGCACGCCGCTGTCGAAATACGACAGGTACTGCCGGCAATCTTCGAGATCACGGAAAGAAAACGCCCGCACGACTCCAATGACGACAAAACTTGCGACAACAGCAAAAACAGTAAAAGCAGTTAACATTTTGAAACACCTCCCTTGTATTATCGCCTCATCGGCATCTTTATCATAATACATAGCAAAGGCGTTGTAAAATACTGTATTCTTATAGGGCGATTATTAATACTGATTACGACTTTATAACGTTTCTATCTTTTCCCTAGATGCATCTTCTTTTATGCCTGAACTCGCCTCACCCAAACGGGTGATAAAAAATCCCAAAATTATCATCATTTTTGGTAATTGCGCCCGAAACGTGACGGCGTATAATGGTAAAAGGATACCCGTTTAGGCGGACTTGCGCCGGCGCATGGGCCGGCGGCAGGCAAAACATGAGTCCAAAAATCGCGGAGGGATCATTCACAAGGAGAAGCTGCCGGAAACAGGTCTCCGCTAAGGGACTGTGTGGAAATAAAGTGGTCAGTTGGCGACGGAATTTCGCGTTCTGGGCAGGCGCCAGATTCCGCTAATACTGGTGGTATTCGCGGAATCTGGCAACGCGGTCAGGGCGCGAAAGATCAAGTCAAATGGCTGCGTTATTTTCATACAGTCCCTAAGGAAACGCTGATCAATTACAGACAACGACGGCGATCAATCAATGACGGCGATCAATAAACAGCGCTTCCATAAGGCCGCTGATCATCAAGAGCGGCTCCCCTCCCCGCCTATACGGGCTACATACGCTTTTCACACCCGGGAAACGGAATTGACTTCCTTGATGCGCCGGATACGCCCGAGCAAAAAACTCAGGTGATCGACGCTGCGGGTTTCTATTTTCAAATGGATATGGGCCGTGCCGTCGCGCTCGGCCTGAGCGTTCAGATTCAGCACGTGGGTCTTGGTTTCCATCAGCGAATTCAGCACGTCCGTCACGAGCGCGGGGCGATCCGCGGCCAGAATGTCCACGTTGACCGGATACACGGCGTCTTCCGTTTCCAGTTTTGCCGTCCACTCCACTTCGATCAGGCGCTCGTCCTCGCCTCTTTTTTTCAAAGCCGCGATCTCCGGGCACACCGTCTTATGCACGGAAACCCCGCGTCCGCGCGTGATATAGCCGATCACGCCGTCGCCGGGCAGGGGGTTGCAGCAATGCGAAAAACGCACGCCGATATTGGCCATGCCTTTGACGCGCACCTGCTGAGAATGGGCGCCGCTTCCCGCCGTCCGGCCCGGCACAAAAACGAAGGGCCGCTCGTCGTCTTCGTCTTTGATGATGTCGTCCTTCAGGCGAAGCAAAGCCCGGCGGAAGGTGATCGCCCCGTCCCCGAGCGCGGCGTACAGGTCGTCCAGACTGTTCAGGCGGAACAGGCGTACGAGCTCCAGCATATTTTCTTTTTTCAGGTCTTTGGCCGTGTCCATGCCCATTTTGCGGGCTTCCCGCTCCAAACCGTCCTTGCCGCGCGTGATGTTTTCCTCGCGTTTTTCCTTGCGAAACCACTGGCGGATGCGGTTCTTGGCCTGAGAAGTCTTGACCTTGCACACCCAGTCGCGGCTGGGGCCGGTCGGCGTCTTGGAAGTGATGATCTCCACGATGTCGCCGTTTTGCAGCGTTGACTCCAGGGGCACGATGCGCCCGTTGACTTTCGCCCCGATGCAGTTATGGCCGACGTCGGAATGGACGCGGTAAGCGAAATCGATCAGGCAGGAATCGGCCGGCAGCTCCAACACGTCGCCTTTTGGCGTAAAAGCGAACACCGTGTCGTCAAACAGATCCACCTTGAGCGATTCCAGAAACTCGCCCGCGTCGCGCGAGTCGTGCTGCCATTCCAGCAATTGGCGCAGCCAGGACAGTTTTTGCTCAAAATCCGCCTCCGCCTTGCGGCCTTCCTTATATTTCCAATGAGCCGCCACGCCGTACACCGCCGTATGGTGCATTTCCCAGGTGCGGATCTGTATTTCAAACGGCTCGCCGTGCTTGCCGGCCAGAATGGTGTGCAGCGACTGGTACATATTGGGTTTTGGCATGGCGATATAATCTTTGAACTTGCCGGGGATCGGCTTCCAGAGGATGTGGACGACCCCCAAGGCGCCATAGCAGTCGTTTACCGTGTCGACGATGACGCGGATGGCCGCCAGGTCAAAAATCTCGTTAAGCCCTTTTTCCTGCGCCTGCATTTTACGGTAAATGCTGTACAGATGCTTCGCCCGGCCGGAAAGCTCGGCCTTGACGCCCACTTCAAACAGGCGTTTGCCCAAAAGGTCGATCACTTCCGCGATCTGCGCGTCCCGCGATTCCTTCACGCTTTCCACCGTCCGCGACAATTCAGCGAAAGCCTCCGGGTTCAGATAGCGAAAGGAAAGATCTTCCAATTCTGACTTTATGCGGTAAATGCCGAGCCGGTTAGCCAGCGGCGCGTAAATGTCCATCGTCTCTTTCGCGATTTCCCGCTGCTTGTCTTCCCGCTGATACTGCAAGGTGCGCATATTGTGCAGGCGGTCGGCCAGTTTGATGATGATGACCCGGATGTCCTTCGCCATGGCGAGAAACATCTTGCGCAGATTTTCCACCTGCGCCTCCTCTTTGTCCCGGAAAGCGATTTTCCCGAGCTTGGTGACGCCGTCCACGATCTGCGCCACCTCGGGGCCGAAATTCTGGCGTATGTCCTCCAGGGTTTTTTCCGTATCTTCCGCCACGTCATGCAAAAAAGCGGCCATGATGGAAACGTCGTCCATTTCCATGTCGCACAGGATCGCGGCCACGGCCATGGGGTGCTGGATGTATTCCTCCCCGGAGTTGCGGAGCTGGCCGCAGTGGGCTTTTTCCGCGAACTGATAAGCCTTTTCGATGGCGGCGAGATCATGACTGTCGTTTATGGCCAGTATTTTTTGCCGCAGCTCGGCAAAAGTCATGGGGAAACCTCCTGGAACGGGATTGCGGGTGATGGATGAGCGATGAGCGATGTGATGAGTTTTATTTTACACTTATCGCGCCCGTTTGTAAAGGTTCGTCCAACCCGTCATTTAACGCCTTAATGTCAAGTGTTACAGTTCAGAGGGGTATTTGGGAGCGACTTCCAGCCGGCAAGATGCCGGCGTTCCCAAATCAACGACAAGATTAAGAATGAAACCGCCAGCGCGGTGGTATTTTAGGTTTACAG
>JAISAH010000079.1 GCA_031266805.1 Gracilibacteraceae bacterium
ACCGTCGCGGGCTGCGTGTACGCCCATAAAGTCTTTGTCCAGTCGGAAAAAGTCCGCGCCACCTATATCCGGGTTTTCCGGGAAGCTTTTGGTGATAAGTTCGGCAAACCGGAGGATAAATTCGTCGCTCTCGGCAGTCCCAAGTACGACAAGGTCATAAACAGCCGGCCGGAGGACTTCACTCTGCCAGCCGATTGGCGCGCCCTGCTCTTTAAGGCGGATGGCGGGAAAAAGAAAACCGTTTTCTATAATACCAATATCAGCGCCATCCTGGCGGAGGACGAGGCATATCTGCAAAAACTGCGCGCGGTGCTGGAGGTGTTCCGCGCCCGCGCCGGCGACGCTCTGCTCTGGTGGCGGCCTCACCCCCTGAACGAGGCCACTTACCGCTCCATGCGCCCGCGGCTGCTCGGCGAGTACGAGCGGATTACCGCGGAGTATAAACAGGGGGGCTGGGGGATTTTTGACGACACGCCGGACCTCCATCGGGCGATCGCTTGGTCGGACGCCTATTTCGGCGACTGGAGCTCTCTGGTGACCATGTGTCAGCGCGCCGGCAAACCCGTCATTATTCAGAACGTCAAACTGACCGACTGCACCCGCTATCTGCCGGAGGCCGAAGCCCAGCCGGAAACGGAGCGTGAGCGGGTTTTTCGCAAAGACCCGGCCACCCTGAAAACTGAGTCCAACTGCTGTTACTACGAGCGCAAAGCCGCGCGGCTGGGGGATTATATCGATTCTCTCATCCGGGAGGGCGAAACCGGTGAACTATCCGCCGCCGTCGCCCGAGGAGTGGAGATCGCCCGCGAACTCAACGCGCACGCCGACGGCACGTCCGGCCGCGAGATCTACCGGTATGTCAAAGATCTGATATTGCCGGGCGAGGCGGGGCCATGAACAGGGCGCTGATTTTCGCCGGCGGCGCCGGACAGCGCATGAACGCCCGGGCAAAACCCAAGCAGTTTCTCGAGCTGCACGGTAAACCCGTCATCATCTACACGCTGGAACATTTTGAATTCCACCCGGAGATAGACGATATCACCGTCGTCTGCGTGGAAAACTGGATCCGCGATTTCCGGCATATGCTCCGTCAGTACGCTTTGGAAAAAGTCAGCCGCGTCGTCCCCGGCGGCGAGGGCGGCGATCTCTCCATATACAACGGACTGCGGGCGCTGGAGGGTATTTGCGCCCCGGACGACATCGTGCTGATCCACGACGGGGTGCGCCCGCTGATCACTTCCGAGCTAATCTCCGCCAACATCGCCAAGGTCAAAGAGCGCGGCGCGGCCATCACCGCCGAACCCGCCACGGAAAGCGTAGTGCGGCTGGACGGCGCGGGCCGGATCGCGGAAGTGCCGCCGCGGGCGGAGATGTTTACGGCCAAAGCCCCGCAATCGTTTAGGTTTTCCATGATCTGGGGCCTCTATCAGCGGGCGCGGCGCGACGGCGTCCGCACCATCGACTCCGCGCATCTCTGCAGTATTTACGGCGCGGAAATGCACACCGTCATGAGCCCCGAAAACAATATCAAGATCACCAAGCCCGCCGACTATTATATATTCCGGGCGTTCTACGAAGCCTATGAGAACCGCCAGATACTTGGGATTTGAGAAGGGGAGTGGGGAGTTGAGAGAGGAGAGAGGAGAGTTGGGAATAAATCACATCATCGTGCAGGCGGGCGGCAGAGGGGCGCGGCTGGAGCATCTGACCGCCAATAAGCCCAAGGCCCTCGTGCCGGTGGAAAACCTGCCCATCCTCTTTCACCTGTTCCGCCGCTTCCCGGACAAACGCTATGTCGTCATCGCCGACTACAAGAGCGACGTCCTGCGGGAATATCTTGCCGCCTTCGCCGACGTAAAATACCTTGTGACAGACGCGGCCGGCAACGGCACCTGCGCCGGACTCGGGCAGGCCGCCGCTTTGCTCCCCGAAGGCGCCCCTTTTATGCTGATCTGGTCGGATCTGATTTTACCGGAAAGTTTCCAGCTGCCTGACGCGCCCGGTCCCTACATCGGTATTTCTCAAACCTTCCCTTGCCGCTGGAGTTACAAAGACGGCGAATTCGCTGAAGAACGCTCCGCGGAAAACGGCGTCGCCGGGCTTTTCATATTTGAAAACAAGACCGTGCTGGAAACCGCGCCGGAAAGCGGCGAGTTCGTGCGCCACCTCAAATCCCGGGGCATGAAATTCACCGAACTCGGTCTGGCCGGGACCAGAGAGATCGGCATTCTCTCCGACTATGAGGCCCTCGGCGCGGAAAAATGCCGCCCCTTCAACAAAATAACCATAGACGGCGATACCGTCGTCAAAGAAGCGCTCGACGAACAGGGACGGCGGCTCGCCCGGTTGGAACGCGCCTGGTACGAGCGGGCGGCGGGCGCAGGCGATATCCCCAAGATTTACGCGACGGAGCCGCTCACCATGGAGCGCGTCACCGGCAAAAACATATATGAATACACCGATCTCACCACTGCGGGAAAACGCGATATCCTGCGCGATGTGACTGACGCCCTCAAACGTCTGCATGACTTGGAGCGTGCGCCCGCCGATCCGTTCAGCCTGAAAGAAGCGTACTACGGCAAGACCATGGCCCGTCTGCGCCAGATCCGCGACCTCGTCCCGCTGGCCGAGCAAAAGACCATAGTCGTCAACGGGCGCGAGTGCCCCAACGTCTATTTTTACCGGCGCGATCTGGAGCGAAAATTGGACGCTCTCCGCTGCGACAGTTTTGCCTTTATCCATGGCGACTGCACCTTTTCCAATATCCTGCTGCGCGGCGGCCGCGAGCCCGTATTCATCGACCCGCGCGGCTATTTCGGCCACACGGAGCTTTACGGCGACCCGAGCTACGACTGGGCCAAGCTCTACTACTCCATCGCCGGCAATTACGACCGTTTTAACCTGAAAGACTTCCGCCTGACCATCGGCGCCGACTCCGTAGAACTGGCAATAGAGTCGAACGGATGGGAAAATATGGAATCAGACTTCTTTGCTTTCACCGAAGCGGAGGAAAGAACAGTCAAACTGCTGCACGCTGTTATCTGGCTCTCGCTGACCACCTACGCCTGGCAGGATTACGACTCGGTCTGCGGCGCTTTTTACAACGGGCTGTACCATCTGGAGGAGGCGCTAAGATGATGGACCATTTAGAAAAAACATTGAAAATCATCACGGACGCCGCCCGCTCAATCCGGGAAGACGAGTTCAGCGCCCTGAAGCAGGACTGCCTGGACACGCTCAGCGCCGGAGGGAAAATCGTCGCCTCCGGTCTGGGGAAAAACGTCCCCATCTGCGAAAAATTCGTGGGCACGCTCAACTCCATCGGCCTGCCCGCCGCCTTCATGCACACCAACTCGGCGGTCCACGGCGACCTCGGCATAGTCCGGAGCGGCGATCTCGTGATCATCCTTTCCAAGAGCGGCGAGACGGCGGAATCCGTTCACCTGGCCCGCCTGCTCCGGGAGCGCGGCTGCCTGCTCTGGCTGCTCTCGTTCAGCCGGGACAGCTCTTTGTACCGGGAGATACCCCGGCGGCTGATCATGGAGCTGGAACACGAGGGCGACCCGTGGGATATTTTGCCCAACAATTCGACGGTGCTGAACCTCATTGCCCTGCAGGAACTGGCGATGCAGATCGCGCTGGAGCAAGGCGTCAGTATCGACGCGCTAAGGCGGAACCACCCCGGCGGAGCGATTGGGGCGCGGCTGGGAGGGCATTTATCATGACGGAAAAACTCAGCCTTTCCCCGCTCGGGCACACCTGGTTCCTGGATCTGGACGGCACCTTGGTCAAACACAACGGCTACAAGACCGACGGCTATGACACGCTGCTGGAGGGGGCGGAGGAATTTCTGCGGAGCATACCGGAGGGGGATATGATCGTGATAGTCACGTCGCGGACGGAGGAATACAAAGAGGCGACGGAGCGGTTTCTCGCGGAGCGGCGTATCCGCTATGACCACATCATCTGCGGCGCGCCTTTGGGAGAGCGGATAGTGGTGAACGACCGCAAGCCGTCCGGGCTGGAGACAGCGGTAGCGTTGAACGTAGATAGAGATGTGTTCCCAGAAATCACCTTCACTCCCCCGTGAGGGAGTCGCCCCCGACGGGGCGGAGAGAATCCAACGACACCCTATTTGAGGAACATAGAAAGGAAATCATAAGATCTATGGATAAAAATTACATTCCTGAATATTTGAAAGATCACATCATTTATGAAAACGAGAGTTTTCTGACGGCCATATATAAATTAGAAAAAAACAGAAGAACAATATTGGCGTGTCTGAATGAAAACGGCAAATATTCAGGGATTATTACACCATTTGATTATAACTGTACTTTATTTTATGATGACATTCCAAACTTAACGGCTGGCGATATTTGCAATAAAAACAGCAAATTCATTCGCAATAAAGGGGATATGTACAATGAAGCCAGAAATGCCTTTGCTAGATTTGGCAAAATAAGGCACTCGCCTGTGTTGGACGAAAACAATTTCATTATAGACATTATTTCAAGAGAGCAAGCTTTTTATCATAAATTCTAAGCCGTTTTGAGCACATACAAGTCACGGTATTATCTTCTTTCCACGTAAGCCTTAAGATCATCCTCTGTCAAGCCGCAAGCTTCAAGTATGGTTCGCTGCGTCTT
>JAISAH010000094.1 GCA_031266805.1 Gracilibacteraceae bacterium
ATAAATTTGACCGCTGTTATGTGGCTGACGGCGTTTCCATGGTGGACGCGCTGGCGGCCGCTCCGCTGGCGGCGCGCTACGGCGCTCCGATTTTCCTGGCGGACAGGGCGACAGTGCCGGCTCTCGCTAACGCCGCCACGCGGAGCAAGACCGTCAATGCGAAAATCATCGCCCTGGGCGGCACCGGCGCGGTTTCCTCGGCGATACTCGCCGCTTTCGCCGGCGGCGCCGATACCCCGCTTATTATTTATAATAGTAATACGCTTATTATTAACGAAGAAATGACGCCTGAACAACTGGCGTTACAGCCGGAATATACGAGTGCGGATATTGAGGCTTATAACTTGGCCATCGCCACACCGGAGGATACGCTGACCGATGCTAGGCAGGCCCAGGTCGATGCGAAAATTAACGAAGTGATTGCTCGCTACATCACGCCTGACATGAGCGATCTGGATAAAGAACGGGCGATTCACGACTATCTGATTATTAATTCCATCTATGAATGGTCCACGCCTGCGGGCAGGGAACCCAGCAATCAAGACTATGTGTACAGTCCTTACGGACTCCTGGTCAAAGGTCGAGGTAACTGCGCCGCCTACGCGCGGACCATGAAGATCTTCATGGACAGACTGGGGATTCCATGCGACTACGTGGTAATCAGCGCGAGACCGGAAGACTGCGGCCGCCACGCAATCAACCGGATCCAGATCGGCGGCGTGTGGTATCTGCTGGACGTAACTTGGGATGAACCGGATTCTATCGGCGCGCTTGAAGTGAGCGCGGACAAAGCATACCGCCCGGAAGATGTGGAAACGTACTGGAGAAGCGCGACCGACAGCGCCTATACGGTGAAATACAAATATTTCAATCGCGACCTTGGGAATTTCGGGCATAGTGACTATGTGATGAAATCGGATGATTTGCTCATCTGTGAAACAGATATGCCGCGAGAAAAAATTTATGCCGCCAAAACCATGTCGGATTACGCACCTGTTCAGCCACCCGACTATATGAATATTTCCGCGGAGAGGGATGTATTACGAAACGCGGATATAGGCACCTGGCGCGCCGAGTTGGTAAATCTGGGACTTCGAAGCGATCTCTTGGCCGCTTATAATGAAGAAGACCGACACATGTATCAGGGCGCGGAGACTCTGATGCGCTTGCGATCCATATGCGGCCCGTTGAATTTCGAGTACGCCTATGATACCGTCTCGAATCCGGCGCGACCGCCGGGTTCTCTCATTGGTCTCGTACACGGGAATTACTCTAATATAGGCGAACGCTCTTACGATTATGGCAATGCGTTTCTGTTACCAAAACCGTTGACCGTCCGAATTAGTTTAGGTGCACGCCCCATTTCACTGCCTGATTTTTCCTCTTACACTTATGAAAGCTGGTCGGCGGAATATTCGTCGAATAATTCCACTTTTGCTAATATTTATTTTGAGGTAGCATATGAGTATGATGAAAATATACCTCAAGGCCGCCTGATTTCCCAATCTCCCGCGCCGGGCACGCAATCAGGTCAGGTGAAACTGGTGTTCAGCAAGGGATCGGTGAATGAGATCATCCTTCCAGGCGGCGATACAAATGGTGACAACGAGAGTGCTTCCGGGGTCGACAACAGCGATACATCCAGTAGCGAATCAACAACTGGCGGAGGATTTATCGGGTTGACTATGGAGGAAGCTGCTGCGATAAAAGATCCGACTCTGAGCCTATCTTGGAATGCCGGCCAATACGATGACTACAGCGATACCATTCCGGAAGGCCGCATCGTTTGGCAGTCTATTCCCCCAGGGACAGCAGTGCCTAGGTACACGACCGTCACAATCGGTCTCAGTCTGGGGCCCATGCCGATGATGCCTGATTTAATCGGGATGAGCAAGGAAGAAGCTTGGAACGCATATTTCAATGCCGGATTTCTCTATATTAAAGCACCCGTCGACCCGCAATACAGTGATGATGTTCCGTTCGGGTATTTGCTCACCCAGTTCCCCGAGGCGGGAACTAGATGCGATCCCCGACAGACAAAAGCAGAATTTATTTACAGCATGGGACCCGCTCCTGAGAGATGAATATAAAATATTTTGTAAAGATGCAGTTCCGAAAGCGAAGGTTGTCGTTTTGAAAAAAGTACTGCGCGTTTGCGCGGAGTGGCTGGTGCTTCTGCTGGTGGCGTTCCTGCTGACTCTGCTGATTCGGACCTTTGTGCTGGATAACCGTATTGTGCCCACCGGTTCCATGCTGCCGACGATCCAACTCAACGACCGTTTGTTTGTGGATAAACTGCTTTATAAAGCGCAGGGCATCGAACGCGGCGATGTCGTTGTTTTTCACGCGCCGGAGAATATCGGCGAAGAAAAGGACATGGTCAAACGGGTCATCGGCCTGCCGGGAGAAACGCTGGAAATAGCGAACGGCTTGGTTTATATAAACGAGCAGGCTCTGGACGAGCCTTATGTGGCGGAAGCGCCGAATTACGCCTTTGGCCCGGTCGTCGTGCCGGAGGACGCTTATTTTGTCATGGGAGACAACCGCAATCACAGCCTGGACAGCCATGTCTGGGGGGTCCTCGCTGAAAGCTATATCACGGGGCGGATATGGATCCGCTATTACCCTCTTTCCGCTTTTGGCAAACTGACGGAACCGCCGGCGGATTATTTTCTTTCCCCTTGAGGAATCAGTACTTCCTTGAAATTTGCTCATAACGGAGGTCGCTCATGAATCAGGCGGAAGAAGCGCGGCGTGAATGCAGGATGCTGGCCTTGGCCTGCCGCGGGCTGTCGGTGTTTACCGATCTGGCGGAAGACGGGGCGGTACGGGCGATGCTGGCTTTGCTCACGGCCGTCGGCGCTCAGGCTTCTGAGCCGGAAACGGTCTACGGGCTGTATCATGAGGTTTACCGGTTGACAGCCGATAAAACCTGGGACAGCCATGTGCTGGATTTGATCCTGCTGGGGGAAAACCGGCTCGCGCGGGCGCGCTCCACTTTGGCCGGGCGGGCGCGGGAGGACGCGGCGCGCGATCTGCGGATACTGCGGGAATTGGCGTCGCTGGACGGCGAAAAGATCCTGAGTTTTGTCACGGCTTGTTTTGAGGACGGCGCGTGGGGCGGCGGCGTGCGGGCCGGGAATTTTCTCGCGCCCCGGCATTGGCCTCGCTGGCGCTTGACGGCCGTCGCCCTAGCTGCAGAAGGGGACGCAGCTCCAGAAGCTCCGGCCCAGGTTTGGCTGCGCGCGAAGAGGGAAGCTTTGAAAACTCTGTTTTACCGGAGTCGGGATTGGAGCGCCCTGATCGAAGCGTTGCTGGATTATTACCGGGAGGCGGGCTGCGGCGTTTTCGCGGATTTTGCCGTCTTTCGCCTGCTGGAAAACGGGGCGCTGGAAGGGGTGGAAAACCCCGATCCCGTGACGATCGACCGGCTTTTTTGCCAGGAGCGCGAGCAGAACATCGTCCTGCGCAATACGGAAATATTTTTGCGGGGGCTGGCGGCCAGCAACGTGATACTTTACGGCAACCGCGGCACGGGCAAATCGTCACTGGTCAAGGCGCTGCCTAACGCTTACGCCGCCCGCGGACTGCGGCTCATTCAAATGAAAAAGACGGAGATCCGGCATTTTACGGCGCTGACGCGGATGCTGGCCGCTTTGCCCTATAAATTTGTGCTGTATATCGACGATCTGTCTTTCGATGAGACGGAGCAGGATTACAAGGAGATGAAAATGCTGCTGGAAGGCGGGGTTGAGGCGCGGCCGCCCAATGTGCTGGTTTACGCGACCTCCAACCGGAAGAATCTCATTCGGGAGACTTTTTCCGAGCGCCGGGGCGACGAGGTGCATGTGCGCGACAATATGGAAGAAAAACTGTCGCTGGCCGACCGTTTTGGCATTACGGTAACTTTTTTGGCGCCGGATCAGGATACTTTTCTGGCGATCGTGGCCGGGCTGGCTGAACGGGAGGGGATCAGGCTCCCGGAGGCGGAGCTGCGGCGGCAGGCCTTGCTGTGGGTGCAGCGTCATAACGCTCGTTCCGGGCGGAGCGCCCGGCAGTTTATTGATGATTTGCGCGGCGGGATAGCCCTAAGCCGCGAGATAAAAGACGGGGATAACAAGTGAGGTTTTATGGATTTTAAGCTTCTGGACATAGATGACTGCGCTCTGCTGGGAACGTACTTGGGCCGCAGAGAGAGGACAGCCTGTCAGGAAAACGCGGCGACGATCTTTAACTGGGGCAGCCGTTTGCAGACCCATTTGGCCGTGACGGAGGAGTGGCTCTTTCTGCGGCATGAGAGAGAGGGGAATTATTCATTCTATTTCCCGCTGGGCGCTAGGGAAAGCGATCTGGCGGCGGCGGTGAACGATATGCGCGCCTGGTGCCGCTCGCGGGGGCAGAGCCTTACGCTGTGGAGCGTGACGACCGAACAAAAAAATGAACTGGAAACCGCATGTCCCGGCGTATTTGATTTTATGCCCGCGCGGAACAGCTGGGATTATGTGTACGAAGCCAAGCGTCTGGCCGAGGTCAGAGGCAATAAAATGCATGGTAAAAAAAACCATTTAAACCAGTTTATAAAAAAATATCCCGATTGGCAGTTTGAAGTATTCGGCGAAGAAAATTTCGACGCCGTCAGCCGGATGAATGACGAATGGTGTTTGCGGTATGGCTGCGGGGAGCAGGAAAGCCTGCGGGCGGAATATTGCGCGGTACAGCGCTGTTTGGCCAATTACCGCGCTCTGGGGGTGCTGGGCGGCGTATTGTGGGCGGAGGGGGCGGTGGCGGCTTTTTCTCTAGCTTCGCCTTTGGGGCGCGAGAGTTTTGACGTCCATGTGGAAAAGGCTTTCCATGATATGCAGGGCGCCTATCAGGTGATCAACCGGGAAATGGCGCGGCTGATTTTGCGCCTGCGTCCGGAGGTCAAATGGATCAACCGTGAAGACGACGCGGGGGAAGAAGGGCTGCGTCAGGCGAAACTCTCTTATCACCCGGATATGATGGTGGAGAAATATGTGGCCAAAGAACGCGATGAGTGAAGGCGCGCCGGTGCCGGCCGGCCGGGAACTCTTTACCGACATCCGTCTCAGCCGCGCCGGTGATATTCCTTTTTTGCGGCGGATATACCGCAAGAGTTTTGGCGACAGCGTAACGAGTGAAAATCTTCTGTTCCGCGAACTGTACCGCGAGGATAACTGCTATGTGGTCACGCGGTTTGGGGCGCCGGCGGCTATGGCCTTTGCCCTGCCGGTTTTTATCCGGAGCGCGGAGCGGGAATGGCGGGGGGTCTACCTCTACGCGGTGGCGACGCACCCCCGCCAGCGGCGCCGGGGTTACAGCTCGCGGCTCATCACGCGGATCCACGCCGACGCGGCGGCGCAAGGAATGGATTTTGCGCTGCTGGTCCCGGCTACGGCGGAGCTGTTCGGGTTTTACAGTCGTTTGGGCTATGAAAAAATAGGCGGCGTCTGCCGCTATGAATACGCCCCGGACATAGACGCCTGCACGGAGCCGCTGCCCGAAGTGACGCGCGTGGACGGCGAACGTTATGGGAAGGCGCGCGAATCGGCGTTAAGCGGCGAAAGCCGGCTCGTGTGGCGGGAAAAACTTCTTATGTATCAAAGCAAAATGCTTTCGCTGTTCGGGGGCGGATTTTGCCTTTTGTGGGAGGGCGGAGCGGAAATAGGCTGCGCGGCCGTGGCGCGGAGCGGCGATCTGCTGGATGTTCAGGAAATACTCGTGCCGCCGAACAGACTAACAGCCGCCCTGACCGCTCTGGCCGCTCATTACGGGACGGAGAGGGTGCGCGCGCGTCTGGAAGTGAGACGGGGGGAAACGCTGGGACTGGAAAATCGGGCTTTGGCGGCCATTTGCGCTCCGCCGGCGTTGGCCGCCGCTTTGAGTGATCTGTATGTGGCGCTGGTGATGGACTGAGGGACTATAAATCATAAAACGACACAAAACTCAGATCTGAACTCATGACTACGGTTGACTTGTTGGTCTTTTTTATCATGTCAAGTTCCTTCAATCGTTTAAATGTTCTCGCCACAGTAACCCGATGTAAACCGCATATTTGCGCCAATTCCTCTTGAGTTATTTTGACGACTACCTGTTCGTTGTCGCTAATTCCTTGCTCTATGGCAAAACAAACAAGCACTTTAAAGACAATTTGGGTTGGATTCAGATTCCAGACTTCTGTTAATTCGTTAACAATTGAATAGACTCTTTTAGAGATATACTGTAAGTACAAATCCAGATAAGACTTATCAGAATGCAGGAGATCATTCAAATCATTCGTGTTTATGATCACAATAACACAATCACTTAAAGCCCTGACCGCCATCGTCGCCTCTTGATTGAGCGCCGCCGGCGCGTCATTAAAAAACCAAGGGGCTTTGCAAAAATAAACAGTTTTTTCCAATCCGTTTTGCCCCATGACCGTGGTCACAGTCTTACCTTTGCTCAATAGATAAGCGCCTGAAACATAATCGCCGACGCGGGTTATGACCTGACCCTTTTTATAGTGCTTTTTAAGCCCGATTTTCAGGCACTCTTTTTCAAAGCCCAGATAATTCTCCCCCGTTTCAAGGGAAACAAAAGGCCATAGGGTTAATTTTTGATCCACATTCTGTAAATTTATCAGAACCATTTTTGCCTCGCTTTGCCGCGTTTTCGTGCAGTGTGGCGAGAAAAAGGCCGGCACTTAGTAAAATTTTAGGTGTTGCAGGACACTAGTAGTAGAGGCTTGGGAAGCATTGTGTTCTTAAACATCATCATTAGTTATAATCATTATTAGTTATATTATAAGCGAAGATAGCTTATAATGCAATCTTGCTCGACGTAATTTTTCAGTATTATTTGTATTTAGAAATGTCGCCGCGGCGCTCAAGAAGTATGACAGCCGCGGCTATTTTCCTTTTATTTACAGATCGCGACGCGCAATCTTGCGCTGGGGAAAAACGCTTCGCCAGGCCTGTTCTACCGCGGTCTCGAAGCTGTCGGCGTCGCTGCCGATGAGATCCAGTTCGAATACGACGCGCCCTGCTTCCTCCGCTGTGACCGGACGCAGACCGATACTGCTGCCGACCACGTCGGCAAACATTTCTTTTCCGTTCTCATCCCGGAAAAATCCTTTGACCCGAACGGCGTCGCCGGCCATCACCTGCAGGAAAGCGGCGAATTTTTCCGTCTCGATCTTCTCTCCCATGTCGATCGAGTAGTAGGCCGGACGGACGTCGCAGGTATTGATCGTGTCTCCTACCGCGCCCCGCGCCGGATCTAAAACCTGCCGCAGCAGCTCCCATGGCATTTTGCCGTAAGTGGTGTCATAGATCCGGGCGTCGTTGTTGATCACCCGCAGCTCCGCGTGCAACTCCTCCAGCCGCTCTTTGTCCACAAGATCAGTCTTGTTGACGACGAGGAGCGAACTCTTCTCGACTTGCTTCTTTATGGCGACGAATGAATAGAAATAGTCTTCGAAATAAAGGGCGTCGATCAGGCAAACCGACCCCCTCCAGGCATAACGGCGCGTGATCTCCGGATGGTGATCCAGCGCCCCGTCCAAGTTTTCCAGAAAGCCTTTCATGCCGAAAGGATCAGCCATGCCGGACGCCTCTATCAGCATCAGGTCGATGGGCTGGCTGAGCATTGCCAGCAATCCCTCGATGAAGCCGCTTTTGATACAGGAGCAGAAGATCGACCCGTTGTTGATCTCTATCATCTCGAAATCGCCTTTGCGCAGGATGGTTCCATCCACTCCCAACTGGCCGAATTCGTTGATGATGACGCCAACCCGGCAACCCAGCGGCTGTTCCAGCAGATTTTGCAGAAATGTCGTCTTGCCTGAGCCAAGAAAGCCCGAGATCAGATAAAGATCTATGTCTTGTCCCATCCGTTCACCTCCGGATCTAAGAGCCTGCAAGTGATGGAGGGCGGCTCAACCGAACCGCCTCCACCGCTTGTCGCCCTGTTAGTTTTTGTTCAGTGTCTCCTGATCCGCATTCCGAGAGCAAAGCATAGCAGCCTTAGTTTTTGCCGTATTTCTTCACGGCGTCAATCATCGCCTTGACGTTTTCATACTTGCAGTTAGGGGAAAGGCCGCAGCCGGGAAGTATAATGGCGCCGGTCCTGTACTTCAGTTTATCAATGATCCCTTTCACATGCAGGTCAACTTCCTCAGTGGTACCTAAGAAAAGCTCTTTGGAACCGTTGACCGTACCGGCGACCGCCGCCCGATCTACGAAGATTTTTTGCGCGGCGTCCAGATCCACCAACTCACTGAAATAATAGATGTCGGCCTTGGTCTGCCCGATCTGGTCAATGATGGGATATTCGCCGCCGCAGGGATGGTACATGGCAAGTGCGCCGGCGTCCTGGAAGCCTTTTACCGCTTGTTTCAGATAAGGCAATGCCATTTTACCATAAGTTTTCGGTGAAATGCAAGCCGGAGCCGAGCAAGCATCGGGCATGAAAATCAACTCGATGCCGGCTTCGCCGTAGGCTTTGGCATAGCGGACCTGAGCCGCGGCCACTTTTTTGCAGACTTTATGGATCAGCTCAGGATCGGTAGCCAGGAACATCATCAGATTTTCCGCCCCCATGAGCGAGGCGACATAATTAAAGGTGCCGTTGATAAAACCGCCAACCAGGACTTCGTCGCCGGCCTTTTTTCTTAAAATCTGGGTTGCTTTCATGATCGCTAAAAAAACAGGGTCCTTATAAGGATCCGGATCAGGCAGCGCGTCAGCGTCTGCATGGCTCTTCACCAAGATGGTGTTATTCTGCGGATAATCATCCTCCGGCCATTTGAATTTGGCGCCGAATTCTTCTGTCATGAAGCCGCCGTCCAGTGTAAGAATGATATCGTCGTCAAAATACTTCCATGCCTGCCAGCAGGAGTCCGCTATGGCTTCCCCGTCAGTCCAGTAACTATAATTCAGTTTTCTGTTAACCAGTTTCGTAGGCGTAAAATAGCCTCTAAACACCGGCAGCCGGTCCACATCGTCATATTTAACCGCGGCCAAGACACGTTCCTTACAGGTCATTTGCTCGGTACTCATCTTTTTTCACTCCTATTTTATTTTTTTAGTAGTTTTTTGCGTTTATCACTGAGCGCCTACCAACTTCTTGGCCACGCGGACACCGTCAACCGCGTCATTTGCATACCCGTCAGCCCCGATCTCTTCCGCGTAACGCGGGGAAACAGGAGCGCCGCCCACCATTATTTTCACTTTGTCGCGAAGCCCTTCCTGCTTCAGAGTCTCGATGACCTCGCGCATGCCTATCATGGAAGTGGTCATCAAGGCGGACATGCCAACGATATCGATTTTGCCGACTTCTTTGATCTTATCGACGAAAACTTGCGGCTTCACATCCTTGCCCAGATCAATCACTGTGAAGCCGGAGGCGCTCAGCATGATAATCACAATGTTCTTGCCGATGTCATGCACGTCGCCCTGTACCGTACCCATGAGCACCGTGCCCAAAGTGTCCATATCTTTGCTGAGGTGGGGCTCCAATACACTGATCCCTTTCTTAAATGTTTCCGCTGAAATGATCACTTCCGGCAAGAAATATTTTTGCTTTTCATAGTATTCGCCGACTTTTGACATGCCGGCGGCAAGCCCTTCGATGATAGCCTCCGTGGGGTCTACGCCCTCCGTTATCGCAGCTTCGGCGGCTTCTAAAACCAGATCGTCCTCTCCCTCAAACACTGCTTCACTTAGTTTCTTAAAAATGGCTTCCTTCGACATTTCCAAAACTCCTTTCGTTTTTAATGCACTGCTTTTTCATTGCTGCCGTTCCGCTTCGATTTCTTTCCAAGCGGCTTTTAGGAATGTGTCGTCTATCCAAGACTTCATGGAGAAATTCTTTTCCAGATAACCGTAGTCATAGAGGAATCTCTTCTGGCCTTCCAAAGCGGTGACGCTCTCGGTGGAGAGGTTGATCGTCAGATTCTCATTAAAATCACTATAGTAGGAACCGAAAAAATGGGACACTACGCCATAGTTTTGCTCCGCCAGGATTGCCGCCGCTTCGTCGCGATGGGTTTTGGCCCATTCCGCCGCCAGCAGGAGCTGTTTCAGATAGGCGACCACCACCTCGGGATACTCCCCTGCAAGTTTTTTGCTCACGGTAAGCGTGTTGGGAAATTCGTTGTTGATGGGCATGAGCAAAGACGGGTCAGCGCTAAGCTCCAGCAACACCTTGTATTTCCCAGTCTCCATCATAGCTTGCAGCAACGACATCTTGATATAGGCGGCGTCAACTTCCCCGGTATTGAGCGCGTGGATTTCGCCTACCGAGTCCAAGTCAATGGTATTGTCATCCGCCGTGGCACTCCAAGGACCGTGGTTCCAGGAATTCGTCACGAAAGTCCGCTCTCCGAGGAGGATTTTGGACTCGACTTCGTCAACGGACACGCCGCGCGCTTGCAAAGCAATCTTAAAGCCATGCTCCGCCGTAGCTTTGTGAAAGTCAATGATAGAGTTCGGATGCGTGGGAATAGCTATTCTCCGCCCCCTCAGCTCTTCCACGCTGTTAAAAGGCGCGTCCGCCCGCGTGATGACGCACTGCTTTTGCCGCAAGATACAAAGACCGATTAGCAAGGTGTCCGCGCCTTTTGCTTTCGTCCACAGGGGTGGGATATTGCCCCCCTCGCGAAACAGCAACTCGTCATGATGATCAAAATGAGCGGACCAGTAAGCCTGATCTAAGGTTTGCAGAAGCACCGGGGTGATACCAAAACGCTGCATCCCCTCATGAACCATATTTCTCTTGACGGCAATGTAGGTGGCGTTACCTACAGGGCAGATAGTGTAGTGGATTTCCTTCAACTGTGTCGCGGACACGCGCATCCCTCTTTTCTTTTACATTTCATGGTTCATAGTTATTGGGGATCAGTCTCCGGCGGCGCGGCAGGCGCTGGCATCGGCCAAAACTCAAACAGATCGCCATACACGCCCCACATGGGAAAGCTCAGGCCGAGCATCACGCCGGCAGCGGCAAAAACGCCGTTGGGGTACGCCATAGCCTCGCCAAAATGCCAGTCGCAGAAAGCCCATACCAACTCATTGGCGATAACGCCAATCACCGCGCACAGCGCAAGATTGAGTAATCCGCCCAGCACCGTAGGGATCAGGCGTCCCGGCCACATCTGCAGCATCATCATGATCATGAAGACGCCAAAACAATAGCATACGCCATAGTTCAAATACATCAGCGGCTCAACGTGGAGGACGCCAACTACAATGCTGAAAGCGACAAAACTCAAAACTAAGCAGGCAGCCAGCACAATCAGACCGAACAGCGGCTGTCGCATTTTGAGTTTGTTGAACGGCCACATGCCGAGCATCACAAAAGACCACATGATGATGACCGCCCACATGATGAACGATACGGCCTCTTCCCAAGGGAACAGCCCGGTCGGCGCGATAGCGGCAAAAGCTTCAAACGGCCCGCCCGGCGCGTAAAACGGTACCGGGCCCGGAGAAGGATTCACCCCGGTCGGATAGGTCAGCATGCTGAAATTGAACAGCAGTCTTAAAAGTATCCAGGCAATCGCGTATACTGTGAGCAAAGTGAGAAAACCTCTGGCCGGCGGGGACATCTTTTGGTATGGCCAGGTATCGAAGACCACGACAAAGAAGAACAAGGTCATAACGACCATCGTTGCGTAAAGGTTGCCAACCGGCTGTGCCACCCCGCCGCAAATAAAGTTAGTGATCGCATAGGCTGCTATCGCGCCGTAGATAATGATAAGGGCAAGCAGCATCATACCTTTCCACGGCTGTTTCAGATGATCATTGGGCGGGTACTGCACATGCCATACATTGCCGATCACCGCGATCATCGGGATAAATGACATGCTTAACGTGGTAAAGATGCCGCCGAAAGTGTCCATGCTTTGGCTTGAGGAAATAACCAAGGCAATAAAAACAACGATAGCCATTCCTAAAAGGCCTCGCCATGGTTGTCTCGCCAACAAACTGTTCAGTGTCATTTGTATTCCCTCCTCACATGACTTCCTCAACCTCCCTGATCAAATCGTCTAAATTAGGGATGAGCGATGAGTATTGCAGTTTCCCGTTGATATACAAACTGGGCAGCTGTTTGACCGCCATTTTTTTGGTGCGGGAGATGTCCGTCAGATTGTTGTAGCGGTATTCCACCACTTCGATTTTATCGCCAAAATGTTTTTGCGCGTCCATCGCCACCGCCAACATATAGGTGCAGGCGGCGCAGGCCAGCGGATCCAGCAAAAAGGCTTCTACCAAAGGCTTTTTCAGGCGCTCGTAGTCAGGCAGTTCGACTTCCACGCCGATATCGCTCAATTCGTAGTTGGCCACCATTTCCCGCGCTTTCTCCGTTTGCAAAACGGCATGGGAGGCGGCGATGGTGTTTTCGATCGGGGTATCATAGGGCATGTCGCAGCCGGGCGCGATGATTACGTTTTTCGTGCAATCGCCCAAACGATCAATTAAATCGATGGTCGCCTTCATGTTATCCATCTGGGTGCCGAAGAGCATGATCGTCGTCAACGGGATATTCCCGCCGATGACCACATTGTACCGATCGGTGATCTTTTTCGCTTCCGCCATGTTCACGTTTTCGTCAATGGAAATAGAATCCGGCCCGCTCTTGCACATCAGCTCAATAATATGCGTGGCATTGCCGCAGACGAAGAAGGAGGAGAAAGCATTGTGGACCCGGATGCGCTCGAATATCCTCTTGTAAGGCTCGGACAAATACGTCTCAAAGTGATCCATGGAAATCTGTGATACCACAGGATCGACGGGTACGATCACATCAACGCCTTCATCCAGATAGAGCTGGCACATCTGCAGGGCAATCTCCGTGGTGTAGGCCAGCAGTTTCCGCACATAGTCCGGATCCTTCCTCAGCTGGCGGAAAAACTTGGTTCCCCGCAAATGAGTCGCTAAGGTAAACGGGCCGCAAAGAAGGCCATAGAGAGCGGTTTTGTCGCCAACGGCTTTTTTCATCCGCCGGGCGGCGTTGATGACCATCGGCAGGCGGCCGTCGCTTTTGCTGATCATCCGAGTCGGGATTTCGTCAGTCTCTTCCAACGGGCTTCCGGTCACGCAGGGCGGATTGTTCTTCGTCCAGACGATTTCGCAGCCAAGGATTTCCGCCTCCAGCTGTAAATCAAACAAAAGCACCTGCCCGTCAGGATTGTAGACTTTGTTCACTTCCATCAGGGACTCAAAGAGCTTGTCCTCATCCGAGTAGACTTCCGTCGCGTTATAACCTTTTAGTTTTCCGGCGTGGATACCGGCAAAGGGGATCCAGCCGGGGCGCGATACCGTTTCGTGCCGTAAAATCCTGGTGATCGCCTCTTTCCCATTCATTTCATCAGATCACTCCTTGTTATAAAATATATTCCGAATATTTATAACATAAAATATAATGGAGTTCGAGTGTTTAATCTGTATCTGGAGTTACACATATTGCAAAAAAATTTTAGAAAATTCCCATATCTGTAACTGTAGTTACAGATTGATTTTTCTGACTAATATATTATACTTGATAAGGTCTAATAATAGATGTGCTCCAGAAGGGGGAAGCATGCGTTTTAAACTCTTCGCCTGTAAAGTGGTGTACCGGGAAATCAGTTTTCTCTCCTTCAATTCCCCGCATATTCTTGACGTCACCTATCTCAGGCAGGGCTACCACGACACGCCGGATCTGCTGCGCAAACTTTTGCAGGAGAATATCGACGCGGTAGATGAAGGCCGGGATCCGTACAGCTATAAAAACAACGAGACCCAGGACGGTCGTTTCGACGCGATTCTCTTAGCCTACGGTCTGTGTTCCAACGCAATCGCTGGGATCAGCAGCCGGTTCCACCGGTTAGTCATCCCCAGGGGCCATGATTGCATCACTCTGCTATTGGGCTCCAAAGAGGAATATGAGCGGCAGCACGACGAAATGCGAGGACGCGCCTTTTGGTATTCCGGGGGCTGGATAGAGAATTGCTTGATGCCTGGGCAGGACAGAATGGACGCTCTCAGAGAACGGTACAGTCAAAAATTCGGCGCTAAGAAAGCGGAGTTCCTGCTGAATATGGAACAAAAATGGATCAATGACTACGAATACGCCACTTTTATTGATTGGCCTGAATTGGAAAATATTGGAAATATCAGCTATACACAGAAATGCGCTGAGGAACTGGGCTGGAAAATGCGGCTGGTAAAAGGTCGGTCTTCATTGCTCCGTGATTTCATCAACGGTGATTGGCGGGAAAAAGATTTTTTGATCGTTCCGCCGGGACGCAGAATAGAGCCGTCTTATGACAAGAGTATCATCGGTTCGGCTTTGTAGTTCAGAAAGGGCAGCCACTATGATCGCAACATTTTTTCCGTCCGGGGAGAGATTTGTCTTCCAACCGGGTGCCAGCCTGATGACTATCGCCGCTCAAGCGGGCGTGTCTTTGGACGGAAACTGCGGCGGCAAAGGCGTCTGCGGCAAGTGCAAAGTCAAAGTGTTGTCGCCGGATCTAGGCTTCCGCGCGGCTTGTTTGTATTTCCCCACGACCGACGTGGAGGTGGAGATTCCCGCAACCGGGAAAGTCACGGCAGAAAAAGGCGCCGCTTTTGATTTGCCGGCAGACTTCAAGACAGAGCCGGGGATCACCAAGGTTTTTCTCAGTCCGGAGCCGGAGTCGGAGACCGGCGCGGAGCCATCCGGATTTGCCGAACAGATCAAATGCCGCTTGGGGCTGCCTGAGCCAGCGACTTTCCCCCTGCCTATGCTGCAAGAACTTCCCGGCTTGTCGCGGCAAGACCGAGGGCTATCGGTCACGGTGGCTGGCGGAAATATTCTGGATATAGAGGCGGGCGACACAACGGCAGATCGTTATGGTCTGGCGGTAGATATAGGCACCACGACTGTCGTCGGCTATCTCTGGCGTTTATCCGACGGCAAATTGCTTGGCAGTCAGGCAGTCGCCAATCCTCAATGGGTGTACGGCGCCGACGTCATATCCCGCATCGCTTTTGCGGCGGAGAGTCGGGAAAACATGTTAGAAATCCAGCGGTTGATTGTGAGTTGTCTCAGTTCGCTAGCCGCGCATCTGGCTGGAACAGCGAATATCGACCCGCGTCATATTTATGGGGTGAGCGTCGTTGGCAATACGACGATGAACCACCTGTTTCTGGGAGTCGACCCGCAAAGTCTGGCCTTGGCGCCTTTTACACCGGTGTTCCGCAAGCCTCCCGGCTTATCGGCTTCCGATTTGGGGCTTGCCGTCAATCCTCGCGCTCGGGTTTGGTTGCTGCCTATCATCGCCGGACATGTCGGGTCAGATATAACAGCCGGTATCTTGGCCACAGATATCTTGCGCTCCTCGGGCTATCATCTCTTGATCGATATCGGCACCAACGGGGAGATCGTTCTGTGCGGCGGCGGACGGGGCATCGCCTGCTCAACGGCGGCCGGACCCGCTTTTGAGGGAGCGACTATCTATCAAGGTATGCGGGCGGCGGAGGGCGCGGTCGAAAAAATCATCCTCGCTGAGAACGTTGAAATCAGCGTCGTCGGGAACACGGTGCCGCTTGGCATCTGCGGTTCCGGGGTCATTGACGGCGTCGCAGAACTGGTGAAAGCTGGGATCGTCAAAAAAAGCGGCATGATGGCGGAAGCGGAAAAGGCGCCGCTATTGGATTTGCCTCAAGAAATCAAAAGACGGCTGCGGGATTCCGGAAATGAGCAGCGGCGAGAATTCGTCGTCGCTTATAGGAGTGAAGCGGAAGATATTGTACTGACACAGAGGGATATCCGTGAAGCGCAGATGGCAAAGGGAGCTATTGCCGCCGGCACGCAGATTTTGTTGGACAGGTTTGGCATCGGCGCCGATGATCTGACGCGCGTCCACCTAGCCGGGGTCTTCGGCAAGCATATTGACGTCGCCAGCGCCTTAACTATAGGGCTTCTGCCCCCGGTCTCCAAAGAAAGAATCGTGTCGGTCGGAAATGCCGCCGGCATCGGCGCCAGTCTGGCCCTGCTCTCCGAAACAGTCAGAGAAAAGGCCCGGATGGTGAGCGAAATCGTTGAACATGTTGAGTTGTCGTTATGTGACGAATTTTCGTCTGAGTATATGAAGGCTATGAAATTCTAATATTTTTTTGCCTGTCCTCAGACAAAGTCTTATATGAGAGGAGGTCTTGATTATGAGCCGATGCGCATGCCTTGGGTCTTTTCTGGAGCGGTTTATCCAGCCGGCGATCCTGCTTTTGTTGACGCGGGAGCCGCTGTACGGGTTTTCCCTGCACAAGAAATTGATTGACTGCGACTACATGGATTACACAGGGATTGACCCGACCGGGCTCTATCGGATGCTGAAAAAAATGGAGGAAGCCGGCTTGCTCATCTCTGAGTGGGACTTGAAGAACGCGGCCCGCACGAAGCGGATCTACCGCATCACCGAAGAAGGGAGACACTGCTTAGCAAACTGGGGACAGACCCTGCAAAACTACAAGAAAAGCGTCGAGCGGCTGGCCGACGCGGTGAATGACAGCATCGCGGATTAACACTTCCGAGCAAAAATGCTATGAGTGAGGAGAATAATCATGGAAAAAATCAGACGAATAACTAATTGTGCGTGTGTGACGGTTATTGCTCTGGCCTTGGCGGCAGCGTTGGCTGGCTGTGCCAGTCCGGCCGGCACAGCAGGCGTGACAACCACGCCAAATGATGAGGAGGCGCCAATTGTTACCTTGGATGTTGGACTTCTAGGCACCGGCATCAAACCAGTCGGGGTCATCGTTGCCGAAGCCAACGGGTATTTCGAAGAAGAAGGCGTTAAAGTCAATTTCCAAAAAGTTTCCAGCATGAACGACGCTTATATTGCCGTCTCGACGGG
>JAISAH010000097.1 GCA_031266805.1 Gracilibacteraceae bacterium
GGGGGCGCGTTGTCGGCAAGGAAGAGCTGTTCCGCGAAGTGTGGGGGGACGCTGTTACCGGCGACAATACTTTGAACGTCCACATCCGACGCCTGCGCGAAAAATTGGAGCGCGACCCGTTAGGCCCGAGGTACATCAAAACGGTCTGGGGAACGGGATATGTCTTCGAGGAGAATCCGTCATGAAAATCAAAACATATGCGGCTTTGCTCGCACTCATATTGGCGCTCGGGATATGCGCCGTTTTATTTTTGTTTCCCGTGCCGGAGGATACTGTCGACGTCGCCCGTATCAACGACATGATACAAAGCGGGCAGGTGATAGACAAAAGCGCATTCGCGGATACGCAGCAAATCTGGCGGGGCTACCGGGTACAGCTTCAGGCCGGGGTGATCGCGATATTATTTCTCACCATATCCGCCGCGGCTTTATTTCTCGTGGTCCTGTACCGAAAGATACTGCGCCCGTTTGAAACCATGCGCGGATTTGCGCAGAGTATAGCCTCCGGTGAGCTTGACGTACCGCTTACGATGGACTCAGGCAACGCCTTCGGCGCGTTCACCGAGAGCTTTGACCTCATGCGGGATGAACTGCGCCGGGCGAAGGAGAGCGAGCGGGCGGCGGAACAGTCAAAACGGGAACTCGTCGCTTCATTGAGCCATGATATTCAGACCCCGGTGGCTTCCATCAAAGCGGTCGCGGAATTGATGGAGATGACCGCGCCTATATCGGAGCGGCAAAAGCTGCAAACCATTCAGCAAAAGGCCGCGCAAATCGAGACTTTGGTTTCCGAGTTGCTCCATACCACGCTGGAGGAATTGGACTCTCTCCATGTCGAGCCTGTTTCTTTACAGAGCAGCGAGCTTGTTGAAATCATGAGAAAATCCGATTACGGGCATAGAGCGGGCCTCTGTGATTTGCCCGGTTGTATGCTCAGAGCCGACCCCGCGCGGCTGTCTCAGGTGATGGACAATATATTCGCCAACTCATATAAATACGCGGATACCGACATCGATGTGTCGGCGGAGGCGGACGACGACGGGCTAACCATCACCATGCGGGACCACGGTCCGGGGGTCGCCCCTGATGAGCTGCCGCGCCTCTGCACAAAATACTTTCGGGGCAAAGGCGCCGAGGGCAAAAACGGTTACGGCTTGGGTTTGTTCATCTCTCACGCGTTCATGGAGCGCATGGGCGGCGGGCTCATATGCGAGAACGCCGCTCCCGGCTTTGCCGTAAAAATTCATCTGCCGTATGACGGTTGAGATAATGCTTTAATAACATTTAAGGATCTGTTAAGGAACAGGTAAAGACCTGTTAAGAACCTATATGATAAAACAGAGTTGTAAATCAAATTTGCGGCTCTGTTTTTTTTTGAAGCATATTCGATAAAAGCATATTTAACGGTAACATATTCAACAGTAGCGTATTAAATGGCAGCATATTCAATGGAGGGATATTCAATGACCGAAAACATCATCACCACGCGAAAGCTCTGCAAAACCTTCTCTTCCGGAGGATTGCAGCAGCATGTGCTCCGCAATCTGGACATGGAAATCCGCAAGGGGGATTTTACGGTCGTCATGGGGGCGTCGGGCTCCGGAAAATCCACTTTGTTGTACGCGCTGTCCGGCATGGACGCGCCGACGCTCGGCGAGATCACGTTTTGCGATAAGAAAATATCGGGACTGAACAGCGACAAGCTGGCGCTGTTCCGGCGCAAACACTGCGGTTTCGTTTTCCAGCAGATCTATCTCTGCGACAATATGAGCCTCATGGACAACGTGATGGCAAGCGGGCTTCTCGTGAACAAGAACCGCCGGGAAGTCGCGGCGCGGGCGAATGACCTGTTTGAGCAGGTCGGGCTTCCGGAACGTGACCGGCGCAAATTTCCGGCGCAGCTCTCGGGCGGTGAAGCGCAGCGCGGCGCGATTGTACGCGCCCTCATCAACACGCCGGCAATTCTGTTCGCCGATGAACCTACCGGGGCGCTCAACTCTTCTTCCGGCGAAGCCGTGCTCGATCTGCTCACGCGAATGAATCAAAACGGCCAAAGCGTCATTATGGTTACACACGATTTGAAGTCCGCCCTGCGAGGCAACAGGATCCTTTACTTGAAGGACGGCGTGATTTGCGGCGAATGCGATCCTGGCGCGTATGACTCCGGTAATGAAGGCCGCAAGGATAAGCTGCGTTCATTTCTGACCGGGATGGGGTGGTGAACATGAAGAATATTTTAGCGGTCTCCGCCGTAACGCGCGCCAATCTGCGCGGCGGCAAGGGGCAGGCGGCCGGCCTGCTGCTGTTCGTGATAATTGCGGCGATGCTGCTCAATATCGGTCTGTTGCTGCAGTTTCGCGTCGGGGATTTTTTTGAAAAGAGAGCGGAGGAGCTTCATTCGCCCCACTATGTCCTGATTGAGGAAAGTCGCTTGTTCAATCAATCCCAGCTTGATTATCTGAACGACTATCCCGGAGTGACGGAAACCGAACACGAGAAAGCGATTTACCTGATGGCCGATTTTTCTTACAACGGCGGCAAACTGGCGGCGTATCTCGCATTTTTGAACACAGGCACAAAACGCGGCATGAATGATTTGACGATAATTGAAGGCAAGGCGCCGGCGGCCGAGGACGAAATCTGCCTGCCTTTTGTGCTGAAGGCCGGTGGCGGTTACGAGCTGGGCGACCGTTTCGAAATCGTTTCTTTAGGTGAGGAAACGACGTTTCGCATCAGCGGCTTTACCGAGGAAATTTTCTTTGGCTCGAGCAACAACGGCATTTTTCAGACCTACCTTTCGCCGGCGGGATTTGACAGGATGAACAGACTTTCGCCGGGCTTTGAATGTGAAATCTTGCGCGTCCGCATGCAGGAGCCGCAGGACAGCGATAAGCTGTATCAGGACGTGGCAAAAGAGTTCTGGTACAAAAACGCTATCGAAAACGCCGACACTATACGCGTGGGCTCGTTGGACTGGAACGGCGTGGTATCGACGCGTACGATGATGTCAAATATCACCGCGATCATCATGGTACTGTTTGCCGTCATGATCACCCTCATCAGCCTGCTCGTGGTGAGCTTCAGAATTCGCAACACCATAGAGGAAAGCATGACGAATATCGGAGCGCTCAAGGCGGTGGGCTATACCGGAAGGCAGCTGCTGAACGCCGTGGCCTTGCAGTTCGGGCTGACCGGAGGTATCGGCGCTTTGCTCGGCATCGCCCTTTCCTACGCCGTCCTGCCGACGGTGTCGGGCATTTTTGAAGCGCAGACTGCGCTCGTATGGAATCAGGGCTTTGACGCCGCCTGCTCCTTGTCGGCCTTCATTTTCCTGCTGGCGATAACATTTGTTACCACCGCGCTCACCGCCCGGAAAATCCGTTTCCTGACGCCGCTCATCGCGCTGCGCCAAGGACTTGTCACACACAATTTCAAAAAGAATCATTTTCCGCTCGACAAGGCAAAGGGCGGCCTGTCATGGCTGATGGCCGCAAAAGCGATAACGCAGTCCAAGTGGCGGATGGTGATGGTCTCCGTGATTGTGGCTGCGGTCACTTTCGCGGCGGCGATGGGCGCGGCGATTTACGACAATCTCGCGCTCAACCCGAATGATTTCGGGCGGCTCATTGTGGGCGAGCTTCCCGACAGCGCCCTGTTTGCAAAGGACGCCGACAGTGCGGAAGAACTCTATGACTATATTCGGAACAGAGGCGACACGAGAAAACTGCTCTATTATCAGCAATTAAACGTGATGGCTGAAGACGCGCTTGCCGACCTCATTGTTTCGGACGATTTC
>JAISAH010000131.1 GCA_031266805.1 Gracilibacteraceae bacterium
GTTTGAATTCCAAGTGATAGTCGTGCCGAAATTACCAGAATTTAGCAAAACCAGATCTTCTGTAACTTCGCTCTCCAGGCTGAGCGTGGACGCCGTTTCCCGGGCCAGATGCTCGCCCAAAGTCGCGTCCGCCGGGATCAGAGCAGCGTCGGCCGCGTATTTGAATGTCAGTTCCGCGCCCTCGCCCAGCGGGATGCCGAGATCAGTCAAACGGGTCTCGCCGCTGTAGACGCGCCACTGTGCGCCCTCCGCCGGCCATATTCCGTCGATCTCCAGCGCACCTGTTGCCGTCGCCGTCTGACTGATTCGGTATTCAGAAGCGTACTGGGCCAAAATCTCCAGGGCGCTGCCCTCCGAAACGACATAGGCGGTGTCAAACAATGTTTCTTCCGCGCCCAAGATGGTAACGGCGGTCGCGCCGGCCGGTTTCAGGCCCCGGTAAGCGTCCCGAAGAGCGAAGTAGGCGCGGCCGTAACCGTATGAGGCCTCGGCAAACTCCGCCGCCTCGGCGTAGGCCAGCCGGAGAGCGGCGACGGTGGCAGCGGTGTATTCCTCCCCGCCTGCGGTCAGGACGGTCTCCGTCTCATCTAGCAGGGCGGCGAAATCATCGGGCGTTATGCCGACGCTGGCCCAGATATTCTCGCCGTTGTAGAGGTCGGCGAAAGCGATGGCGACCTGAGTGCTGTAAGGGCCGTCCTTCCCTTCAAAAGCATATTTGTAGAGCTGCTTGATGATCGTGGTCTCGTTGGGCTTGCCCTTATTCGTGATCCACTCGTCGCCATTCAACAGGTCAAAACCGGGGAAACCGATCCCCTGGGCGGCCACGGCGCCGATAAGTACACAGGCGTTGCTGGTGGCGTGAATGTAGCCGCCAATATCCTTAACGACCGTCAGCCCGTAATTATCATCTTTCACGTCCATGACGAGACCGGCCAGAAGCAGCTTGCGAAAAGAGCCAAACGCCGCTTCTATCTGCGCTTGGTTCGCGTATTCGTCGCTGTAATGGCCCGCCAGCGGCACCATGGCCCAGCTGCCTATGTCGGGGCCAAGACCCATATATCCCGTCCACCCCAGCAAACCGCCTTGAACACTCCGATACAGTTCCGGCGTCATCTCCCCGGTCGCGTCCAAGGCCATGGCGAGGAAAACCTCTGAAGCGAAGGGGCCCCAGTGATATGCGCCGGAATCGGTCCCGATATAATCATGCATGGCTTCAACATAGTCAACGCCAAAATGATCATACGGATTATCGCCCTGAGCCAGCAGTTGCAGGATCACGGCGCCGTAATCCGTCCCCTGCCAAATTCGGCTTAATTTATGCAGTCGAGGGTCAGGAAGATTGAAGCCATAATCCGCAAAATCATCTCCCAGCGCGGCTTTGGCCAGCCATACACTCCAATAGCCGAATCCGAATCTGTCAACAGCAGGATTACTCCGAAAATTTCGGGTTTCCTGCGTCTGATAGTATTCGCGCATCAGGTAGACGGCTTTGGTTGCCAGATCGTCCTCCGCGACTATGCGGCCCACCCGCACCGGGAAAACCTTCTCCGCCTGCGCATCGCCGCTGGTCAGCGTCGCGGTCAGAGTGATCTTTCGCTCATCCGCCGCGAGCGTGACTTTTCCTTCGTCTTTGATAACATCTGTGTCAGAACTCGCCCAGACGATGGCGCTGCCTTGCTCGCCCGCAACAGGCAGATCAATATCCGCCGTTGTGAAAAGTGGGATAATCAAATTTCGCAAATCGGCGGCCAAAGCGGCCTGAGCGCCGCTTACCTGAGCGGGGACGACGACAAAAAACTCCCGGGCCGCAAGGGCGTCTCCCTTCACCGCTTCTGCCGTCAACCACACCGTTACGACCGCGCCGCCCGGCGTGACGATTCCCGTAACAGGGTCGATCACCGCGCTGTTTGAAGAAGTCCAAGTGACGGCGCTACCCATGTCTCCCAAAACCGGCAGATAAAGCTTGCCTTCCGCATATTCAGGCAAAACGAGAATGTTCAGATCGAATTCTACGCTGGAGGCGTTGTCCAAATCCCGATCCATGACAAAAGTGGAGAGGATAGAACGGTCGTACAGGTAGTCGCCGTAAGCCATCGCCACCCAGGCGGTGGCGTTTCTGTCATAGGCGTTCAGCGAAATATATCCGCCGTCATATTTATCTAAATCTGCTATAATTATGGGGGTTTGAGGATCTGTATCCAGCAGACTGTCCCGGTCGAAACGATCCGCCCGGTAAGTCTCCAGTGTCTCTATCAGGCCCAGTTCATCCACCAGATCTTTCTCTCCGGCGGCGATGAGCGCGGTAACCAGTTTGGCTTGATACTCCGCTCTGCTGACTCGAGTTCTAAGGGCGGTTTGGGCTTGGCTAGTGGCGCCCGTTTCTATTTTGTGACCGGTTTCAGTGCCGGAAACGGCGTACATAGCCAGACAGGTCTTCAGCAGGCCGGGAATTTCCCGCGCGGCCACTTCCTTCAGCGGTGCGGGTTCCGCCCCGTTCACCCTGACCGGCGTCTCGTCCTCCAGCCAGCGGCAGAGCAAAGCGACGGCTAAAGGCTGCATATCAGTGGCCACGTTGGCTAAAAGCGTAAAAGAGGGCACAGTCTCAGCAAAATAAAAACGGCCGTTCTCCACGCTCCAGTTCATGGCGGCGGGGTTCGCGCCGTCAGTCTTTTTGGCGTCCTGAATATCGCCGAGGAAAGTCTCAATCGCGCTGACGCGGGTCTGTCTCTCGTTCCCACCCGGCACGCCCCAATCCGCGCCGCCGTAATACATCTCCAGCGCGAGCAGGGCGTTGATCTGGGCGGAACCTCTTTCAGCTCCAGACTGCTCGTCCACGCCGGTCGCAGCCGATCCATACGAACCGTCCACACCCATTCTTTCCAGCAAAACGCTAATCAAATCACATGGCTGCGAGTTGACTGTGCCGGGAAAATACACAGCGCTCAAGCGGGGGTTTTGGCCCGTCGCCATCGCGGCGATGGCCGCCCAACTGGCCAGCGCCTTTACATAGCGCACGTCTAAATTCGCCTCACCTAAGTCCAGGGCGTCCGTCAGCGAGCGCAGCCCGAGCGCTCCGTAATTTGTCGCCACCCCTATGCGGGTATAGAGGGCAATCAGCTTTTCTACGGCGTCGTCCGGCGGCGGGTCAGCGAAAGCGGTGGGCGCGGCGGCAAGAAACAACGCGACCGCCAGACATACAGAAACGACCGCGTTGAGCGTTTTATTGCGTATAATCAATGATTTCTCCTTATTAATTATATGAGGGCTGGGGGCGCGAAACGCCCCCAGCCGCGGTTTAATTTTTCCCGGCTAACTCTGTTCGCGCGAACTCAGTTTTGTACCGGTGGCGCCTCTGGTACCCAGTAATCATACGGGCTGTAGTCGAAGATGATAGTCATCCCGTCCTCAAGCGCGATACGGCTGGTGTACTCTTCCGGCACGATCACAGTCGGATCATCACCCAAGGTATACGCAATTCGCCAGCCGCCGCCATTCGGTAAAGATGAAAAATAATGCGTGTACTCAACGTTGTCAACAATGACTGTTTCTTCATTAAAGTCCAACGGTTCGGGATAGACATACTCAATATACCCGCCATTCGGGTCATGCTCATAATCCCAACCTGATATCATGTCGTCCCCTGGCACATATGCAAAGCCATTATCCGTTAAAGCCACAAGGATAGCGTCCAGAATAGAAGCTTCCCCATCCAGATAGTCATAAGAAGGATCGGGGAGGTAATAATATTCTTTCCAGCCATAGTCTACATACTCCTGGACATAATCAATATCCACGGGGTACTCATCAATATAGAAATAAGCGTTAGTGAAGCCGTCTCCGTCCCATTCGTACTCCCCGAGTTCGAAGTTTCCATAGGTGACGGTAACTGATACCGTGCCGGCTGCAAAGGCCGGGGTCGCGAATAGCGCCAGAGACACGGCGACCGCGATCAAGATCCCGAAGATTTTTTTAGACTTAAACATTTTTAGAAACTCCTTTCATGATCAGCAAAGTATTCACTTAAATTGAAACCCCCTCTGTTAGTCACATCACCATTTCAGTTCCCGTGTGTGACCCACTCCTGAGAAATGAGTGTTGTTCCCAACCGCCAACTCGCACGGCTGGTTTCCGAAACCGCTTCATCCCCCGCTCATCGCCAGTCCGCGGGGATGAGCCACCCCCTTTCTTTGCGGTTTTGTTTTGGCGGCACAAGTCGCCAACCGGCATCACCTCCTTTCGTATTCGTATGTGCGTGTGGATTGCTTTGTCACTTCGCTCCTGCAATGATGGGATCAATCGGCGCTTCCCTGGATTGCTTCGCTCTGCTCGCAATGACGGGTGAGACCCCGAACAAACGACAAAACGGCTGTGGCAATAAAATTTCTAAGCTTGAAATTTTATCGCCACAGCCGTTTTCCTATGGCTTATGAGTCGTCCGCGACACCCGCGCTCCGGCTCTAACATCATAGTCAGTCTCCCGGCTCGCGCGTTCAGGGACGCCAGTCCCAACCCCGCGGCTTGGCCTTCCCGTTTCCGGTGGCCGGTTTTCACCCACGCCCCTGCGTGAAGCCGCGAGCTTCGCGCTCACGGTAGCGGTGCTGCTCAGGATTTTCACCTGATTCCTTTATTAATCCTCACGACATGGCGGGAAGGGAGTGGAGAGTGGAACAAGCTAGGCAAACACTCCATCCTTTGCGCGGAAGCCGTTTTGGAACTACGAGTCATATGTGATTTTTCAATGAACAAGCGGTAAAGGTGAGTCTTCATGGATTGGCTTCGCCAATCCATGAAAGGGGCAGCCCCTTTCGCGTTTAACACCAGGTAATTCCTTCTGATCTAAATTGTACTATCCGCGCCGTGTTTTTGTCAATAGAAAATTCCGCTAATTTTCGACAAATATATATAGTACATTCTCCTCTTCACTGTACACTGCCGAAAATTGTGGACAAACAGGCCTGCCGCGTGCTATTATATAAGTAGCATAGTAAAAAGGGGGCGGGATCATGTTTCAACCGCATCAGATTTTTTCGCTTGCGGCGATACTTATCGGATTACTTATTCTGTTTTTGCTGATCTACAACATACTCAAACTGAGGCGCATCGTGCCGGCCAATACCGTTCATATCATCCAGCGCTCCAAATCGACCGTCTCTTACGGCGTCAGTCAGCCGGCGGGCAACGCCTACTACAAATGGCCCACCTGGCTGCCGCTGCTCGGCGTCACCGTGCGGGAGCTGCCGGTGAGCAACTTTGACCTTGACCTGAACAGCTACGAAGCTTATGACAAAAACCGCCTGCCTTTTATCGTCGACGTAAAAGCCTTTTTTCGCATCGCCGACACGAATCAGGCGGCGCAGAAAGTTGAAAACATGACCGAGCTGCACGAACATCTGGCGGGCATCGTCCAAGGCTCGGTGCGCTCGATCATGGCGAAATCGGATCTGGAGTCCATCATGCAGGAGCGCTCGATCTACGGGGAGCAGTTCACCACCGACGTCAAGGAAAATCTGTCGCAATGGGGCGTCGTGCCGGTGAAGAATATCGAGCTGATGGACATCAAGGACGGTCGGGACAGCAACGTCATCCAGGATATCATGGCGAAGAAAAAATCGGAAATCGAGAAGGAATCCCGCATCACCGTGGCCCTCAATAAGCAGAAGGCCCAGGAAGCGGAAATCGAGGCCACAAAAGAGGTCGACGTTAAAAAAGCTATGGCGGCCAAGGCTTCGGGCGAGGCGCTGGCCCGCTCCGAACAGGCGGTCGGCATCGCGAAACAGCTCTCCGAGCAGGCGATAGCGGAAGAGCGCGAGGTCACCGCGGAAAAAACCATGGCGGTCAGTCAGGTGAACGTCGTGCGCGCGGCGGAGATCGAAAAATAAGCGGCCGTGGTCAGCGCCAACAAACAAAAGGAAATCGTCAGCATCGGCGCGGACGCGGAAAAATACAAGCGGGAGATCCAGGCCCAGGCGCAGAAGTCCGTCATCGAAATCGAGGCCGAGGCGAAGAAGACCGCGGTGGAAAAAGAAGCTCAGGCTTCCAAATTCCGGATCGAGCAGGTCGCCGCCGCCACCCTCGTCCAGCAGCTGAACGAAGCGAAAGGCACGCAATCCATCGGTCTGGCGGAGGCGGAAGCCGAAAAAGCCAAACAGCTGGCCTCGGTCACGGCCCAGACCACGCTGGCCCGAGAAGTCGGGGAAAACAAGGAATACCAGCAATACCTTATCACCATCGAGCAGATAAAAGCGCACCGGGACGTGGGGATCGAGCAGGCGAAAAATATCGGCAACGCGAAAATAGAAATATTGGCAAATTCTGGGAATATCGAGTCCGGACTGAACCGGGTGACTGATTTATTCACCTCAAAAGGGGCCGCGGCCCTGAACGGTCTCGTCGCCGGTCTGGAGCAGACGGCGGCGGGCAAGTCGCTTATAAGCAAATTTACTAATCAGCCGGAAAAAGAATAGATGGCGGCTCATAAAAGGCGCGCGGATATGTTTTCAGTCGGCGACAGCGTCGTCTACGGCAGCAACGGCATATGTAAATTAGAGGGCATAGAGGAAATGGACATGAATCAGGAGACGCGCCTGTATTATGTCCTGCGGCCGGTGTTTGAGACCGGCTCCACCTTATATGTGCCCGTGGGAAACAAGGAACTGGAAGCCAAGATGCGGCAATTGCTGAACGCCGATGAGATCCGCACTCTCGTCAAAGAAATGCCCGGCGAGGAACTGGTCTGGGTGGAAGACGATAAAGAGCGCAAGGAGCTGTATAAAGGCATCCTCTCCGCGGGCGAGCGCGTCTCGCTGGTGAAACTGATCAAGGCGGTTTTCCTCCGCCAGCAGGAACTGAAGGCGCTGGGGAAAAAACTGCACGTTTCCGACGAAAGGTTTATGAAAGACGCCGAAAAGATCCTGTACGGCGAGTTCGCTTATGTTTTAGGCATGAAACGCGAGGAAGTCCTGCCGTATATCCTGGCATGTATGGAAGAAGTTTGAGCGGTCATAATTGCGGTTAATTTGCAATTCGCAACTGTGTTATTTGTAACAAAGCGTTCAAAAGCTGTTCACCATAATCGCCTTGTGTTTTCTTTGCAAATTCTACCGCATCAGCATAGAGTATGCGATCATCATACCCCTCGAGTTCTACACCCGGCGGCGCGACCATACTCATAAATTCAGCCGTGTCTTTTTCTGTCCAAGTCATATTGTCCCCTCCGTAAATACGTACCCATATTTTTCAGCGTTTTCACGCAACCAATTATTTACAATTTGTTCACACTCTTTTATGACATGTTGGTTGCCATAATTCCCTCGCCCATATTTTTTCATGCAGATACTATCTCCCGCCAACATTAGCCTTGCGCCCACCAACCCGGCTTTGCCCATATCCTCGCCAAGATTCGTATTCAATTCGCCCGAATCTTTTTTTAGGCTGACGAAACGCCCGTCTCGTGTTACCACTCGGACTTCATCGCCATCATCCGCAATGATTGATTTTATATCGCCGACACTGAATGCGCAACCGCCAGAAGGATGGTTATGCGTAAAGATATTGTCTTTTATCAATTCGCGCGGAGGGGTAACGCTATTCTTCCTTCCTTTTTCCCTGTGAACAACATCACCATTTCGACTGATAATAATCCCTGTTTCAAAATCAAGGCCTTTTATGCCTGTTTCCTCTTTGTGCAGCGTCTGAATTAATTTTTCGGACGCTATTTTGTCAGAATCCCCCTTCACTGGCAAAGAAAACCGGAGCTGAACCCGCTGACTCCGGCGCAGGAGTCTTGGATCTCCAATGCTTTCAGATCCATGCTCACCACCCCTGAACCAAGCTTATCAGGTTTGTCACTTTTTTGCAAGAATTTTTTGCCGCCTGTGTTTATCAAGTGATATTGTCACCCTGTAGACTATCAAGGGAATATGTCCCTCTCTCACAATGGAGTATGATGGGTACATGGAAAAGGACAAGATCACAATGAGCCAATCACAGCTAAACAGATACGATATTATCAGCAAGGCCATCGCAGGCTTCATCACCATAAAGGAGGCGAGTCAGGCGCTGGGGATCTCAGCGCGACAGGTGAAGCGCCTGAAAAAGGCAGTTCGGGAGAAAGATGCGCAGGGCGTGATCCACGGGAATACGGCAAAGCCCTCGGCAAACAGGTTGCCTGACCATGTGCGGGCGACGATCCTGAAACTCTATAGGGAAAAGTACCAGGACAGCAACTTCAAGCACTTCCAGGAGATACTTTCAGAGTACCACAGCATCGAAATCTCGTACGCCGCCCTGCATGGCCTTCTAGCCGGAGAAAGCATCAAATCGCCCAAGACCCGGAGGCGGTTCAAACCGCACAGAAGGAGGGCCAGACGACCGCAGGCGGGCCTGATGATCCAAGTGGACGCCACGCCATACAGGTGGTTCAAGGGCGACCGCAAAATGTACTCGCTGCACGGGTGCATAGACGACGCGACGAGCCAGGTGACCGCTCTGTACATGTGCAGGAACGAATGCCTGCACGGGTATTTTGAGACGCTCAGGATGACGATCCAGACCTTCGGGGTCCCACAGAGTTTGTACGCAGATAGGCATACCATTTTCCAGTCGCCGAACACAAAAAAGCATGAGATAGACTCATCAGTCCCCGTGAATGACACGCAGTTCGGCAGATGCCTGAAAGAGCTCTCCATAACGCTGATAGGCGCCAAGTCCCCTCAGGCAAAGGGTCGGATCGAGCGCCTGTGGGGAACCCTCCAGAGCCGTCTCCCGATTGAGTTCGCCATGAGGGACATCGCCTCGCTGGAGACCGCCAACGAGTTCTTGAAGCAGTATGTCTACGAGTTCAACAGCAACTTCGCCGTCGAGCCCAGGGACGCGCAGAACGCGTTCCGGAAGCTGCGGGCGGACGAGAACCTTGACCATGTGCTTTGTGTCAATCACACTGGCGCCATGCTCCCGGCAAAGTCGCAGATCGACGTGCTGGTAAGCGCGAATGCCGGCATCATGGCATCTTTCAAAGGCTGCGTGTTTAAGGTGCTGCCATTCGTTTTGCCCAAGCGCCGGGGGCAAAGCGCGGAGCCCAAAGAGCCGCGTCGCCACTCGCCGCCGCCTGACCATGCATGGCGGGCCACCCTGAAGCAGCATGGCGCGCCGTCTTGGAAATACGAGGGTGAAGACGAGGACGCGTACAGGGAAACCGTCAGAGTGCTTGAAAATGCGCTTTTAGGCGGGCGGCGGTGAGCCAGAGAGGGATACTGGTACCATATTTGACGACCCGAAAAGCGCTGGAGTAACGGAGCTTGTCAAGGCGACCGTGGAATACCGGAACCGGCCTTCCAGGCCGGCGAGGATATGCCGCGAAAGCGCCTTGACAAGCACATCGACCCAATAAGCTG
>JAISAH010000136.1 GCA_031266805.1 Gracilibacteraceae bacterium
GTTTCATGTTTCTGGTGAGGTAGTGTGTTATACTGAACTTAAATCGTTCAGCGTCATCCCTGTCTTTACACAGCACCAGAATGTCGTCAGCGTATCGAACGTGTATGCCGATTTTTAAGCGCGACATTGTTTATATCATATACCATAGGATGCAACGCCCGCATATCCATTTTTCCGTCCTTGAAGTCATTAAACCGCTGTTCCATGTCCACATAATATACATTGTTAATGCTCATTAGCTGTTATCGCCCCGCTTCCGTATGAATAGCCTCTTGCGTCTAACGTGGCGAAGTCGGTGAATTGTTTTACCGTTCAAATCAAGACTAAAGCCCTTCGCTCCTCCCTATTTCTTGATAGGGTATCTTCACTACTACGGCTCCTGTGACTACCCGTTCATAATCTTTCTTGTCCTACCCTTTCGGTGCGGACAGTCCCCAATTATTACTAAATCGCCGGGCAGTTCCCCTTTATCAATACGATTGCTTTAATGCCGTACTTAGAACTCCTCTATATTCCGTAGACTTGGATTACTCCGATACGATTTTCACGTATTCTATAGCGGCCATAACGCTATTCCCCATAACAACCATTCGATATCGCGTGAGGTAAGTCTATTGCTCTATCCTCTCATTACTGAGGTCGGACAGCCGTTATAACGAAACGTACAAACAAGGAAATTATATTCATATACGGCAGAACCCGGAGTGTACCATCACTGGCAGTGTCCCCGTCTTCACCTATGCTTCGCGACTGCCTGTTACCAGAACAGCCGGCAGGAGTATCAGTCGGAATCGGATACATGAGATATTTGGCCCTCATGCCGTTCCCAATCGTATCAATTACCTACGGAAGTATGCCTTTTTCACCCCCTTTTGGGCATCTTCCATCAGGTTTACAGCGGTGTTCTCCCAACTACGGAAGCTATTACGCTGCAATTAAGGGCGCACCAAAGGTGACGACATCGTCTTTTTGTTTCGTGTCCAGCAGTTTCGCCAGCTTTATCTCCAGGGACTTTTTGGTTTTTTCCATCTGCTTGATGGAAAACCGTTCGCCGCCCTGCTCTTTCAGTTCGCGGATACCTTCCGTGATCTCCTTAAGCTGTTCGCTCAGCAGGCGCTCCTGCCGCTCGCGGCTCATCGCTATTTTTTCCAGCTGACTATGCCCGATGATCACCGCGTCGTAATCGCCGGCGGCGATCTTGGCGCACAGCTTCCGGCGATTCCGCATTTCAAAGTCCTTTTTTCGCGCCACGAGAATGTTCGCGGCGGGGTAGAGCCGGAGGAACTCGCCCGCCCATTGCTCGGTCAGGTGATTGGGGACGGCAAACAGCGATTTATGACATTGCCCCAGCCGCCGTGCTTCCATCGCCGCCGCGACCATCTCGAAAGTCTTGCCCGCGCCTACTTCATGCGCGAGCAAGGTGTTCCCGCCATAGAGGATACGGGCGATAGCGGCCGTTTGATGCGGCATGAGCGCTATCTCCGGCGATATGCCGGAAAAGACGAGGTGAGAGCCATCGTATTCGCGGGGCCGGGTGGAATTGAACAGGTCGTTATACTTTCGCACGAGGGTCCGGCGGCGCTCCGGGTCTTGCCACAGCCATTCCTTGAATTTCGCTTTGACAAGCTCCTGCTTCTGCTGGGCGAGCATGGTTTCTTTCTTATTGAGAACCCGCCGCTCCGCGCCGTCCGGGTCGGTAACACGGTCATAGACGCGAACGTCGCGGAGGTTCAGGCTGGCTTCGATGATTTCATAGGCGTTTATACGCGTCGTGCCGTAGGTTATGGTAGCCCCTATATCGCTGTATTGTAACCGCTTTTTGCCTGTGACCTGCCACTCACCCGTGTACTGGTGATACTGGATCTGATACAGATCGCGATTACGGCGCGATGTACCGAGGATCTCGTACATAAACTGCTGAATATAGTCCGGGCTTATCCAGGTCGCGCCCAGCCTTACGCTGATTTCGCCCGCTTCAAGGTCTTTGGGCTGGACGGCTTTGAGCATATCCACGTTGATTTGCAGGGCGGGATCGACCTTGGCCGCCGCTTCCGCCAGACGCAGTTTTTCCCGCACGTTGCCGGAAAGGTACTCATCGGCGGCGACGTAGGTTTTTTCCGGAGACTCAGCCATCCCGGCATTGAGAAACACCACGCCCCGCAAATCTTCGAGCAGTTTTTCGCGGCTAAAACCTGTGAGTTCAGCCATATAGTCTAGGTCCACCCGGGCCTTCTCGCCGATAGATACGGCCAGAGCCTCGCTTGCCGTGTCAACGTGGGTGATCACGGTTTTTGGCTTTATCGTCCGCTTGGTGAACATGTCCGCTTTGCGCTCCAGCTCCCCGTCCTCATTAATAATTTCCAGAGAGGACAGGAGATAGTACGCGGAATCGGCGCTAAAGGCGCGGCTATTGGCCTGAGAGTTAATCAGTCCGAATTCGGCGGCAAAACTGTCGTAGAGGTCGTTTAGCTCCGCTTGCTGAGCCTTGATTGCCGCTTCCGGATAGTCGTCGATCTGAAACGCCATCAAAGCGTGAACGCAGTCCCGTAGCCGGATCATACCTTTTATGCGTTCCAGCGCGGCCACGGGAAGGTCAACGGGGTACATCAGCGAGTTTTCCCGGTAATATACCTGCCCGTCGCCAATTCTCGCGGCATAAATCCTGTCGCCGCTGCCCGCTTCCGCGGCGGGCGTGACAAGGGCATGACTGAAATTTCTGACAAGCGGGTCGGCGGGAATCGCGTGGCTCGCTACGCCGTCAAGATCGTCAAGCTCGGTGACGGTGCAGTCGCCCTCAATATACGAAAGCGCGGTATTGAGCTGCTCCGCCAAATCCGTGCCCTCTATGGGCAGACAGGCCGTCATATCGCCGCGCCCGTATTTGTCATTCATGCGCTCATCAAGGGCCATAACGCCGCAGAGCATTTCCGGGTTGTCGAGGAAGTAGCGGTTGAGGGGGATCCCGTCCTCCGTCAGTCCGAGGTGCAGCCATTCCGGCTCTATATCCAGCGGCCGGTCACGCTTTTGCAGGAACAAGATATCCATGGTGGTTTCGGTTCCGGCGTTCTTCAAAAAGGCGTTGTTGGGCAAACGAACCGCGCCCAATAATTCGGCCCGTTCAGCGAGGTATTTTCTGACTTTCGGGCTGCGCTCGTCCATCGTGTATTTGCTCGTGATGAACGCCACGATCCCGCCCGGCCGCACCTTGTCCAAGGCTTTGGCAAAAAAGTAGTTGTGGATGCTGAATTTATGCTTATCATAACGCTTATCAATTACGCCGTATCTCCCAAACGGCACGTTGCCGACAGCGAGGTCGAAGAAAGCATCCGAAAACTCCGTTTCCTCAAAACCCGTCTGCCGGATGTCGGCCTTGGGATACAGCAGATGCGCTATCTGCGCCGTCAGAGCGTCCAGTTCCACGCCGTAAAGCCTACTGCCCCGCATGGAGTCAGGCAGCAGACCAAAAAAGTTGCCGGCGCCGCAGGACGGCTCTAAAATATTGCCTGCCCTGAATCCGAGCCGCTCTATCGCCGCATAAATCGCCTTGACGACGACCGGGCTGGTATAATGGGCGTTAAGCGTAGACGCCCGCGCCGATTCCCATTCCTGAGGCATGAGCAGGTCTTTCAGCCGAAGATATTCGTCCGTCCAGTCCTTCTTGCCTTCATCAAACGCTTGCGGAACGCCGCCCCAGCCGACGTAGCGCGAAAGGATCTCCTGTTCCTGTGGCGCAGCTGGGCGATTCTCACCCCGGATGTCTTTGAGCGTTTGCAATGCCAAGATATTGCCCCTGAATTTCGCCCTAGCCCCGCCCTCGCCTAAATGGTCGTCGGTTATACGGAAATTACGGGCGGGCGGCGCGGCAGGCGCGGGCGGAGAGGGAGGTTGTTCCGGCACGACGGGCTGTTCATCGCCGTTTCTGGCGAACACATGTTCGCTATACGCGATTTCGGCGAGGTCGGTTAGCTCCGTGAACTGCAGCTCATTAGGCGCGGACTCGTCAGCGGCGCTTTCTGGCGCCGCAATCTGCTGTCGCTGTTCCCACGACTGTTTGAGAACAAAATTAAAGAGCGCGTTATTGAAATCCTTGTCGCTGAAATAGCGGCGAAAAACCTCCGGCTCGCTTTGCTCGTGGTCGTAGATGGATTCTTCCAGTGTCCATGTGCATGGATTCCGGAGCGCGGCGCGGCTTTTCGCGCCTATGAGGAATTTGACGTAGTCCGCGTCGGCCATTACGCGTTCAAAGGCTATTTGCGCCACAGCGCCGAAGTCCAGTTCGGCGGGCGGTTCATGGGCGGGTGGCTGTGATTCGGCCATTACGGGCGGCTGAGGCTTAGGCGGAGCTATGGCAATTTCGCCGATTCCCGTAAAGGCGCCATCCGCGACAAGCTCCGCGATACGCTTTAACAGCTGTGGTAGCGGCATATTCAAACTGTCGCCGTAAATTTCTTTGACGAGATCCACGGCTTTGCGCGAACGCGGATCGCCCGTAAACTGCGCGGCGATACGCGTTTTGTCCGCGCCGGTGACGTTTAGAAGCTTGGCGTCAATATCCTCAGGCAAAGAAAGAGCGGGGGCATTCAAAACTTGTTCCGCTTCCTGCTGGAGCCTTTGGTCAATCTTTTCGCGCTGTTCCTCTACGCTCGGCAATAGCGGCGGCAATCCGATGTCAAAGAGTGTCAACTGCCGCGGCTGCCCGGGCGGGGGAGTGGGTAGATTTTCCCGCAAATCTTCTATGCGTTCGCGCCGCGGCGGGCCGGGCCGGGTGGATCTCTCTGCCGCCGTTTCCGGGTTGGGCAAATTTTCTATCCCCGGAAACAGAGTGTACCTGCCTTCGCAGAACGCGGCCAAAGCTTCATAGCCCGCCTTGCGGACAGAGTAATATCTATCGCTCTCCGAAGTATTCTCGAAGATTTGCCGCATTTGCGCGAGAACGGTGTCCAGACGCTCAGCGCCCTCTAGGAAATCCTGAATGGCCTGCCATTCCGCTTCACGCGGATACCGGAAGTCAAGGACCCTCTCGCCCTCACCATGGTATTCGCTTGGATAAATACCGGATCTGCCGGAAAAAGGGCCCTCGTATTCCTGCGGCAGGTCATGGTAAAAATTGTTGACGCGCCGCACAAGCATGAGCCGCTCGTAGTTTGGTATAGCGTCCAGCTCGGCGCGGGTCATGTAGCGTCCTTTGCCGATAAGCCCTTCAATGCGCCCTGCGGCGGCGTTCCATTTGAAATTGACCTCGGCGTCGGGACTCTTTATCCTACCTCGGGTGAGAGTAAGACCTTTGCCCGGCGCCGCGTCGTACCAGCCGTCGCCCTTAACCCATGTGCCGCCGCTATGGCCGTATTCGCCCTTGATAAAATCGGCTTTTTCCTTGGCGCTGTGGTCATGCAGGAAATATGAGAGCGTCCGGAGTTTGCCCTCGCCGGAATTCCTGTCCTGCGTTAGAAAAGCGTCGATCTCGTCTTCGGTGATGAAACGGGTGAAACTATCCTCCGGCGCAGGAATGTCGCCGGGGAAAATAACAGGCGGGAACGTGGCTCTCTCCATGCGCGCGAAGAGCCAGTCCGGCTTCCGCCTGCCTTCCCCTTCGTTCTTCCATTCTTCCGCGTCTGTTTTCAGGCGTTCGAGGACTGCCTCGCGGTCGCCCTCATCATCCAGCCAGCGCTTTATTTCATCCCTTATTCCGGGATAACCGCCCTCTACGCCCCATTCCTGCGGAATAGAGCGCATATTGTCCCTGTAAAAATCCAGCAGATGCTCCGCCAGTTCACGGCGCTCGTTGTCCATGGCCTCGCCGAAGACATCGCGGGAAACATACCGTCCGCTAAACATAAGCTCGCTGACCCGCGCGGCGGCCTGCTCCCAGGTGAGCGTCACCCGATGGATATTGTTTTTCGCGGTAACGCCGATGGCAAAACTGATACCGCTCTCGCCAAACCAGACGCAAACGCGGTGGCGGCCGAAGTCAAACCCCTTGCCGCTTCCTTGGGGCGGGTATCTATATGGGCCGCTCAGGTATTCATTTTTGAGGAACCCGGCGCCGCCCGTGCTGCCTTTGGCAAAATAGGCGGCGATACGGAGCGCGCTGCCTGTGCTGTTGCTTCCGTCCCGTAAAATGGCATCAAGCTCGTCCATTGATATAGGCGAGTTTGATAAAAATTCCGCCAAAGAAAAAGCGGGAGCGGTTTCGCTCGCTCCCGCCCCCTCTAACTGTAAATCAGTTCGTGCAAGACCATTTCTTCCGCCTGGGCGCGCAACGCGTTCATCGCCGCCGTCCAGCCCATCGGGTCTGTCTCTTTGCCTGGCAGGGCGCTGTGCGCTTCCAGCAGACTCATCACCTGCTCCAATCTCGCCTCTGCCGCTTCTTCCACTTCCCGGAGATGCGGGAACAGTTTCTCCGAGAGCAGCAGGCGGCTGTACGTTATCGCCCGGTGGTCTTGGAGAAACGCTTTCCGCATCCTCGCGTACCGGCCGAGGGGTTCCGCGATCTCCCGCGGCGGTTCGGAGAGTTTCAGGTCGGGCAGAAGGTAATCTCCCCTCTGCGTGTAGGTTAGGGGCTCGGTCATGCTCAGGGCTCCTTTCCGCGTTCCGCTGAACGCTCGCGGCTTGCAGCCGCTCATATTTTTTGACGGTGATTTCAACGCCGCGCAGGACCTGTTCGGAGATGTCACTAGCCGCCACGCCGAGGGCGTTTATCATATCGGGCGTGTTGAAGCTCGTGATACCGCGGAAATCTTCTTCGCTGAAATGCTCCGCCGTGTCCAGCCCGCACCGGGCCATGATCATAAAGGCGGCGCTATTCGAGAGCGCGTCCTCAAACTCCGCCCGCAGCGCGGTGTCATCAGCTTCTTCTATGACCGTCCCGGCGAAATCATAGGCGGCGGGCGGTTCAAGGACGCTGTTTTCCGCGCGCAAAAATATCTCGTGGGCGTTATCATCATAATACTCGGAGGCGATCTGCCGCGCAATACTGCACAGCGCCGCGGCGAGTGTGCCGAGGGTATCCACGTCATACGATTTCGCGAGTTCAGCCAGTACGGGCGCTTTATGCTCCGGCCGCATCTCCCATAGCTTAACGGGTCTGGGTCTGGGGTGGTATAATGACGCTCCCGTGTCACTCAAATCAAAGACGTGTTTCAGGCGCGGGTAAACGCCCGAGTCGTCGATGAGCGCGATGCCTTTCGCGCCGCGCCGCACCCCGCAGTTAAACTTTTCGTTCCACAGTTCCATTTCCGCGCAGGCGGTGGCGTCGGGACGCTGCGCGTAAATCATCAACTGGTCGTAGAACGGGTATTTGTAAAACCGGGCCGCCACGGTAAGGAAGCGCGCCCAATTGCTATAACCCGCACTCAGCCGGTCAAGCGTCCTGTCCGCGAGCGCGGAGTAAAATTGCAGTTTGGTCGCCATAAGGCGTTACACCTCCGTTTCCTCGCCGTAGTCCTCATATTCGGGGCACAGATCCAGCGCGGCAAACTCCGCGTCGCTCATTCCGGAAAGCTTGTCAAGGGCCAAGGCGGCGATTTCCAGCATTTCTTCGTCCTCGAATTCCGCCGCAGCGCCTGTAAGTTCCGCGATCAGGTTTTCCCGGCTGCTGACGTCAAAAATGCCCATCAGATTAACTTCCGGAACCGTAAATATTTCATTCATCACTCAAATCTCCCGTTCGTTTCTGTTTTTTGCCGCGGGCAGCGCATTCCGCCGCGCCGCGATTTCTTTTGCTTCCGCAAGCCGCGCCAGAAGCGGCGGCCTCTCTTTGCCCGCAGGCGGCCGGCGTTCCGCGCTGACCGCCCGCGCTTCCATGACCGAGATAGACCTGCCCGCTTTGACCTCCGCTTCTAAATCGGCGACGGCCGGCGAAGGGGGCTTAAAGCTTTTCCCAACTTGGGAAAAGGTCGGAGCGGATTCCGCTTCGCGTTTTTCGGTTTCCCGGTGGCTTTCCAGCGGCTGCGGGCGCTCGCTGCCCGTGAATGACGGCAACTCCTTGAACCCCGCGCTGTCAACATAATGCGCTGACACCTCGCCTTTCCATTGCAGGACGATAACGTCGCTGACCGAAACGCTGCGCCCGGCGAAGTCGGGCGGGCATTCCGGGTTGCCGTGCTGAAACGCGCCATAAATCCTGTGCTTGTTCGTCAGCGTGTCGTGGATGTCGAGCCTGCCTGTATACACGAGTTCATAGTTGGCGCGGTTAGGCGATAGGCCGAGAGCTTCAAGCTCTCGTATGGACGCGAAGCGGAAATCCCGCGCTTCCTCAATGCCGTCTTTGATCTGGTAGATGCCGAATTTACTGTCATCGCCAAAGAGCAGATCGGCTTCGCGGCTGCCTTCGGCGCCCTCGGCAACAGCCATTTGCGCCGCGCGCACAGGCGACGTTTCCCAATCGGTTTTGGTGATACCGAGCATATTGTGGGAGTCGTAACTGTGAATGTCGTCCATATCCAATGCGATCATCTCTGTGTTATCCGGAAACAGAATGTATATCGGGTGGTCTGTAGAATACAATTCAAGTGCGCGTTCGAGCCGAAGCGGGTACATATCCGGCTCGGTGTAGCCGTATTCGTTCATCGCGGCGGCGGTCACGGTCGGGTCGGGAAGTGAGAGGTCAAGCGCCATATGCACAGGCGCTTTGACGCTTTCCGGCTCCAGCATGATTGGAGCGCCGCCCTGATCAAAAGTTATTCTGACTTCCTCGTCCTCGCCGATAACGAGGTTGTCGGCACTCTCGCCGCCTCGTTTCTGCTCGATCGGCGCCAGATGAATCGCCTCCCTCAGCTTTCTCAGATAGCCGCCGAACGCGCTCGAATCGCCCTTGTGTTTGCTTTTGTAATAGCGGTAGCTGCCGGCCGTGATCTCCGCAAGCCCGGTGTTTACCCAGCCCTGTGTTCTGAGGGGCAAGTCTATCCCATACAGCTTGAACAGATCAAGCACGGGGTTTCGGCCGTCATGCTCGTCCTCGCTATAACCAACTGTTATGGTCTTGCCGCTCGCGACGGCTCCTGCGATCTCGTCCACGCGGGCGTCATATTTTTCTTGTTTCTCACGCTGTTTTGTGGCCCAAGCCTGTTCCTCCGCTGCTTGCCGGGCATGGGATTCTTCCTCGCGCAGCCTGCGGACAGGGATGTTGTGGGTCTCGCACTCGTCAAGGCGGTTCAGCACGGCGGCGTCCTGATATCGCGCCCACTTCGCCGGGTCCGCCATATCGCGCCCGAACCACTCCGCGATTCGGGGCAGCGCCGCGTCAAGCTCCGCTTCCGTGGGGCGGTGGCTCACATATTTGTGATTGGTTTCGTCCCAATCGTCGGAGAAGTAGCTGGAAACGCGTTCGACGCGCCCGCTCGCCGTAAGGAAGTATAGGTTTTTGCCGCCGTTTTCATCATGGCTGAACAGCCGGTACTTGCCTGCCGGTTCCTCTACCGTCACGCGGATTTTTTTACCGGCGCGGTTATAGTTCATGTTATCGAATAAGGGCGTCATCAGAGCACCCGCGCCGACGCGCGGCGGGTCGCTGACTTCCGCGCTACGGGCATACGCCGCGATGAGCGCGGATACATCGGTTTCGGGCGGGTTTGGCTCCGCCGCAACGCCTTGCAGATGCTCTCCCGCCGCGGATGTGGAGGAAGGGTGCGCAGCCTGCGCGGAGATGGCGGGCGTTTCCTCGACCTTGGCCGACTCGTTATAGCTTTGCTCCGCGCCGGGTTCGCCCGCCGATAAATCTATGCCGCGCTCTTTGGCGAGAGCGTGATAATGCTTCTCTATGCCGCTAATGAGTTCGGCGGCGGTCCTGCGGATCGTGTCAAGGGAAGCGTTTAGTTCTTTGATTTCGCGCCCTTTGCTCCAATCGGCGATATACCCGAACGAATTGGCGCCGGTTTGGATGCCCCATGCCGCACATACGGTAAAACTTACGCTCTCGGCCTCCACTTCCCGAGTGCGGCGGTCTTTTGCCTGCTCACCGCTTTCTGTTATGACCTCCAAATCGTGCAGCTTGGCGTGAGTGATCTCGTGAATGACCGCGGAAACCGTCTGAACCTGACTCATGCCCGCGCGCACCGAAATCCTGTCGCCAAAGTGACAGGCGCCGTCCGTGTCAGGCGGCAATTCCTCAAAGGCGATCGGGAGCGGCGAAACGGCCTGGAGGGAGTCCATGAAAAGCTCATACCGCTCCACGTCGCCTGTCAGCGGTTCGGCCAGTTCGGGCAGCGGCTCGCCTTCGGTCTGGCTGACGTCGAAAACCGACACCACTTTGAACCGGGCGAACCTGACCTCGACTTCCTCGCGGACAGGCTGGCCGTCCTCTCCGATAATCGGGCGCTGGGTCGAGGGATCGATTTTTTCCATTTCTTTTTTAGTCACAATAGGAGCGGGGGCAAAGATCC
>JAISAH010000052.1 GCA_031266805.1 Gracilibacteraceae bacterium
AAAGACGGCTATATGGTGGTAAGAACGAAAGGAAACGAAGCGTTTTACGGTTGTACGGGATATGACAACGCGACAAAGTCCGGCTGCCGCAACATGAGACCGATTTTCACCTCTCGCGGCTCGCGATGAGCCGGGCGTTTTGCTTGACAGCGGATTGCGTCTATGATACCATGATACTCATACAAAACACAGGAATATTTTAGCTGTTTCCGAAATAATCGGCGGAGACTTATTATGATTTATGATACAGTAATTATCGGCGCCGGGCCGGCCGGCCTGACCGCGGCGATATACGCCGCGCGCGGCGATTTGCGGACTTTGGTGCTGGAAGCGGTCTCGCCGGGCGGTCAGGCGGCGCTGACGGAACAAATTGATAACTATCCCGGATTCCCCGGCGGCATAAGCGGCTATGACCTGACGCAGAATTTTTATCGGCAGGCTGAGGAAATGGGAGCGCAGTTCCTGATGGAAACGGTGCGCGGCCTGGAAACGGAAGGACCGGTCAAACGCGTTCGCACGGACACGGGGAACATTGAGGCGAAAACCGTTTTGATCGCCACAGGCGCCAGACAGCGCAAACTGGGGATCCGGGGCGAGGATGATTTCATCGGCCGGGGCGTCTCCTACTGCGCCTCCTGTGACGGGGCTTTTTTCAAAAAGAAGCGCGTCGCCGTCGTCGGCGGAGGGAACGCCGCGGTGGAAGAAGCGCTTTATCTGACGCGCTTTGCCCGACAGGTCACGGTCGTCCACCGGCGAAACGAGTTTCGCGCTGACCCGATCGCGCTGACCAAGGCCCGCGCCGCGGCCAATCTGGATTTTCTGACGCCGTGGACGGTTGAGGAGATAGTGGGCGGGGAGCGGGCGGAAGGACTGAATCTCAGGCGGGTCACGACCGGAGAGCGCCGGACGCTGGATGTGGACGGGGTTTTCATCTATGTCGGCGTCGAGCCGCGGCTTGATTTTCCGGCGCCGGGTCTGGCGCTGACGCCCGCAGGTTATATCGTGACGGACGGATTCATGCGCGCGAGCGTCGCCGGGATCTTTGCCGCGGGGGACGTGCGCGATACGCCGTTTCGCCAGGTGGCGACGGCGGTCGGGGACGGCGCGCTGGCGGCCAGGGAAATCGAGCGCCTGCTCGGCTCGGCCGCCGGCTGAAAGAACGGATGCCATGCAAACCGATGATATACGCAAACATTTTATAACTTATGGACTGATCGCCGCCTGCGCCGTCATGTTTATTCTGCTGTCCCTCTCCGGCGGCTCGACCAGCGCGCGGACCCTCGTCCGTTTCGGGGCGAACGTGACGACGCTCGTGCAGGAAGGCGAATATTGGCGTTTTTTCACCAGTATGTTTCTGCATATCGGCATAATGCATCTTTTGTTCAACGCTTACGCCCTGCTGGCTTTGGGGCGGCAGGCGGAATATCTGTTCGGGCACGGCCGCTTTCTGGCGATCTATATCGGCGCCGGGCTGGGCGGTTCTTGGCTGAGTTTTTTTCTGCACCGGCATGAAACCATGGTGGCGGCCGGCGCTTCCGGCGCCGTGTTCGGCGTTCTGGGCGCCTTGCTCGCTTACGGCTGGCGTGACCGCGCTTTCTGGCGCGCCGGGATCGCGCAGAATTTCCTGGTAATAATTGTTATAAACTTCGCCTTCGGCATGATGCCGGGGGCGCATATTGATAACAGCGCCCATTTAGGCGGATTGCTTACCGGCATCCTGCTTGGGGCCGTCCTGCGCCGCCGCCGGCCTTCCCGCCTGGTTTTCCCCTCTGAGAGCGGGGAAGACGGATGAGCGGCGGTCAAGGCAAGGAACGCAGCAAGCCCTCCCGCGCGCGGGAGCGTTTTGTCCATTGTTTGATCGCTCTGATATTCGCCTTGGTCGTCGGCCGCCTGTTTTACCTGCAGGTGATCGACGGCAAAAACATCAGGCAGCGGGCGGAGGAACTGCGCCGGATGTCCCAGATAGCCATAGTCGGGCGCGGCGCGGTCGTGGACGCTCAGAACAATATTTTAGCCAAAAGCATCCGCTCCTATGACGTGTTTGCCGACCCGGAGTTTATGCGCAACTATTTGAACGGGGATTTCAATGACCGCGGTCTGACCGTGGAAGGTCTGGCGCGCGCTCTGGCCTCTATTTTGGACGCCGATGAGACGGCGCTGCTCGCCAAATTGAATTCCGACGGGAAATACGTCTTGCTGGCCAGGCAAATGCCTACGGAAATCAGCGATAAACTGAGCCATGCGGACAAAACTTTGCTGGGTATGCGGATTGAGGACAAAGAAAACGAAGTGTTCAACCTCCTGAATATCGGCGTCGGAGTGACGGATTCTTATAAAAGGCATTATCCGATGGGCGGTCTCGGCGCGGGAGTCGTGGGTTTTGTCCAAGACGACGGCAACGGCGCGGCGGGAGTGGAGGCCTATTATAACGGGATTTTGAACGGGCGGGCCGGGCCGGACAGCGATTTGCCGCCTGTAAATGGCAGCTATTCGATCCGCCTGACCTTGGACGCGACGATCCAGCATTTGCTGGAAAAAGAACTCGACGCGGCGCTGGCGGAGTGCAATCCCACCAGAGCCTGCGTGGCGGCGCTCGACCCCATGAGCGGCAAGATTCTGGGCATGGCCTCCCGGCCGACGTTCGACCCGGCGGAATTTGCCGGCACGGATCCGGAAAATTATCGCAATCTCCCGACCAACATGACATATGAGCCCGGTTCTACCTTCAAAATCATCACGGCCTCTATGGCGATCGAGGAGCAGCTCGTGGCGAGAGACCGCCTGTTCTCTGATCCGGGTTTTTTGACCGTCGGGCCGGACACCATCAGAAACTGGGACTCCGCCATCACCGCCCACGGCGACATAACGCTGGCCAGGGCTATGATGGATTCCTCGAACGTCGTTTTCGGCCAGGTCGGTATGCTAATCGGCCGAGAATTGTTTAACCTGTATCTCCGGGGTTTCGGTTTCGGCGAACAGACCGGCGTGGATCTGGGCGGCGAAGAACAGGGGATGCTGGTAAAATATGACAATATCCGTAATATCGAGATGGCGACGATGGCTTTTGGGCAGGCTAATCTGGTGACGCCGCTGCAACTGCTTTCCGCGGCTTGCGCCGTGGCCAACGGCGGCTATCTTTATCAGCCCTATATCTTGGACGCGGTGCTGGACGGCGAAGGCCGGGTACTGCGGCGGACGGAGCCGGAAATCAAGCGGCAGGTGATTTCTGCCGCGACGGCTCAGGAGGTCACGGGCATACTGGAGCAGGTGGTAGAAAACGGCACCGGCAGCCGGGTGAAAATACCCGGGATCCGCGTGGCGGGCAAGACCGGCACCGCCCAGAAAGTAGACCCGCTCACCGGTCAGTACCTGGATTCGGATTTTGTCGTGTCTTTTATCGCTTTCGCCCCGATAGAAAACCCCCGGATCGCGGTGCTGTTCGTCATTGATACGCCCAAAGGCGTAAAACCGCAGGGCGGCACATTGGCTGGCCCGCGGGTGAAAAACATCCTAGAGGGGGCGCTGCAGTATTACGGCATCCCGGTGGACGGAGGGACGCCGGACGATTTGAGCGAATGGCGCAGCGCCGAAGTCAGAGAGACCGCGCCCGCCGAGACGGAGCCTTTGGCGCCTCCCGGTGAAGGGGAAGTGGCGGTCCCCTCCCTTATCGGGCTCACGATGAAACAGGTCGGGGAAGCGCTGGCCGTAGCGGAGCTGCGCTATCAGTTCCGGGGCAGCGGTCTGGCGGTGGAACAATTTCCAGCCGCGGGAACGGTCGTCAACCGCGGCGACACGGTGGAAGTGGCCTTCGGACAATAAAAGGACTCCAGGAGTCATAATGCAGATAAACCGCGGTATGCTCAAAGGGGAAAAAACACGAATCCGCCCGCTGGAGGAAGCCGATCTGGAGCGGCTCTATCTCTGGTACAGCGATCCGGATTTTGCCTTGGCCGTGAGCGGCGGCTGGCCGCCGGCTTCATTTTTGCGCCGCGAGGAGATCGCGGCCCGTTTTTATGAGGACGACCCGAACCGGTACGCCATAGTGAACACCGGGGATGAACTTATCGGCACGATCGGTTTTGACCAGGTGAATCCGCCGGCTCGCTCCGTCCGCCTGTTTTTAGGGCTGGGGAGTCCGGAGATCTGGGGGCTGGGGTTTGGGGCGGACGCGCTGGGCGCTTTTTGCCGTTATCTTTTTGAGCAGTGCAATTTTCGCCGTCTCACCGCGGAAACCTGGGACGGGAACACCAGAGCGGCGGCCTGTTATCGCCGCGCCGGCTTCGTTTTAGAAGGAACGCTGCGGGAGGCTTATTATGTCGAGGGCCGCTACAGGCACGGATTGATTTTTGCGCTACTGAAAAAAGATTTCTATTCTCAATAACTCAATTACTCAACATTCATTATATCCCCTGTTTTCAAAAAATATTCTATAAAATCATATGTAAAAGAGTCTATTTCCAAATTTTTTGTCTCTTTTTTAAGATCCTCCAAAGAATAACTTAAATCCTCCAACAAAAGATTTATATCTAAAAGATCCCTCATTCTAATAAACCTTCCACCTTCCAAATAAGACATAAGTTCTGTGTCAACTGCAACAACTTTCATTCTCAAAAGAGTTTTTAACGAAGGTATATGCAAAACAACAACAGAAAACTTGACGTTTCTCTCGAATTCCAACTTACCTACAATATATTCCAAATCCTCAATACTACTTCCGTCTAAAATAACATCATTATTAATCCAATCTTTTTCAAAGCCAAATTCATTACCAACATCATCCATAATTCTTTTAACTTCTTTATTGAAATTACCACCTATATAATCTATATCTGTATAATCATTTACATTCTTACGCACACCCTGTAACAACAGGGCAAATCCCCCAACCACATATAAATCTATTGGCTCCGTCTCTGCTAAAGATAAACGTCTGTCAAATTCTTGCAACGCTTTAAAAACACGGCTGCCATTAATCTCCAAATCATACCCCTCCTTTATAATATCTCTGAATTTTATCTAACCATTCTTTCTTCTCTCCGACAAACATATCCTTATTTTTTCTTAAAAAGATTCTAAGACACCGCTTTTCTATCACATAAAGCTTCTCAAACCATATGATAAATGTATGAAAATTGTCTGCTTTTAACATATTAGGCAATATTCTAAGAAAATCTCCATATCGAACAAGCAACTCACTTGTATAATCACTTCTTCTAGGAGCATTATAACTCACTCAAAACCCTCCCAAGGCGAACGTCCTTGTCGGGCGGAGACGCAATGTTTACGCCATGATCCCCGCATATCGCTCCGCGTTTAACGTGTCCATCATAAACGCGTAAGGCGAAATGCCGCCGGACTGGATCATCGCGAACACGCGGGGACTCGCGCCGGATACCAGCACAACTCCTTTTTCGTTCTCGCAAATACGAGGCGCGTACCCTTACGGGTAAGATTACGTGTCAGGTAATTTTTTGATTTGCTGTACGCGCCTCTCTTGATTGTTTGTTGTTCGCGCCTTTTGATTTTCGCTTTGCCACTTATACAAAGCGCGCTTTTTTGGCGGGCTTTCGCCCATGCGGCGGGCGTCGCCGCCCTTCCGCACCCATACCTGTTTGTTGCTGTGCGCGCTTTACGAAAATGATTATACACCGGTTTTCCCGGAACATCAATAACGAAGTTGACATAAATTGCGTTGTATAATAATATAGGCGTATGGAAGAAAACAGACCGCCGGAAGACCGGACGTCGCCGTCCTTTGATTCAAAAGCCAGAGTCATATCCATCGTGGTTCTGTCGCTTGTACTCGTGACCATATGGTATATGCTCACGTTTGTGCTGTTGACCTTTATCTGCGCTTTTATATCCCATCGTCTCCTGCGCTTCATCAACAAACGCGGGGGCCGCTTCATCGCTGAAAAGATACCCGACGGAGTGATCCTGCTCGTGCTGTATATGGCGTTTATCGCGGCGCTCACGATGGTGAGCATTCGCTTCGCGCCCATATTGGCGTCGCAGGTCACGGCCATAGCGGATATATTCCGCAATTTCGATATAGAAAACTTCCGAAATTCGTTTGACCCCCGTATATTTGATATATTATCGAGTCTGGATCTGGATGTATATGTCGGTGAGATCGGGAACACGCTGCTCTCGTGGGTGACGTGGTTCGGCGGTTTCAGCGTCAACTTCCTTCTGTCTTTGCTGTTGAGCTTCCTGCTCCTGCTGGAAAAGGATAAACTGAAAAAATTCGGCGATACATTGAAGGACAGCCGCATATCGTTTCTTTATGAGTATTTCCTGAACTTCGGCGGCAATTTCGCCCGCTCCTTCGCCAAGGTCATGGACGTCCAGGTGATGATCGCGTTCATAAACTGCGTCTTGTCCGTCATCGCCCTGAGTATCATGGGCTTTCCGCAGGTGTTCGGTCTCGGGCTCATGATATTCACGCTTGGCCTGATACCCGTCGCGGGCGTCATCATATCCCTTATTCCCCTGGTAATAGTGGCTTTCAACGTGGGCGGCTTCGCCAAGGTTCTGGCCGTGCTTATAATGATCCTCGTCATACACGCGATCGAGGCTTATATCCTGAATCCCCAGCTCATGTCGAGCAAAACGGCTCTGCCCATGAGCCTAGTATTCATAATATTGCTTGTAGGGGAGCATTACATGAACGTGTGGGGCCTTTTGATAGGCGTGCCGCTGTTCATCTTTCTCTTGAATGTTTTTGAAGTGGACTATACAAAGGCCTTCAAACCTGAAAAATCAATTTTCGCTGCTTTCAGCCGCGGCCGTTTCGGCAGGAAAACCAAAGGCAAAGACTGACGATTTCCCTTACTTCACGACCGTTATATTGGTATCTTTTAAAATAACGTCATGCGCTCCGCCCTCTACGATGCTGGTGGCGGAAACGAGGGTGATTTTCGCTTTTTCCTGCAGCTCCGGGATCGTCAGGGCGCCGCAGTTGCACATCGTGTGCCGGACCTTGTTCAAAGTGAGGGCCACGTTGTCTTTCAGGCTGCCGGCGTAAGGAACGTAGGAATCCACGCCCTCCTCAAAGAGCAGACTGTCCCCGCCGCCCATATCGTAGCGCTGCCAGTTGCGCGCCCGGTTGGAGCCCTCGCCCCAATACTCCTTTACATAGCTGCCGTTGATGTTCAGCTTGTTCGTCGGGCTTTCGTCAAAACGGGAAAAATAACGGCCGAGCATGACAAAATCCGCTCCCATCGCCAGCGCCAGCGTGATATGGTAATCGTACACGATGCCCCCGTCGGAACAGATGGGGATATATACGCCCGTGCGGGCAAAATACTCGTTCCGGGCCGCGGCCACGTCGATGATCGCCGTCGCCTGCCCGCGCCCGATGCCTTTTTGCTCGCGCGTTATGCAGATGGAGCCGCCGCCGATGCCTATTTTGACAAAATCCGCTCCCGCCTCCGCCAAAAACAAAAATCCTTCCCGGTCCACGACGTTGCCGGCGCCGATTTTCAGAGAGTCGCCGTACTCGCGGCGCGCAAATTCCAGCGTGCGCTTCTGCCATTCCGTGAATCCCTCGGACGAGTCTATGCAGAGCACGTCCGCGCCGGCCCGCGCCAGCGCCGGAATTCTTTCCATATAATCGCGCGTGTTGACGCCCGCGCCCACTACATAGCGCTTGCTCGCGTCCAGCATCTCGTAGGGGTTTTCCTTATGCGAATCATAGTCCTTGCGGAAAACAAAATAGACGAGACGCCCGTCCTCGTCGACGACCGGCAGCGTATTGAGTTTATGCTCCCAGATGATGTCGTTGGCCTCGCTGAGAGAGCAGCCGTTTTTGGCGCAAATCATGTTTTCCCGCGGCGTCATAAACTCGCGGACCGGCGTGTCGAGCGGAGTGCGGCTCAGGCGGTAATCGCGGCTGGTCACGATGCCGACGAGCTTGCCGGCCGCGGCGCCGTCGTCCGTGACCGCGACCGTGGAATGTCCGGTTTTTTCCAGCAGGGCGAGGATATCCGCCAAGGTCTGATCCGGTTTGACATTGGAATCGCTCCTGACAAATCCGGCTTTATAGTTTTTCACCCGCGAGACCATCGCGACCTCGTCCTCCACCGGTTGCGACGAGTAGATAAAAGAAACGCCGCCCTCCCGCGCCAGAGCGATCGCCATACTGTCGTCGGATACAGCCTGCATGATAGCCGAGGTCAGGGGAATGTTCATCGTGAGCGCCGCTCGTTCGTTTTTGGAAAATTTTACCAATGGCGTCAGAAAACTGACGTTGTCCGGCTGGCACTCGGCAGAGGTAAATCCGGGCAAGAGCAGATACTCACTGAACGTGCGCGAGGGTTCTTTGACATAATGAGCCATAGTGACCTTCCTTTCCGCGGCTGTCTGAATTTTTAACTCTCAACTCTCCACTCTCCACTCCTCATGGCGGGCCATCCTTTACCGAAAATTCTTCCATCAAATCATACCAATAGTCCAGCCTGTCCGGGGAGCAGTTCACGCAAATATTGACGACGCGCTCCGGCCACACCGCGAATTGATACGCCTGACCGCGCGGTTTTCCGGCCGGGCTCAGCACGGTTTCCGCCAGCAGGATCACCCACGGGTTCTCTCTGCCGCTCAGCCGCCTGCTTTGCGTATCTGAACGGGACACGCGGTCCACGAATTCCTGCAATGTTTCACTGTTTTCGTTGCTGTCGACCCAAAAACCAAGAAGGGCGTCCTCCCGGCGCGAGGTGAATTCCATGCGCTCGGTAACCGGATTGAGACGTCCGTCCAAAGAGAATTCGCTCGGATAGCTGAACGTGAGATTATTTTCCCGGTCAAAATACCGGTTAAACTCGCCCGTGCCGCTCAAGCCGCCTGAATCCCCGGGATCCCCCGGATCGCCCGGATTCCCGGCATCGCCCGCGCCGCTCACATAATAGACGCTGCCCATGTAGGGCGCGTCGACCGGAAATATTTCCCCGGCGCCGGGAGCGATCAGCGGGTTGCCGCCCAGCATCGTGAAGTAAACGTCACAGTCGGCAAAGTTGGCGCGCAAACTGCGGTAGAGGCTGTCCAGCATGAACCAGTTCATGGAAGCGGCGTCCGCAAAATGAAAATCATCTTTTTGGGTCAGGCCGCCCAAGCCGCCAAGTAACGTGGAACCGTTGCCCCAGTCCACCCTGATGGCGCCGGGACTTACGTCGGCGGTGAAAGAAAAATCAAGGCCGGTCAGACCGGTCAGCTCGCCGGCCAGCAGCGCGGGCGTCAGATCCCCGTTATACCTGATTTCATACCGGCTGACGGCGCCGCCAGTTTCCCCGCCGGGATCGCCGGCGGAAAAATCAGTGTAGATATAAGCCGTTTGGGGCGCGGGGGCCCGGCCGCCGCAGGCGGGCAATACGACCGCCAGACAAAGCCCGATGATAAGAGCCGGGAGCAATTTCCGCATAGTCGTTTCACGATCCTTTCTATGGGACACCTCTAAAAGCTTAGACACCTGATGATAGCATATGGATCCGGCACTGTCTACCTCTACCCCGCCCGGTCAAAATGAGCGCGCACGGCCTGGGCGACGCGCGGGGGCAAACCGGCGTCGCGCAGCGCTTCCTCCGTCGCCGCCGCCACGCCGTCCGCCGAGCCGAATTTTGTCAGCAGCATCCGCCGCCTGGCCACGCCGACGCCGGGAATTTCATCCAGCTGCGAGAGGGTCATTTGGCGCAGTCTTTGGCGCCGATGGTAGGCGATGGCGAAGCGGTGGACTTCCTCCTGCATATATTCCAAAAAACGGAAAACAGCGCGATGACTGTCGTCAAGCGGCACTTCGCGGCCGGCGGCGTTCATGAGGGCGTGGGTGCGATGGCGGTCATTTTTGACGAGTCCGGCCACCGGCAAATCAATTTCCAAAAGGCGGAGAGCGGACAGAGCGGCGCCGATCTGCCCGCGGCCGCCGTCCACCAGAACGAGATCGGGAAATTGGCCGCCCTCGCGTTTTAAGCGGCTGTAGCGGCGGGAGATCACCTCGCGCATACAGGCGGTGTCGTCCTGATTTTTCTGGGCATCAAGCCGGAACTTACGGTAAGCGGCGCGATTGGGCTGGGCGCCGGTGAATTGCACCATGCCGCCGACCATATTCGTCCCGGCGAGATTGGATATATCGAAAACCTCGATCGTTTGGGCAGCGGGAATAGCCAGCAGTTCCGCCAGTTCCGCCAGCACGCCGGCGCGTTCGGCCGCCTTTTTTCCTTCCAGCTGGATTTTCTCGTTCAGCGCCGTCTCGGCGTTCGTCTGGGCCAGGCGCACCAGATCGGCCGTTTTCCCCCGCCGGGGAACCGTGAGCGGCAGTATCTCCAGCACGGGAGACGGCTCGGCCAGAGGCGGGATGCAGATTTCCGGCGGCATGGCGCTGTTATCGCCGTAATACTGCATTAAAAACGAGATGAAAGCCTCTTCCGGCAGTTCGTAAAAAGGCGTGAGAAAACTGCCGCGATGGATCAGGCCGCCGTGGCGGTAAAAAAGGATCTGCACGCAGAGCAGCGCGTCGTTATGGGCCCAGGCGACGACGTCCCGGTCGCGCTCATCACCTAACAGAGCGCTTTGTTTTTCGCGCAAATGCCGCAGTTCGCCGATCAGATCCCGGTATTCGGCCGCCTGCTCAAAGCGCAGGTCCGCCGAGGCCTGGTTCATTTTTTCCTTCAGCCAGCGGAGGATCTCCTGCTGCTCGCCTTTGAGAAACAGGGCGGCTTTGGCGATGATATCCCGATATTCCGTTTCCGGGACGGCGCGCACGCAAGGGGCCAGACACTGCCCGATATGGTTGTAAAGGCAGGCTTTGTCCGGCAAAGTCTTGCACTTGCGCAGGGGCAACAGGCGGTTTAGCAGACGCGCCGCTTCCCGGGCGGCCGTCACGTTGGGGTAAGGGCCGTAATAGCGCCCGGCCTTTTGTTTAGGCGTGCGCGACACGAGGATGCGCGGATGTTTTTCCGCGGTTATGAGCAAATAAGGGTAGGACTTGTCGTCTTTCAGCATGATATTGTAGGGAGGCGAGTGTTCTTTGATCAGGTTGGCCTCAAGAATGAAGGCCTCCATTTCCGAGGAAGTCACGACATACTCAAAATCAGCGATACGCGCCACCAAAGCTTGCGTTTTCGCGTCATGCGAGCCGGTGAAATAGGAGCGCACACGGTTTTTCAGCGTTTTAGCCTTGCCGATGTACAGTATCTCTCCGGCGGCGTTTTTCATCAGATACACTCCGGGCCGGGCCGGCAGCAGCTGTAATTTCTCGCTGACCATGGTTTCCATATTTTGTGATCCTCCTCCGCCCTCAACCGCTCCGGGGCATGGAAGCCGGTTCAGGCGCGCGCAGCGGAGCGCCGGTGAACAGTGATTTGTCCAAAACGCCCCGCAAAGTCTGACCAAAAGTGTAAAGCCAAAGCAAAGCGAGCAGCGCGGTCAGAAAAATCGCCCAGCCGGCCGTGAGCGGCCCTCCGTACCAGGCGGCAATCTTTTGACTGGCGACGGTATAAGCGGCCAGCGGAAAGATGAAAGCCCACCAGGCGAGGGAAAAAGGGATGCCGCCCCGGCGCAGCCGATGCAGACAGATGATGGTGATGATACCGATTATCCAAAAACCGAACCCCCATATGGTGAGCGAGATGAAATACAGCAGGGGCGCGGCGGTGAAAAAACCCAGGGCCTCCGCGTTTTCGCCCATATCGACGATGGCGTTGACAGCCAGTCCGGCGCCGCCGAGAAAAATACCGAACGTCGGGGTCGCGGTGGCCGGGGGCAGAGCGTATTGAGCAAGACGGGCGAAAATGACGGAACTGAGAAAAATAAAAAGGAAAAAGCCGATTCCGAAAAAGATCGCGTTCAGGATAAAAATCGGCGCGGCGTGTCCGGGATGGCGCGTGACGGCCAAAGTGAGCAGGGGATTGCCTAAGAGCAGCAAGGCCATATTGGCTACCGGGGCCATGATCCAGGAAAAATTCATCGCGGCGGGGTCGGGCGGGTCTTCGGCGCGCATGAGACGGAAACTGGTGTAAAACGTAAAAGCCGTGACGATAAAACAGGCGACAAGCCAAAGGGCGAGCATGAGCGGGTAAACGCAGGCGGGCGGCAGCCAGCGGCTCCAGATAGCGGAGATATTCGTGCCGACGATGGCGGTGCCGACGCCGGCCATGACAAAAAAATTCACAGTGACCGGATGATGCAAATCGCGCCGCACATAGCCGAAATAGCGCAGCCAGCGTACCAACCAAGGGCCGGCGAGCAGGATGTATATACCGGCGGTCAGACCGGCGAGAAAAATACCGGCGCCGGCGGCGGGAGCGAAATCTAAGCGCCAGTTGTAAAATATATTGGCTAAACCGCCCGTACCCATGACGACCGCGAACCAACCGGGCGCCAGATGCTTTATCGGGTGATATTCCACTGGGAAGTCTCCTGATGTCCAGTGATTGATTACAGTTATTTACACTTTTATTATATAGCGTATTTGTAAAAAAATCAAGATTTTTATGCGCCGGAGGACAGATCCTTCCGGTCGCCGCCGGTGATCCCGCGCAGGAAAAGCTTTACCATCCCCATTTTATACTCGCTGGATTCCGTCATGTATTCAGGCTGCTGCAATATGGTCATAGACATCATTAAAAAAGCCAGGATCGCTTCTGTTGGAATATTTTTGTCAATGGCGCCTTCTCTTTTTCCCATCTCGATAAATTTATAATATAGCTCCGAGGTCCTTTCTGTTACCGTTTCTTGGAAAATCCGGCGAAGGATTTTATCGTCCAAGGCTTTTTCATTAAAATGCGATAAGGCGATCTGATGGACCATGTCGCTCTTGCTCCGCATGATGAGTTCCAGTTTTTCGGGAAAAGGAATATTCTGGTCCAATATCTGTCCGTACTTGCCGATTTCAGCTTCGACGCAGGCAATAAAAGCTTCTTTGGCCAACGCGTTTTTATCACCGAAATAATTGTAGATCGATACCTGAGAAACTTTAGCGCGCTCCGCGATTTCGCTGATACTGACGTCCAGTATCCCGCGCCGGGTAAACAATTCGCGCGCCGCCTCTATGACCGCCGCTTTTTTAGCGGCTGTTCTTTTTTCGTACCCATTCATTTCCATCACCCGTCATTTATTATAGCGAATAATTTGTAATATTACAACTAAAAATTCAAAACCTATTGACAAGGCGCGCCGACCGTATATAATGAAATATGAGGATCAATATTTCAAAACTTAGGAGGAGCGGGTATGAGAGTCGATTTCAGCGATAAAACAGTCGGCGGCTTCAACTATGAGCTTGTAAGGGGGCTGTCCGTCCAGCAAGCCGGGGCCGCGGAATTGGGCGAGTGCATGGAAACTATGGAACGCATAACAGCCAACGATTTTGGCAGTTGGGTCGCCGAGTGGGAAAAAACGGCGGCCCGCGTTTTGGATCACGCCCGGCAATTGGCAAAAGATGACAGGCCGGGCGCGCGGGAGGCGTTTATGCGCGCAAGCAACTATTTTCGCATGGCCTGTTTTTATGCCGCTCACACTGATCCGCGCCACAAAGATCTGTGGAGCAGGAGCCGGGACTGTTTTCACTGTATGGCTGCTCTTGCGGAGTATCCGATCGAGAAGGTCGGCGTCAAGTTTGAGGGCGCCGTGCTGCCGGGTTATTTTATGCCGGCAGGCCGGGAAAACCGTCCGACGCTTATCGCCATCGGCGGCTTCGATTCCACCAAGGAAGAACTGTACTGCTGGATTGGTTCGGCTGCCCGCGAATACGGCTGGAATTGCCTGGTTTTTGAGGGTCCGGGGCAATGGGGCGCTCTTATGGATAATCCGGGACTTGTTTTCCGGCCCGATTATGAAAAACCTGTTGGCGCCGCCGTAGATTATTTGATGACGCGCGGCGATATCGACAAGGAGAAAATCGCCGTCATCGGGTATTCGATGGGCGGGTACCTGTGCGTCAGAGGGGCGCTTGATCCGCGGACGGGAAAACCCATGTTGTTCCTGTTCAGCGAGGACGATATCATTGACGCCGCCGCTCCCGACAAAATCATCGCCGCCGGATTGCTCGACTATATCCAATCGCTGGACTGTCCGCGCTATGTTCGTTTGTTTACCAAGGAGGAAGGGGCGTCGGGCCATTGCCAGATGGGGGGACTCACATACGCGCGGACGGCGGTTTTCGGCTGGCTGGAACACGCGCTGTGCGGCGGTAAAATTGAAAACCGCGGCGCCGGGTGTTCGGATTTATTTGTCGAACTTTTTGGAAAATACGGCGGCGCGGAAGGCGCGGTCAAAGCCCAAGCGCTCGTCAATGAAGTCACTTTCATTTGAAAATATTCAAAAATCGAACGCCTCGCATAATTTTGGCAATAGATTTTTTAAATCATCTTCATTTTCTTCATCCCATTCGATGTCTATGTCTTTCGCGTATTCGATTTCTGAAACCATCTCTTTTTTTAGTTCATCCGCTAAAGGATACTTTTCCAATTCGGCATAGAAAAGGTCATACTTTCTATCTTTCGCGCCCGTCTTTTTAAAATACGCGTCCGCAGCCACCCCGAGCATATCCTCATACTCGACCTCTTCTTCCGTCGCTTCCACTTCCGCCAACGAGTCCGGGTCCTTCAAGGCGCCCAGGAATACCTCTTTCCCTTGCGCTGTAAGCCATCCCCGGAAATAGTCAAATCCGTCGTCGCTGCAGCCGCCGTTGATAACATACGCGGCGGCCCATAGCTTATTTTTGTATGAAAGCCTTTGGTATTCCGCAAAAATGCCTTGCCATAAAAGAATTTCCCCGGCTTCCAATTTGACCAGACGGTAAATCAACGGTTCATACATATCCTCCCAGCCGTCATTTTCTTCACGGGCGGAATCAATTATTTCCCAAAATGCCCCGATGTCCACTTTAAGCCCTCCTTACCTCTCCCGCCAATCGTCGATCATTCTTTTATACATATCCGCCAGCCCGTACCGGGGTCGCCAGCCCAATCCCCTCAGTTTGTCCGCGTTGAGCCTATAATTCGCGTCCGGCGCGTAACCGCGTTTCGCGATGTCCTCCGACGTCTCGGCTACGACTTTGACCCCGCCGCCGGCCTCCCGCGCCACCAGTTCCGCCATTTCCCGGATCGTCGCGCTCGCCTCGCTGTTGGCGATATTGTACGTTTCGCCGTTTTGCCCTTTCAAAAGAAGCGTCAGGAGCCCGGAAACCGTATCGGCGGTGTAACAGTAGTTTCCGCGGGAGCGGCCCGCGGTATGCAATATGATATTTTCGCCTTTCATCGCGTTGCGTCCGAACTGCGCGAACACACGCCCGTCGTCCAGCGGCGTTCCTGCGCCAAAAGTTTGCGCCAGCCGCGCGATTTTCACCGGCAGTCCGTACTGCGCGGCATAAGCGGCGCACAGGCTCTCGCACATACGCTTGCTTTCGGGATAGCAGCTCCTGGGGTTTGACAGATCCAGCCGGCCAAGATCCGGCTCCCGGACTTCCGGCAGGTCGGTTTGGCCGTAGACTTCCATAGAGGACAGGAACACAATGCTTCTGCAGCGCCGCTCTGCGGCCAGTCTGAGGATGTTCCCCGTTCCGGCAATGGCTGTGGTGATCACGTCGACCGGTCTGGCCGCCATATCCGCGGATCGGGTGATCGCCGCGCCATGGAAGACATAGTCCAAAACAGGCGGGAGCGTTTCCGTAGGCAAAGGCTCGCGAATATCGCCCCGGATGAACTCAGCGCCAAACTCCCTGCGGAGGGCCGCGCCTTTGGCGGCGTTTCGTCCGTGCCCGCAGACGCGGAGATTAAGTCCATACCTTTTGCCAGCGGATGATAAAGCGCGTATCAGCGCGCCGCCGACAAGACCGGTAGCGCCCGTGACAAGGATGGTCGATCCGGCTGTTTCCCGCCAGAGGATAGCGGAATCCTCTGAAAGTATTTGCTCTATATCCTCCGCCACCAGAGGGCTTTGTGAAAACAAACCATCCATTTAACTCTTTCCTGTCCCGGCAGTCCTCACCCCGCCGCCTATAGTTTATATCGAACATTGAGAACATAAATTAACGCCTCAAATCCCCAGCTTTACCACCCCAATTCAATCTGCCCAATTTTTTCCATACCCAATTTTATAAACGCTTGACAGCGGGAAAGATATATGCGACAATTAGTACGCCGTCACAGTCGGCAGCGTTCCCTTGGCAAAGAGATCAACCCCGAATATGCTGCTATAGCTCAGTTGGTATGAGCGCGTCCTTGGTAAGGACGAGGTCCCCGGTTCAAGCCCGGGTAGCAGCTCCATTAAAACCTTCGAAAACCCGCATGGCGCAAGCCTTTGCGGGTTTTCTTGTTTTCATAGGAAAATTCCTGACAACCGAGAACAGGCAATGTCGCCCGCATAAAAAAGGAGGCAGCCATGAGCGCAAATGAGTATGTCCAATTCGTTTTAGAAGTTAAAAAAGAAACCTCTATGATCCAATCGTTCGACGAGACCGCCGCGTATGAGGTGGCGCAGCTTCTCAGTGGGAGCTTTGTCTACCCGCTGTATGAAGCGGTATGGGTAAATTTCTTTGACCTCGGCACTGTCCCGCAGCATCTTGAAAGCCTATAATATGACAGCGGAAACCATTTCGGATTAGTTTACTTCATATTCATATTGGCAAACGCGGCTGACTTAATGGTTCCCGCGCAGTTTACCGAAATGAGCGCAAATGACACGCTCGTCCCTGCCCTCTCGGCCGCTTTCATTGAGGACTGGCTTGAATATGACGCCACCCATGAGGCGACAAAAATCACTTAAAAATCGTCAAAGCACCCATTCGGAAAGTCAAAATCGCGTAAACCAAATACTTAGCCTCATGAAACACGGGGGCAAAACACAAGAAGCCGCCGCTCTCAAAAAGAACGGCGGCTTCTTGCGTTATGGGGCTTTCAGCCCCATACATAGCCGCCCTAAGCAATCCGGCCACAGGCGGCTGATTTTATGTGAAGGGAGATAAGCCATGAACCACATCAGAACCGGGCGAAGGGAGGGAGCGTCATGGACGGCGGCCATTGCCGTGTTTACGCGGTTGTAAACCAAAAGGGCGGCGTGGGCAAGAGCGTCACCAGCACCAACCTCGGCATCGGCCTTGCCCGCCACGGGCGCAAAGTCCTGATAGCCGACCTCGACAGCCAGGCCTCGCAAACCATCTCACTCGGCTGGCCGCGGCCGGACGAACTGACCTGCACCATAGCCACGCAGCTTGGGAAAATCATTGAGAACAAACCCATTGACCCGCTGAAGGGCATATTGCGTCACGCCGAGGGCGTAGATCTTCTGCCGTCGAGCATTGAGTTATCCGGTCTGGAAATGCGCATGGTAAACGCCTTTGAGCGTGAGCGGGCACTGCGCAGTCTTTTAGCGGAAATCAGGCCTGGCTATGACGCGATAATCCTTGACTGCCCGCCTACGCTGGGCATGATGACGGTCAACGCTCTGGCCGCCGCTGACCGCGTGATCGTCCCCGTCCAGCCGGAGTATCTCTCCGTTATCGGCATGACGCAGCTCTTCGATACCGTCGCGCTGATCAAGAAGCACATCAATCCCGGCCTGCAAATCAAAGGTGTGTTGATCACGCTGGCCAACATGCGGACGAATCTCGCGCGGAACACGCTGGCGATCATCAAAGAAGCCTACGGCGGGAGCGTCCGCATATTCGGGCAGCCGATACCTTACGCGACAAAAATCAAGGAAGCGAGCGTAGCGGGCAAAAGCGTGTTTGCTTACGAGCCGAATGGCAGCGCAGCCTTTGCCTATGAAAAACTTGTTCAGTCAAATCAAAATACTCTGCGACGAGACCGAGGAAACGGGGCTGTTTTGGCTGACCGGCTCACAGCGGTTCCATATGATGAAAAATGTCCGGGAAACGCTGGCGGGCAGGATCGGTATTTTGGAACTGTACAGTCTTTCGAAGAACGAAAAGGACGGCGTGTTTTTTGACGACGACTTGGATTTCAGCTTGCCGTGCCTGCAAGCGCGGCAGGCGCGAGCCGTCAGGAATGATGTCGTCAGCGTGTTTGAGCATATATGGCGGGGCGGCATGCCGCAACTTATCGGCGCGGACCCCGAGCAGCGGCGGGAGTATTATAACGCCTACGCGACCACCTATCTCATGCGTGACGCCGCGGAACTTGGCGGCGTTACCGACGCCCTGCGCTGGGGAAAATTCCTGACAGCCTGCGCCGCGCTTGTTTCGGAGCAAGTCAATTATAAAACTCTTGCGGACGCGGCGGAGATTTCGCAGCCTACCGCGAAAGAATGGCTCAGAGTGCTGGCGGGCATGGGAATTATCTATCTTCTGCCGCCTTACGCCAATAACGCTCTGAAACGCCTTGCCAAAACCCCCAAGCTGTATTTTTGCGATACGGGACTGGCCGCGCACCTTTCCCTGTGGCTGACGCGGGATACTCTGATGAACGGGGCGGCGAGCGGGCATTATTTTGAAAACTTCGCCGTCATTGAAATGCTGAAAAATTACTCATATTCGCCAAGCAACGCCAACCTGACTTATTACCGGGACGCTAACGCGAAAGAGATCGATATTTTCGTGGAACGGAACAATTTGATCCATCCGCTGGAAATAAAGAAATCGGCAAACCCCGACGGCCGCGAAATCAGGAAATTCAGCGTTTTAGACAAAGCTGCCGCGCAGCGGGGGCCGGGCGGCGTCGTCTGTATGTGCGAGAAAGTCATACCGATCGATTCAAAAAACTGCTTCATACCGTGCAGCTTGATTTAACTGATTAAACAGCGCTTCCCATTCCTACATAGTCGAAAAATGTCGAATCGTGAATTTTTGAAAAAATGCAAAAACCTCTTGATTTCGACACGGATTTATGATAGTCTAAACGACAGGTAGTTGCTGTCAAAAGGTATACCTTTTGACAGTAGTTGCTATCGGGAAAACCGGACTGGGGAGTGGTGCTTATGCTCTGATACCGGTACTATTTGCCAGAGGGAAATCGTTCTGTCGCGGGGCAGAGGTTAGGGCCGGCCGATCTGGAACGGCGCCGGCAGTATGTCGCGGGGGAGGTGGATTGAAGGAAAAATTTGGCTTTTAGCTGATTTATCCGGCGATATCGATGATTTCCACAATCGTCCCTATTGTATGTAAGGCAAACGTTTCCGGAAAGGAGAACTGAAATCATGGCTGACTCCGACTTCATTTTTATTCAAAACTATGACCCGCTGAATAATGTTCTTTTATCCACGTTCTTATCCGCGCTCCCCGTTCTCGTGCTGCTATATCTCCTGGCCATCCATCCGCACAAGGACAAAAACACCGGCAAGACCATTCTGGGCATCTACGCCCCCTACGCGGCTATCGCCGCCGCCATCACCGCTTTTCTCGTCGCGCTCTTCATGTGTAGGATGCCGGCGTCTTCCGCTGTGATGGCTTTTGTTTACGGCGTTCTGTACGGTATTTTTTCCATCGGCTGGATCGTGTTCGGCGCTATCTTCTTATATAACACGACGGTCATCACCGGTAAATTCGAGATCCTCCGAGACTCTATCGCGGGCCTGACCCCGGACCGCCGCTTGCAGTCCCTGCTGATCGCCTTTTCCTTCGGCGCGTTCATTGAGGGCGCCTGCGGTTTCGGCACGCCGGTGGCGGTGGCCGGCGCCATCATGTGCGGTCTCGGCTTCCGCCCCCTGACGGCGGCTGTTATCTGCCTGATCGCCAACACGGCTCCGGTGGCCTGGGGCGCCGTGGGAACGCCGATCATCACTTTGGCCGGCACAAGCGAGATTCCCGCGGAACTGCTGTCAAAGATGGCCGGTCACCAATTGCCGTTCTTTTCCGTTATCATCCCGATCTGGCTGGTCGCGACCCTCGTGTTCATGGATAAAGGCAAATTCGCCGACGTTATCGAGGTGCTGCCGGGCTGTATCGTCTGCGGTCTCTCCTTTGCCATCACGCAGTTCACGATGGCGGAGATGGGCAACGTCATGCTCGTGGACATCGGCGCGGGCATCGTCTCTCTGGTCGTCACGACTTTATTCTTCCGCGTCTGGCAGCCAAAGCACATCATGGGGCACGAGGATTTCGACGCCGCCAATATTCCCAAGCACAGCATGGGCGAGATCGTCATGTCCTGGATGCCTTGGGTATTCTTGGCTGTAGCGGTCGGCATCTGGGGCTGGCAGCCGGCGAAAACCTTCTTGGGCGGTCTGTTCAGCCCGGCTATTGAGTTCCCGTATCTGCACAATCTGACGTCCTACGACACCCCGTTGGTGACGGAGCACGCTCCGCTAGCCGCCCGCTGGGTGTTCAACTTCTTCTCGCTGGCCGGCACGGGCATCCTCGTCGCCGCCATTCTCTCCGGCCTGATCATCCTCCGTCTCTCCCCCGCTCAATGGGGCGAAGCGCTGAAGATGACCCTCAACCGTATGAAAGTGCCGATCACCGTCATCTGCACCGTGCTCGGACTGGGCTACCTGACCCGCTACGCCGGCACGGACGTCATCCTCGGCATCGCCTTTACGCGCACCGGCGTGATGTATCCGTTCTTTGCCGCCATGCTGGGCTGGCTGGGCGTGTTCCTCACCGGTTCCGACTCGGCCTGCAACGCTATGTTCGGCCATCTGCAGCGCGTCACGGCCGAGCTGCTGCATTTGAACCCCGTGCTAATTGTGGCCACGAACTCGACAGGCGGCGTCATGGGCAAGATGATCGACCCGCAGTCCATTATCGTGGCCTCTATCACTTGTTACAAGGATAAGGACGAGGGCATGGCCGCCATCGGACCGATCTTCCGCGCTGTCGTCGGCCACTCCGTCGTATTGGCCGCCCTGATGGGTATTCTGGTCATGCTGGAAGCCTATGTCTTCACGGGACTGCAGGTCCATTTGCCGGAAGCCGCGGCTTTTGTGACAAGCTTATTGCCCATGTAATAACTGTTGCTGAACCGACTTATTAACTGAACCGGAACAGATTGATGCCGTTGTTTTTCCTCCTCAAACAGTTCCTGGAGGGAGCAGCGGCGTCAATCTTAGATAGAGGAGCGCCATTTGGCCAAACGAAAACAAAAACCGGCTGGGCCGCCTCGTCCGCGGACATTCGCGGAGAGGGTCGCCGCGGAGAAGGAAAAACGGCAGAAGAAAAAAAGCGAAACAAACCCGGAACTTACTTTTGTGTTCCGTTTTGGCATGATTTTTATGGTCGTTTACGCCATCGCCTGGCCGGTTTCCGCCAAAATAGAATTCCCTCTCACTTATTGTTTGTCGCTGGTCATGTATTTGCTGCTCGGTTGGCTGCTCTGGCGCAAACCGCGGCTGGTCATAAGCGTCATAATGCGGCGCGGCGGCGAGATGGATGAAGAAAGCCTGCATAAAATATCGCGCCGAATACAGTTTGCCGGTATTGTGCTGATCGTGTTTGGTCTGGTCCTCTCGGTCATGACCGCCGGCAATCTCAGCGGTCTCTGGGGAACGGCTGAATGAACTCGGTTCTTTACGATGCCGGGAGGGGGCAAAAATTTGAATATGAATTTTCGTGACATCATCGGCTCGCTCTGGATTATCGTCGCTTTTATCCCCATTATTGGGTTTATTGGCTTTATATGGATAGGCATCAAGGCCAGGGAGCGTGAGTGGCTGAAAATAGGGGTCATATATTCTTTGCTCTGCTTTTTACTGCCTTTTGGCACGGCGACGCTCAACCTCATCGGGGTCCTGCAGAGTTCGACGGTGACGGGAGCGTTTCTCGGCACGGCTATTGTGAGTACTCTCTGTTCCTATATTCACGCGCTGGCTTTGCGCCAGCCATATCTCGACAAAATGGCAGAAAGGAGAGGCGACGACGATATCTTCGTCGGTTGAGTTCACGCCGGCGCCTGAGCGCAGATATCCAGCGCGGCGCGCGTGATGCCGGCCGTGTCCAGTCCATTTTCCGCCAGCAAGGCGTCTATCGGCCCGTGGGTCACATAATCGCCGTAGCCGAGGCGTTTTACCCGCACCGCGCTCAGGCCGGCGTCCGCCAGTATTTCCAGGACGGCGCTCCCGACTCCGCCCGCCAGCATATGGTCTTCCACGGTGACGACGCGGCCGGTGCGCCGCGCTTCTCTCAGCACGGCTTCTTGGTCGGTGGGATTCAAAAACCGCAGATTCAGCACACCGGCGTCCACCCCGCGCCGAGCGAGTTCGTCCGCCGCTTCCATACAGCGGTAGACGAGCGGGCCAAACCCGATCAACACAACATCGGCCCCTTGGCGCATGAGTTCCGCTTTTCCCACCGGCAAAGGCATACTGTCGTCCTCCTGCTTGTCTCCCCGCCCCTTGCCGCGCGGATAGCGCAAAGCGGCGGGGTTCGGCAAGGTAAAGGCCGCGCGGAGCATATGCCGCAGTTCGTTTTCGTCCTTTGGCGCCATGATCGTCAGATTCGGGATGGCGCGGAACAAGGCGATGTCAAAAACCCCGTGATGCGTCGGCCCGTCCTCGCCGACCAGCCCGGCCCGGTCCACGGCAAAAACCACTTGGGCGTTTTGCAGACAAACATCATGCAAGACTTGGTCATAGGCCCTCTGGTAAAATGTGGAATACATGGAAACTACCGGTTTAAGTCCGGCTAAAGCCAGACCGGCCGCGAAAGTGACCGCATGCTGTTCGGCGATACCGACATCGAAAAAGCGCCGCGGATACATAAGCCCGAATTGATCAAGCCCCGTGCCGTTGCCCATCGCCGCGGTCACGGCGACGATGCTCTGGTCGTCCTGACCCAGGCGGCAGAGGGTTTCGCCAAAAACCTCGCTGTAAGTCGGGGAGCCGTTTTTTTTGCGCGGCTCTCCCGTCTCGCGGTCAAAAGGCCCGACGCCGTGGAAGACGTCCGGATCCCGCATGGCCGGCTCATAGCCCATCCCTTTGCGCGTCACCGCGTGGACTAGCACGGGGCCGGGCTGTTTTTTGGCCTGAGCGAAAACGTCCGTCAGAGCCGCTATATCATGGCCGTCGATCGGCCCGATATAGGTAAATCCCATTTCCTCGAACAGCATCCCAGGCAGGAGAAAGTATTTCAGGGTGTTTTTCGCTTTGCGCACCGCGTTGCTCATCGTCTCGCCGACCAGAGGCAGACCGCGCAGAAAAGCCTTGACATCGCTTTTGCCGCGCGTGTAGGCGGAGGCTGTGCGCAGGCGGTTCAGGTATTTGGACATGGCGCCGACGTGTTTGGATATGAACATCTCATTGTCGTTCAGAACGACGATGAGATTGGTTTTGGCCGCCCCGGCGTGGTTCAGCGCTTCATAGGCCATGCCGGCGCTCATGGAACCGTCGCCGATTACCGCCACGGCGTAACCGCCCTCTCTTTGGATATCCCGTGCCTTAGCAAATCCCAGCGCCGCGGAGATCGAGGTGCTGGAATGTCCGGCGCCAAAAGCGTCGCACGGACTTTCGTCCCGGCGGGGAAAACCGGCCAGACCGCCGGGCTGCCGCAGGGTGGCAAAACGCTCCCGTCTCCCGGTCAGCAGTTTCCAGGCATAAGCCTGATGTCCGACATCCCAGACGATGCTGTCCGCCGGCGGCTCAAACTCGCGCAGCAGCGCGATGGTCAGTTCCACGACCCCCAGGCTGGAGGCGAGATGCCCCCCGTTTTCAGCCGTCACGCCGATGATTTCCTCGCGCAACTCGGCCGCCAGCGCCGCCAGATCCTCCTGCCTCAAAGCCCGGACGTCGCCGGGCGATGTAATCGCGTTAAGTATGATCAATAGCCCTCTTTCTTCACGTCAGTATTGTAATTCGCTCCAGTATAACCCGGTTCGGTCAAAAAATCAAGATACGCCGGCTCGGTGGTTGTGTTTATCACAATAAGAAACGTCGGCATTTTTACTTCAAATTTCAATTATTAAATCAAAATTTTGCGGCAAAACCTCTTGCCAAATGAATGGCAATCGTGTATACTGAGTTTGCTCGTTAAATAATGGTGCATTGATAGTCTTCACTCCTGCCCAATTTCAGTGGGAAGTTAAGTTATCCCCACCGAACGGGCAATAAAAAAGTGGAGGTTTTTCTATGTTCACGGACAAAACTTTGACCTGTAGGGATTGCGGCAGTGAGTTTCTCTTTTCCGCCTCGGAGCAAGAGTTTTTCGCCGAAAAAGGATTTGAGAACGAGCCTGGCCGCTGCCCGGCCTGCCGCGCGGCGCGCAAAGCGCAAAGCCGCGGGTCGCGTCAAATGTTTTCGGTGATCTGCTCTGACTGCGGCAAGGAAACCACCGTGCCCTTCGAGCCCAACGGCAGCAAACCGGTCTACTGTTCGGAATGCTTTCAGGCGCACAGACAGAGCTGGTAAAAACCAACAAAAAGAGCGGCGATATCGCCGCTCTTTTGTTTGCGCGGAATAAGGAACTGGCAGCACCTAAATCATCCTTAAAATGAGAATTATGTAATATACATACAATGGTCGCGGCAGGAAATTTTTTTAATAAAATCCCATAAAAAACTTGACTAATTATCCTTGTGTGATATAATTATAAACAGGGAATATTTCTAAATAATACTGGAATACATCCCTTTGAGGCCTGAAACCCTGACGCGCCGCCACACTGCGCTCACAGCAAACAGGCGGTAAAATAAAAATGGTGGAGGTGAAGGGATTCGAACCCTCGACTTCTTACATGCGAAGCAAGCGCTCTCCCACTGAGCTACACCCCCAGCCACGACAACTTTCCTCTGCCGTATACGGCGTGATGAAAGCCACACACCAAGATATTATACTATCCGCGCCTAAAAAAGGCAAGGGAAAAAAGAAAAATTTATGGTGTGCGAAATCAAGGCGGGATTAAAAATCTGGTATCCTGATGCGGAAACGCTTGTTAGCGAGGGACTGGTGTGTTAGAATAGCAGCTAGGCGCCGCCCGCGCGGAGTTATTGCCGAGTTCTGTTAAGAATGGGGGAATACCAATGAAACTTATCACAAGGTCAGACTTTGACGGCCTGGCATGTGCGGTTCTTTTAAAAGAAGCCGGCATCATCGACAGCTGGAAATTCGCGCATCCGAAAGATTTGCAGGACGGTCTCGTCGAAGTCACCAAAAACGACTGTCTGGCTAACGTACCTTATGTGGAGGGTTGCGGACTATGGTTCGACCATCACGCCAGCGAGGAAGACCGCAGAGCCCACGCCGGTAAATACGAGGGCGACAGCAGACCCTCTCCAAGCGCCGCGCATATTATTTACGACTATTATGGCGGCCGCGAAAAATTCCCGCGCTATGACGATCTGTTAGCGGCGGTGGATAAAGTGGATTCGGCGGATCTAACCCGGGAGGAGATCCTCAGCCCGCAGGGATGGATTTTACTGGGTTTCATCATGGATCCGCGCACGGGACTTGGCAGATTCCACGATTTCCAGGCCAGCAATTACCAGTTGATGGAAAAACTGATAGACTGGTGCCGGGAAAAGAGCATCGAGGAAATAATGGCCTTGCCTGATATCGTCGAACGAAGCAAAATGTACGCCAACCAGACGGAAAAATTTATCGACATGGTCAGGCGCCGCACCGTAACGGAGGAACAGGTCGTCGTCAGCGATCTGCGCGGACTGGAGACGATTTACGCCGGCAACCGCTTCCTGATCTACAGCCTCTATCCTGAGCAGAACATCTCCGTCTGGATCGTGAGCGGCCGCGACGGAAAAGGATGCTCAGCCGCGGTCGGGCACAGCGTGCTGAACCGCACCAGCCCAGTCAACGTCGGGAGACTTATGCTGAAATACGGCGGCGGCGGCCACCCGCAAGTCGGCACTTGCCAGTTCCCCGGCGAGACGATGGATGCGAAACTGCGGGAACTCATCGCGGAGATAAAGGTTCTGAACAAGCACGATTAAGGTTCCGTAACGCCCCGTAACCTGAAAGACGTCCTTAAAACTTAATTTTATTTCTCAAGTGGCGCTTTTAGTAAAGACGCCGCTAAGGAACTGTATGAAAATAAGCTGTAACTGTTTTTATTTTCGATAGTAGTCCCTGACGGTCATGTACGCCCATTCATTAGGACGGCTGTCCTTGCCGCGTGTCGCTCCCGATGCCCGCCGGTTCATAAAACCGCGGGACGGAGAGACCGGAGGGCAGATAGTTCTGGGCGACCCAATGACCGGGGTAATCATGGGGGTAGAGATAGCCCTCCCCGCCTTCCCCGCCGCCCAGCCGGGCCTCGGCGGAATGAGGATCGCGCAGATGTTCCGGCACGCGGCCGGCGCCGTGTTCCCGCACAAAACTCCGGGCGGCCTTGATCGCCGTGACCACAGAATTGCTTTTGGGCGCGGTGGCTATGGCCAGTACGGCTTGAGCCATGGGGATCTGCGCCTCGGGCAGTCCGACCCACTCCAGAGCGCGGGCCGCCGCCTGGGCCTGCAGCATGACCGCCGGATCGGCCAGGCCGACGTCTTCCGAAGCGTGGATCAGGATGCGGCGCATGATAAAACGCGGATCCTCGCCCGCTTCCAGAAGTACGGCCAGCCAGTACAGGGCGGCGTCGGGATCTGAGCCGCGCATACTCTTGATAAAAGCGGAAATGATATCGTAATGGTTGTCGCCTTGTTTATCATAACGAAAATAGGTTTCCTGAATGGACTCTTTCGCGTCGGCCAGAGTCACCCGCCGCCGCCCGCTTTGAGGAACGGCGGTCAGCACCGCCAGCTCCAGCGCGTTCATGGCCCGGCGCAGATCGCCGCGCGCGTGGTCTACCCAGTGACGGAGAGCGTCCTCGTCCACATCGGCTCCCCACTCTCCCAGACCGCGCTCCGGGTCGGCGAGAGCCGCTCGCAGACCGCTGAGGATGTCGTCGTCCCCTAAGGGTTCCAGGCGAAATAAGGTAGAACGGCTGAGCAGAGCGGCGTTCAGCTCAAAGTAGGGGTTTTCCGTGGTAGCGCCGACAAAAGAGACGACGCCCCGCTCTATTCCCGGCAGAAGAACATCTTGCTGACTTTTATTGAAACGATGCACTTCATCACAGAAAACCAGTGTTTTTCGATTGTACAGATGCAGATCGCTGAGAGCGCGGTCGAAAATTTCCCTCAGTTCCTTGACACCGGCGGAAACAGCGTTGATCCGCACAAAGCTCGCGGCGGTGTGAGCGGCGATGACCTGAGCCAAAGAAGTTTTGCCGCTTCCGGGCGGCCCGTATAAAATTACGGATGTGATCCGGTCAGCCTCAATAGCGCGCCGCAGCGGCTTCCGCGGGCCAAGCACAGCGGACTGCCCCAGAAACTCGTCCAGTTTGCGCGGGCGCATCCGTTCAGCCAGCGGAGCGACTGACATGGGGTCAAATCCGGCGGAAAACAAATTCATATTGACAACACTCCCCAATATTTTCGCTATCGTTACAGTAACATGAGAACCAATGCCCGTCAAGCGTAACGCGCCGTTCATTCCGGCAGCGCGGCGGCGAAGATCTGGGAATCAATATAGAAACATGTGTTTTATTCAAATTGAGAAAATCAAGAAAGAAGGATGCGAAAATGAAATTTTCAACAAGAGGACGATATGGATTGCAAGTCATGGTCGATTTGGCCGAATTGTCCGCCGGCGGTCCGGTATCGCTGAGAAACATCGCCGAACGCAAACACATGTCTGAACATTACTTGGGGCAGGTGGTGCCTGATTTGCGCAAGGCCGGCCTAGTCCGGAGCATCCGCGGCACCAAAGGCGGATATGTCATCGCCCGGCCCGCGGCGCAAATCGTCATCGGCGAGATAATCCGGGCGATCGACGGCCCGGCGCCGCCCGTGGAATGCAACAGAACGGACAGCGCTCAATGCTGCCAGGATATGGCCTATTGCGCGACGCGGCACATATGGGGGCAAGTTTTGGACGCGGTGAGCAACGTGATAGATAATGTGACGCTGCAGCAACTGCTGGATGAAAGCCGGGCGGCGCAAGTCTAACCGCAAACCGCCCGGCGTGTGTGTGGACGGGGGTCAGAAAATGATATGTGTAAATTGCGGCAGCCGCCTGGTCGGTAAAATAGGCGTGGATCAGTATTACTGCTGCGACTGCTGCGTCGAATTCAAGAGTGAATCCAATCATGTAGTGGTTTATAACCTGGAAGAAGATGGAACATTGGTTATGCGCCAAGACTACAGGACGAGTGGGGAGTGGAGAGTTGAGAGTGGAGAGAGGAGAGTTGGGAGCGGGGAGTTGAGAGTGGGAAGTTGATTGAGTGGAGAGTGGAGAGTTAGAATTGAACCGGACTGACGAGTAAACATTGTGAGACGCCAAAAAGAAATCCCGGCTTCCGTCGTCGCCGGGATTTCTTTGATTTGTCTGGGAAACGCGTTTATTCGGGATAGAAGCCCAGCGGTTCTTCCGCGAGATTGATCATGATATTTTTCATCTGCGTATAATGCTCCAGGATCACCTTATGGGTCTCGCGGCCGATGCCAGAAGCTTTGTAGCCGCCAAAGGGCGCCCCGGCAGGGATGCTGTTGTAGGTGTTGACCCACATGCGCCCGGTTTCAATGGCGCGGCTCACTCTGATCGCCCGGTTGATGTCCCGGGTCCAGATCGCTCCGCCCAGCCCGTATTCGCTCTCGTTGGCCAGTTTTATCACTTCTTCCTCGGAGCGGAATTTGATGACCACCGCCACCGGGCCAAAAATTTCCTCCTGAGCGATCTTCATATCGTTGGTCACATCCACGATCAAAGTCGGGCGCATGAAGCAGCCTTTTCCCAGATCGCCCTCTGTGACCCGCTCGCCGCCGCAAGCGACTTTGGCGCCTTCTTTCTTGCCGTCCTCGATGCGGGCCAAAATCTGCTGCAGATGAGCCTCATAAATCTGCGAACCCATTTGGGTGCCGCTTTCCCAGGGGAGACCGACCTTGATCTTGTTAAAGGCCTTAATCGAGTCGGCCAGGAATTTGTCATAGATATCCTCATGGACGAAGACCCGTGAGCCGGCGCAGCAGACTTGCCCCTGATTGAACAGGATGCCGAGCTGCAAGCCGTCCAGCGCCAGATCCCACTGGCAGTCCGGGAAGAAAATATTGGCTGATTTTCCGCCCAGTTCCAGCGTGGAGGGGATCAGTTTGTCCGCCGCCGCCGCCGCCACGCTGCAGCCGATCTCGGTGGAGCCGGTAAAAGCGAGTTTGCGGAAACCTTTGTGATCCAGCATATACTGACCGGACTGCGAGCCTTTGCCGGTGACCACGTTGAATACGCCCGGCGGCAGCACGTCCTGAACCAGCCGGGCCAGTTCCAGCACGGACAGGGAGGTATAACTCGAAGGTTTAAACACGGTGCAGCAGCCGGAGGCCAGAACCGGCGCCAGTTTCCACGCGGCCATCAGGAAGGGGAAGTTCCAGGGAACGATCTGCCCGACGACGCCGATCGGTTCGCGTAAAATGAGGGAAAGGGTGTTTTCGCCCAGCATGGCGGCGGAACCTTCCTCAGTCCGGATGGCGCCGGCGAAGTAACGGAAATGATCGGCGGATTCAGGCACGTCGATAGCCATAGTTTCCCGGATCGGTTTGCCGTTGTCCACCGTTTCCACCAACGCCAGATGCTCCTTGTGCGCGTCGATGATGTCGGCGATCTTGAGCAAAATGGCGGAACGCTCCGCCGGGGAGACGGCTTTCCAGGCCGGCCAAGCTTTCCAGGCGGCGGCCACCGCCGCGTCCACGTCGTCTTTCGTCGCTTCGGCACAGGTCGCCAGACGCTCCCCATTAGCCGGGCAATACGACTCAAATGTCTTGCCATCCGAGGCGTCCCGCCATTTTCCGTCGATGAAAAGTTGATACTTGTCTAGCAGTGTCGGTTTGTTCATCTGTTGAGCCTCCTTTGAATGTTTATTCAGTTGACCGGTCAATTGTGAATAATTTGATTATACCGCGGCGCCTTGAGTTTGTCAACGGTAACGAAATATTTTCGGGGTATTTTTTAGGTGATTGGTGGCGCTCAATCCCAAGCGGGAGCAAGCAGGAAATCCCGAATGTTTTTGTGTTTGATCCCTTCGCGGCTCATGTCAAACTCATCCAGCGATACTACATATTTAGGAAAATTATCCCGGACGGATTCGTATGCGCCGAACTCACGCCGGACTGTTTCTTCCGAGGCGAGCAGGTAGGAAACCTGAATGTAGAGTTTTTCGTTCTTTTGCTCGCCGACAAAGTCGATCTCCTTGGATCCCGCCTTTCCGACACTGACCTTATAGCCCCGTCGCAGCAGTTCCATGTAAACGATGTTCTCCAGTATGAGATGGACGTCTCTCATATTACCGCCGTAAACAGCCTCGCGGATGCCATGGTCTGCTGCGTAGTATTTTTCATTGAGCGCGAGCAGCCGCTTGCCCCGCAGATCCTGCCTGCGGACCTGATAGAACAGGAAAGCGTCCATGCAGTAACTGATGTAGTTCATGACCGTTTCGGGCGCCGTCACGCGGTTTTCGTTCTTGAAATATTTGGAAATCGACGCCGCGGAAAACGTCGTGCCGACGCCGCCGAAAACATAAGCGATGATGCGCTCCAGCAGATCGACGTCACGAACCCTATGGCGTTTTACAATGTCTTTAAGGACGACTGAATTAAACAAGTCCTGCAGATAAATCCGCGCCGGCGCGTCCGTGTAACGGAGATTGCCGAGATAAGGCATGCCGCCGAGAGTCAGATATCTGGCGAACGCCTCCTGTTTTTGCGCCTGCGGAAATATAGAGGCGTACAGCTCTAAAAACTCCCCGAAGGAAAAAGGGTAGACGACAAACTCGACGTACCTCCCGGCCAGACGGGTCGCCAGCTCGCCCGAAAGCAGTCTGGCGTTAGAGCCGGTGATGTATATGTCGCAGTCGAACTCCACCCGGAAGGAATTGACGCATTTTTCCCATGCCAAAACCTCTTGGATCTCATCAAAGAAAAGATACGCCTTCCCCTCGACGCGGGAAATCCGCTCCGCGACCTCTTGATGCAAGGCTTCGGCGGTGCAGAGCCGCGCGTTGTTCATATCCTCAAAATTGAGCCGGATAAACTGAGAGGCGGAAACTCCCCGCGCCATCAATTCCTCCTGTATCAGTTCCAGCATGACGGATTTGCCGCTGCGCCGGATGCCGGTCAAAACCTTAATAAGCTCATTACCAATAAACGGGCGGATGCGGCTCATATACGCTTCTCTTTTGATCGTGAAAATGAACACTCCTTCCATAACAGCAGCGCCATCATAGCATAGATATAACTGATTTGCAAGCGTATATCACAGGCGCATCAAGTTATATCTTAATTGTAGTTGCGATTCAGCCGTCTTCCGCCACTTACTGTACTCTTTGCTTACGCGCCGGATTGTTCCGTGTCTGTCATGATCTCATTCCTTGCTCTGCTCGTCGCCGTCATTTTTCCCGCTCCGTCTTTTCATTATGACGACGACCACCGCGACCGCAAGAAGCAGGGCGATCACCGCGAAAATAATATAAATCGCCGCCGTTCTCGTACTTTCGGCGGTTTCAAGCGGAGGAAGCTCATAGTAAACTTCGATCCGTCCGTCGAGGCCGATTTTCGCGCTGCCGGAATTGAGATACTCAGTTACCGCGTCCGCGACCGCTGAAATTCCGCGGTCATTCGTGAGCGGATCGGCCAAAAACGGCTCCTTGAGCATTGTGTATTCATCGCCGCCCGCCGCGTCGAAATCGTTCGTAACGACGGTGTATTCTTGGTCGGGGTCCAGCGGTTCGCCGCCGACCGATACAGAGACGACGCGTTCGCCAACAGGCTTTGCCGGGTCAAACGCAAAGGTCAGGCCGGCCACCTGCAAAAATCCGCCCCGCGGTTCCGGATAGCTCGAAACGCTGACCTCGAGCGCCTCTTTGACCACGGAGCCTTTGAGCTTAGTCTTGCAAAGATAGTTGGAAAATGGCAGGGCCGCGTTCACCTCGCCTACTGTAATATCCCCCTCGTCAAAGCCCGCGCGAATGGCGCCGCCGTTTTCCAAGGCGATCTCCGCGTCCGCCGCCCATCGCATGGCGTCGGCGACGAGATTTCCCATCACCGTCTCTTTGGTGCGTTCGTTTACTCGCTCGACGAAAACCGCGGTATCTGTACTCGACACGACCTCCGCGCCGGCCCTCGCGACGTTGTCCGCCCATTTATTGATCACCGCCGTAACGGACGGGTCCGGCGTCACGTTCCCCAGATCTTCCTTGGTGATCGATTTGTAGCCGGTGATTTCAAGGCTTGCGCCCACCTCGACCTGTCCGAAGGCCGTCATCTCAGCGCCCGTGGAAACAATCGGCGTACCGTCTTGTATGATCTCCGCGAGAGCTGTGTGGCTGTGTCCGTCAACGATCAGGTCGATGCCGTCGACCTCGCGCAGCGCGTAGGCGGTCCCGTAATCCACGCCGAGTGAGGAATTGTCGTCGGTGCCGAGATGCGTCAGCGCGATGATAAATTCGGCTCCTTCGTTGTGGAGCGCTTGGACCATATTTTCCGTATATGCGAGGATATCGTCCGCCGTGCCAAAATCCATGCCGAGCGCGCCGATGCTCGAAAACTTCGTATAGGGCGTTGTTACGCCAAAAACGCCGACCGTATAGCCGCCGGCGTTCAAAATCGCGCCGTGCTCCATACCGTCAACCTGCGATAGAAACGGAAAGCTTGCTTCCTCCGCAAGTTCAGCCAGACGGCCCGCTCCATAGTCAAACTCGTGGTTTCCGACGGTCATGGCGTCGTAGCCGGCGGCGTTCATGATGTCGACCGCCGCCTCGCCCTTGCCTTGGTTGACGAAATAAATCCCCTGGATCATATCGCCCGCGCTGAGGAGGATCGTCGGCGCGTCAAGCGAATCCCGATACGCCGCCAAGACGTCGTGGCCTATCGCGCCGTCGGTATCTTGATAATATCCGTGAACGTCGTTCGTGTGCAGGATGACAAACGCTGTTTCGGAGCCGCTTTCCAGTGCCGGCGCGGCAAAAACGCCCACAGGCGACGTCGTTATTACCAGCAGCACAAGCAAGGTCAAAAGCAATTTCTTCATGTTATTTTTCCGCCTTTCCATTGAATTGATAGTTTCCTCCTTTATCTTGGCTTTGTCGACAATTTCCTTGCCAAGTATTTTCTCAAGATGTTGAATACAGCGACAATGCACGCGGTGAGACAAAGGTTACAGGCAAAAGAGAGCAGCATGAGCGGCAGGGGTGAGGACAGCCCGGCTGCGGTAAGCATTCTGCATGTCAGGTAACTGCCCGGTATGTGGAAAAGGTAAAAGCGAAAGGCGTTATCCTCAAAGTACCGGTACGGCCTGAAACCGCGCAACCGGCCATGAAAGCGCGCCAAATACAGGCAGGCCTGAAAAGCGGTAAGCGCCCCCAGACAACAGGTCAACCAGTATATCGGCGTCGTCTGCGCTGCGAACAGGGCGGTAACGACAAAAAGGACAAAATTCAAGCCGAACAGCGTCAAAGGATGCCGCGCGAGCGTTTTACCGATGCCGTCCCGGTAACGGAAGAGCACGGTTCCAAGCCCGAACCATATGAGCGGTCCGCTTGTCTCCCATACGGCATACCAGGTCAATATACGCCCGTACTCGTTCACGAGCAGAGCCGCGACCAACGCAAGCGCCGGGACGAGCAGCCCGCCGAGACGATTCGCCAGCGGACTCAGCGCCGCGAAAAAGACGCTGACCCAAAAAAGGACAAGCAGAAACCAGAGGTGGTCCGTGAAAAGCCCCTCCAAACCGGCGCTGTAGGTCTGCGCCAAGGTATAGCCTTCCGGCCTGTTGTACGCGGGAATGTCAAAAAGAGTGTACAGAGGAACCATCCAGAAAACCGTGAGCAAAAACCACGGGACGAGAAGTCGCTTTGCCCTGTCCGCGATGTACGCGGGCGCGCCGCGGCGCCTTCTTTCCGCCGACAAGGCGGCAAGGGAGCCGGAAGCCAGCATGAACGAAGGAATAATGACGACTTCTCCCCAGAAGATGAAAAAATCGGCCGCCTCGGAATGCCGCTCGGCGAAAAAACTCCAGAATCCATCGGGATCGGGCTCGGTGAACGGATACACGGCGTGAGAAAATATGACACCCAAAAGACAGAGGGTTTTCAGCAAGGCCATGTGACTTGCGAACGTGCTGTCCCTGAGCCCCGCCGAGGATATGTATTCTTTGTTTATGATCATGGCAAATTCATCCTCGCATTGTTTGTATGAATTGCACCCGCGTTCTTCATAAATTATACCTCAAAAGGTATAAAAAAGCAAAGAGAAATTAGTCTTTGATTTTCGACCGGCGTCTACACTACAGACTGTAACGTCTACAGCCTACAATAGCTGCTGCAAGAATGATATTTCGCGCGGTGCGAAGTCGTTATTGGCGGCGCAGGCGATAAAAAAGGTGAACTCCTCGCTGCGCGGACGCAAGGGAATGAGATGGATATCGCCGTGGATTTTCTTGCTGCGCCGTATTTTATCCTCCATACCCAACCCAATGGCTGCGCCGCTCTTGATCGTCTGCCAGAAGATGGCCGCGTTGTTCGTGGCCAGCACTATATTCGGCTCTCCGTAACGGCTGAGTATTCGCCGCACGCAAATATTACGGTGTATATACTCAAAAATGACGATCGGATATTTCAGCACTTCGCCGAATGAGGTGGATTTTTGCCTGGCGATGGGCATCTCCAGATTGGTGACGACCGTGAGACGGTCCGGGGCCGCCTTGATGATCTCCAGACCGAGACGCCGGTATTCCTCCGCGCTGAACCGGTTGCTTTCGTCCATCATCAGACCGGCGCTGCGCGAGTCGTTTCGCAGTGAGTTGACGATCTCGTCATGCGAAGTCTCAAGAATTGTCACCTTCGTGCCCGGATTCCGGGCGAAAAAATCCGTCAGACGCACGGTCAAAAGTTCCGGACTGGGACTGGCCGGATGGTAAAAAGTGAAACTCTCATTCGCGCGGCGCGGCGCGGGATATTTCAGAGCGTCCAGCGCGCTGATTTTCTCAAGGGCTTCTTCCGCGATCCGGACAAAAATTTCGCCGTCCGCAGTCAGGCTTACGCCGCTGGTGGATCTGTGCAGAAGACATACGCCGTACTCTTTTTCCAGTTTGCGTATGGCGCTGCTGATATTCTGCGGCGTAACATAAGTGTTTCGCGCCGCTTTACTGATGGAATTGGTTTTACTGACTTCAACCAGATAAACAAGCTGTTCAATCTGCATGACAAAACTCCTTAGTCATTAGCCATATGCCTATGGTTATTCGCACGTCATTCCGGGCTTCTCCCGGAATCAAAGAATCATCGCAATCTCATTCCAGCTGGTCCATAACCCGCTATGCTCTTGCACTAATTCTAATTTATTATTCTTGAATAATAATTCAATTTCGATCTGGGTATTCTCTAGCAATTAGTTGAATATAATAATAAATATTCAATTTTATTCATTTTTTCTCAGATTTTATTATGCGCATTTTTCAATAAAATAACAAATACCAGACAACTCCGTTTTATGTCGTCTTCTAAACCTTTAACCATTATATTATACTTTTAATATTTTGGCAAGTTAGAGACTGCATGAAATGTGGTTATCATTTTATTGTTCAGCTCTCCGCCAGGCCAGCAGCAAATCGACGACCTGCCCATAGCCGCGCACACCGTTTTCCTGGGCGTTGGCCCGCAGGTAAGCGTCGTTGGCCCTGGTTTGGATGTCCGCCGCCCGCCCGGCAAACCGCCGCCAATATTCGCCGGCCCGCCGGAAATCCGCCGCGGCCGCCGCCGGCAGCTCGGCGTAAAGAGCTCCGTATTCCTCCGGGCTGACCACGCCGCCCAAAGCGTTCAAGACATGGCTGAGAGCAAACATAGCGCCGCTGTAGCGAAAAGCCGCTTCCGGCGAGGCGCGGCAGGCCAGATAGCTGATAAAGCCTGCTTCGTCCTCGCGCATATAGCCGGATACATGCGCGAGTTCATGGCAGATGGCGCAGGGGATCTGGAAGTCCGGCATATCACTGTTGTAATTCGCTTCCAGGGTAAAAGGGGAAAAAATACCGCTGATGCCCAGCCAGGACATCGCGGAGGAAAACAGGACCGGTTTGGGCGGCGGGTAATAGGAAATGAGGCTATAGCGGCGGCCGAGAGCCGCCATGGCCCGGCGGGCTTCATCCTCCGTTTCCCGGCCGGTCGCCCTCTCCTCCGCCGCCGGCTCCAAAGCCGCGAGAGCTTCGCCGGCCTCTGCTGCGAGTTCCCTGTAGAGAGCGCGCAATTCCTCCGGCGACGACTCCCGTATCTGGAGGGAGTATCGGGCGGCAAAAGTCTCCCGGCTGTAGTTGACGCCGCCCGTCAGCGTGAAGATCAGGAGCGCGGCGCTCAAAGCGGCGCAGACGCGAAAAAGCAAGCGGCCGGTCCCGCGCTCGGCCGCGGGGCCGGTCAGGGCAAGCAGAGTCCAGCCGGTCAGGAGCAGGGCGCCGGCGCCCAGCGCCAGCAATAAAAACTCAAACAGGGAAAACGGGAATAGAGCGCACAGGCGCCCTATCGTATAGGGAAAAACCGGGTAAATATGGCCGGCGTACCATTCGGCCCATGCCGGGCTGCTTCGCGCGGCGGCCAGCAGAGCGGCGCTCAGGGCGAGCGGGATAAAACAGACCGCCGCCCTCGGGCCGCGCCGGGCGCCGGGCCGCTGATTCACGTTTCCCGTGCCAGCTTGGCCCAGGTATCGCGCAAACCGATGATTCGGTTAAAAACCGGATGCTCAAAAGCGGTGTCCTTGCTGTCGGCGCAAAAATAACCGAGACGCAAAAACTGAAAGCGCTCGCCGGGCCGCGCGGCGGCCAGCGCCGGCTCGCCCAGACATTCTCGGCAAACAGTCAGCGAATCGGGATTGAGCCGCGGCTCCGCGCCGTCGCCTAGTTCCGCGCCACCGCCGTCCTCCGCCGCGTCCAGCAGCAACGAGTCATACAGGCGCGTTTCCAGCCGGGCCGCCTCCCGCGCCGCCACCCAGTGCAAAGTGCCGCGCACCTTGCGCCCGGCGTTTTCGCCGCCGCTTTTGCTCAGCGGATCATATTGGCAGTGGACTTCGCTCACCCGGCCCTCGGCGTCTTTGACCAGATCCGTACAGGTGATGATATAAGCATGTTTCAGGCGCACTTCCCCGCCGGGTCGCAGGCGGAAAAATTTTTTGGGAGGATTTTCCATAAAATCATCCTGCTCAATGTAGATCTCCCGCCCAAACGGCAGGCGTCGGCTGCCCGCCACCGGATCATCCGGGTGGTTTTTCGCTTCCACATACTCGGTCCGCTCCGCCGGATAATTGTCGATAACGACTTTCAGCGGGCGCAGCACCAGCATCCGCCGCTCGGCCCGCCGGTTCAGATCCTCGCGCGCGCAATAGTCGAGCAGCGCCGCGTCCACGACGCTGTTAGCCTTGGCTACGCCGATGCGCTCACAAAAATCCCGGATAGCCTCCGGCGGGTAACCGCGCCGCCTGAGACCGGAAAGCGTAGGCATCCGCGGGTCGTCCCAGCCGCTCACGACGCCGCTATCCACGAATTGGCGCAGCCGGCGCTTGCTCATGACCGTGCGCGTTATCTCCAACCGGGCAAATTCGTACTGGCGCGGCGGGTTTTCTGCGATCAGGTTATCCGTGAGCCAGTTGTACAGCGGGCGGTGATCCTCAAATTCCATCGTGCAGATGGAATGGGTGACCCCTTCTATGGCGTCCGACAGCGGGTGGGCGAAATCATACATCGGATAAATACACCAGACGTCGCCAGTGCGATGGTGCCGCCGGCGCATGATGCGGTAAAGCACAGGATCCCGCAGGTTGAGATTGGGAGAGGCCATGTCTATTCTGGCTCTCAGCACCATGGCCCCATCCGGGAATTCGCCTTCCCGCATACGGCGAAACAGATCCATGTTTTCCCCCGCGCTCCGCGTCCGGTAAGGGCTCTCCCGCCCCGGCTGCGACAATGTACCGCGATAGGCCCGCGTCTCCTCCGCCGTCAATTCGCACACATAGGCCAGCCCCTTTTCGATCAGGCGGCAGGCGAATTCGTAGAGACGAGGAAAATAGTCCGACGCGTAAAAAAGGCGGTCTTCCCAGTCAAAACCCAGCCAGCGGACATCGGCGCGGATGGAATCTACATATTCGATATCCTCTTTTGACGGATTAGTGTCGTCAAAACGCAGATTGCATTTACCGCCGAACTCCAGAGCCGTCCCGAAATTCAGGCAGATCGACTTAGCGTGACCGATATGCAGATAACCGTTCGGTTCCGGCGGAAAACGCGTGCATACCCTCCCGCCGTTTTTATTTTCCTTCAGATCTTCGCGGATTATCGCGTGGATAAAATTCGCGGCTCGCGGCGTTTCTATGGAGAACAGCTCCCATCTGTCTGATTTTAGGGATAGATTATAGCAAAAAAACAGCGGCGGCACAAACCATTATTGCCCAAAGGAGACAACTGTTTGTTGTCTCCCTCCTAACTTATTTTTGTTTTACACAGTCAAAAGAAGGTGCTATCATCACAGTGTCGGATGAGAGCGGGATAATTTTTTTGCAAACACGAGTCGGGATCCGTTAAACAATAACGAATCTTTATGTTTCTGATTTTCGCGCGCGTGAAAAGAAGAGAGGTTAGTTAAAAAATGATTAAAACGTATCATTTCGGTCAGCTCAAATCCGTCATCAGTGACGCGGAACTGGAGAGAAGATGGGCGGCGGTCCGCGAAGGCATGAAAAAAGCGGACATCGACTGCTTGCTGCTCTATGCGATGGACGCTTGGTGCGGCGGTGGTGTCAAATGGTTCACGGACTTTCCCTGCGAAAACAGCTACGGTCTGGTGCTTCTGTTTCCCAGAGAAGGAGACATGGCTGTTTACGGCCACGGCTATCAGGGAGGGACGGCTATCCCGCCGGAAACCGCCCGCAATGTCAAAATAAATATGGGTTATCCGTTGGCGCCCAGTTTTGGTTTCACCGATTTTTTCATTCCGGAGCAATCGCTGCAATATCTGAAAAAACGCGGCTACCGGAAAATAGGTCTCTACCGCCGCACTCTCGTGCCTTACCATTATGTGAATTATTTGCGGGATCATTTGCCGGGCGCCGAATTCACCGACGCCGACGATGTGATCGACGCGGTCAAAGCCGTGAAGTCCGAAGAAGAACTCACCGCGATGAAAGAATCCGTGCGCATCCACGACGTCGTCCACGCCGCTCTGCCTCTGTGGCTGCGGCCCGGCCGCCTAGAACGCGACGTGACGATGGACATCCGCAAAGCCGCTCTCGACATGGGCTGCGAGGAAATGAACATCATGATCGGCTCCGGAAAGCAAAAGTCCTATCATGTCCCGATCTATCTGCAAAACGAAGTGATCCAGCCCGGTTCCAATGTGGAGATCGTCCTGGAATTCACCGGTACCGGCGGCTATTACGCCGAGCTGCAGCGCATGTGGTGCGTTGACTGCGAACCCGGCCCGGATCTGCTGCGGGCGATGAACGCCAGTTTTGAGCTGCAGGGCATACTGGCGGCGAACGCCAAACCGGGAGTGCCGGCCGCGCATATGCGCACTTTGCATCTGGAGTATCAGGAGCGGCACGGATTTGAAAAAGAAAACCGCCTTCAGGGGCACGGTCAAGGCGTGGATCTGGTGGAGCGGCCTTCCTTCGTTTATGGTGAAAACATGAAGTTCGCAGAGAATATGTTCATTTCCATTCACCCGGCCTGCGGCGACCGTTTCGCCTATTGCAACGCCTGCGACAATTTCCTGGTCACAAAAGACGGCGCGGTTCGTCTCAGCAAAACGCCCCAGAAGATTTTCACTGTCTGAGAGGAGAAACCATGAAATATTACAAAATGGACCGGCATGTGAGCGCGGTCAGTGACGGAGAGCTGGAGCGCCGGTGGAAGGCGACGCGAGAATATATGGCGGCCAACGATATCGACTGTCTCATCCTATTCGGGTTTGAGCCGCGGCAGGGCGGCGTGATCCGCTATTATTGCGACTGGCCGGCGGATTTCTGTCACTACGGGTCTTTTCTGCTCTTTCCTAAAGAAGGCGGCATGGCCCTCTTTGCCCACGGTCCTTTCCAAAACAACGCCATGCCCTACGGCGCCCGCGGCCTGGAGCTTAATTTCGGCGCTCCCTATACCTCAAACTGGCTGGCCTGTAAAGATTATTTTACCGAGCCGGCTCTGGCCTGGCTGAAAAAACGCGGTTATAAAAAGTTCGGTATTTATCATCCTAGCATGGCGCCTCTTTATTTTACCGACTGTATCATCGGCGGTCTGCCCGGCGCCGTTTTGCAAAACGCGGACGAAGGCGTCGATCTGATCCGGGCCCGTAAATCACCGGAGGAACTGGAACTCCTGCGTCATGTCGTGAAGATGCATGATCTCGCTTATGCCGCCGTCCCCATCTATCTGCGCCCGGGACGCCCGGAACGCGACGTCGCCGCCGATATCAAAAAAGCCTGCTGGGATCTGGGCGGCGAAGCCATGAATATCATGATCGGCTCCGGCCCGCAAAAAGCTCAGCATAAGTTTTTTGAGCTGCAAAACCGCGTGCTGCTGGAAGGGGACACGGTTGATCTGCTCATAGAAATTAACGGGCCTGGCAGCTATTGGGGCGAGCTTTCCCGCATGTGGGTCGTCGGAGGCGAGGCTTCCGCCGAGCTGGAAAAAGGCGTGGCGGATTCCGTCAGCATCCAGGCCCAGCTTGCCGCCATGGCCAAACCGGGGGTGAAAGCCGCGGATCTGCGCAAAGCCCTGCACAAATTTGAAGAAGCGAACGGCTATATTAAGGAAGGGCGGTTTTTCGGTCACGGTCAGGGTACGGATATGGTAGAGCGTCCGGCTTATCAGCCGGAGGAAACTATGATCCTAGAGGAAAACATGTTCCTCTCCATTCACCCGGGTCTGGAGACCGAGACTTGCTGGTCGTTCAACACCGACAATTATCTGGTCACGCCGGATGGCGCCGTGCGCCTGAATAAGACGGAGCAAGGGATTTTCAGGATATAAAGACTTATGTGTCCAAAGACGCGCGGCCGTAAGCAGTCAGGATATAGTTCATAAAAAGGCGGGCGACGCAGCCGAGTTTTTTGCTCCGCGGGTAGACAAAACAGACATGCCACCTCAGGTTCGGGTCTTCGACGGGCGTCGCCCTGATTTCCGGGTAAAGGGTGATGTCGCTCAATGTGTGTTCGGCTGTGACGAATATGCCGCGCCCGCGGAGCAGAAGCTTTTTCAGTAGGCTGACGTCGCTGCTGTTGAAAATGATCTGCGGTTCAAAACCGGCCTGCCGGCAGCTGTTGACTATGATATGGTACAGGTAAGTATCTTTGCTGTGAGTGATGATCTGCTGATCCCGCAAATCAGCGATACGCACTTTGGGCTTGTTGACCAGAGCGTGGTCGCCGCGGGCGGAGATCACAATTTTTTCTTCCTTGACAGTCGTGATAGCCAAATGGGTGAGATCCTGCGGCCGTTCCATACAGGCAAACTCGACTTTTCCCTCCAGCACGCGCTGCTCCGCTAATTGGTCGGGATATGACTGGTACCACAGGCGGATATTGGGGTATCCTCCTTGAAAATCCAGCAGGATTTCCGGGGAAAGACTGTGCAGCGCTCCATTGGTTATGGCGAAAGAGACGAGGCCGCGTTTTACGTGAAAATAGTCATAGACGTCAGTCTCAAAAGCCTTAAAATCACTCAGGATCTTTTCCGCTCGCGATCGCAGGTATTCTCCCTCCGCCGTCAGCGACACCCCGTCATGCATACGGGCGAACAGGCTTACTTGCAACTCGCTTTCCAGGGATTTCAAATTCTTGCTCAGCGCTTGCTGGGTGACGTACAGGTTTTTGGCGGTCTTTGTCAAGCTTCTGTAATTGCATATTTGCGCAAAATAATATAGCTGCTTGAAATCCATGATTACCTACCCTCCATTACCGGTCTGGTAGAGGACCCTGAGTGCGCTGACGGAGTGGTTTGAGGAATATCTGGCGCTATCATTATATAACAAAAACGATAATAAAACAAGCGACTTACAATTTTTTGTTGTGGCCGCAACAAATTTTTTCTGTTTTATGAATTGAGTATATTGTATTATAATGATTTTGCTTTCATCCGACAATGAAGGAAGTATTACTCTATTGCCTCCTCTCAGTTTTTGCCGCCTTTTTTGACTTTTTCGCGGTTATTTGTTGCTTGAATTAACAAAAGAAAGGAAATGTGCTATGTTCAGGAGAAGTTCTTTTTGGCTGGTTATCATTTCTGTATTTGTGATCATGCTCATGACTGCCTGCGGTTCCGGAAATTCCGCCACCCCCGCCGGAACGGGAACGCCCGCCGCTTCAGGGGAATCTGCTGGAGCGGATCTCCCGCAGGTCACATGGAAATTGGCCTCGCAATCCGCCGACAATGTTCTGTTCGCCAATATGCTGCGCGAAGTCGCGGCGGAAGTGTCCGAGCGCACGAACGGCGGGTTCAATTTGCAGGTCTACACGAACGCCTCCCTTGGATCCGACCGCGAAATCGCCGAAGGAGTGCAGGCCGGCATCATCGACTGCGGTCAAGTCACTCAGGCCGTACTCGCCAATTTCTGTCCTGCTCTGGGCGTCTCCGATCTGCCGTATCTAATTCCCGACTGGGAAAGCGCCAAGATTTTTCTGACGGATCCGCAGATTTATGAAATTCAAAAGAACGCCTTGGCGGACAACGGCTTCCACTTCTTCGGCGCCGTCTGCTACGGGTTCCGGCAGTGTACCAACAACATCCGTCCGATCAATACGCTGGAGGATTTCGTCGGCATAAAATTCCGCGTCATGCAGAGCGACATTTATATCGCGACATTTAAAGCCTTAGGCGCCTATCCGGTGGGAATGGCCAAGGCCGAAGTGGTCACCGCTTTGCAGCAGCATACGATCGACGGTCAGGAAAATCCGATGGAGATCAATTTCAATGAAGGCATGGTCGACGTGCAAAAATACCTTTCCAAAACTTCCCATGTGAGCGCTTTCGCGGATTTCGTCTGCAATCCCGCCTCTTACGCCGCCTTGCCAGACGAATATAAAACCGTGCTGGAGGAAGTATTCGCGGAATACCTGCTGAAGACCACCGAGGGTTATCAGCAGGAAGAGGATGAATACGCCCAAAAACTAGCGGACGCCGGTATGGAATACAATATCGTCAGCGAGGAAAACTTGGCGGAATTCCGCCGGGTCTGTCAGGAACAGGTTTGGCCGCAGTTCGCCGACCAGTTTGCCGACCAGATTGCCATAATCGAAACAATATTCTGAATATTATCCGAACGCTAAAAACCCCCTGTCCGGCGGCCGTCGGGCCGCCGGATTTTCTAATTAAGGAGGGGTAACTTGAAACAGTTACTGAAAATCAGCTCCGCGGTGGATAAAACGGCGGCTTTTCTGACGTTGCTCGCAATTATCGGTTATATCGGCGTCATGTTTTTACAGGTGCTTCTGCGCAATCTGGCCCCCCGCTTCGCGTTGCCCTGGGCGGACGGGGTCTGCCGTTATTGTTTCATCTGGGCGTCGTTTATGGGGGCGGCTCTGGCCGTCAAACACCGCCGGCATATCGCGATCACAATTGTGAGTGACAGCCTGAAAGGCCGGGCCGCCGTATGCAGCCGCCTGTTTAACGCCGCGGTTTTTCTTGCGCTGCTGATCCTCACATTCACTGTCGGAGTCAAAGGGGTCATGCTCACAAGCGTCCAAAAATCCGATACTTTACCGATAGCCGCCGCTTGGATCTATGCCGCGATCCCCACTGGAGCCCTGTTCAGCATATTTCAGCTCATCGTCACCACGCTGGAGGATTTTCTCCGACCGCCGGAAAAACCTGCCCTGCAGGAGGATATCCTATGACATTGATGATCATGTTTCTGATTCTGGCGGTCTGTCTTGTCGTCGGCATCCCCGTCGCGGTATCCATAGGCGTGTCGTCTCTTTCCTATCTCCTGATGGCGGATATCAACCTGTACGCGATGATCCAACGCATGTACGCCGGTCTGGATACGATGACGCTGATCGCCCTGCCGGGTTTTGTGTTGGCCGGCGACCTCATGGACCGGGGCGGTTTGGCCCGCCGGCTCGTGCGCTTCTGCGATATGGCGGTGAGCCGGATCGCCGGCGGTCTCAGCATTGTGACCATTCTCACCTGTATGGTGTTCGGCGCCATTTCCGGTTCCAATGTGGCGACCACGGCGGCCGTCGGCGGCATCATGCTGCCCGAGATGGCAAAACGCAACTACGATAAAGCGTACGCGGCGGCAGTGGCGGCGACCGGCGGTATTCTCGGCGCGATCATCCCGCCAAGCCTCGGCATGGTCGTCTACGGTTCCACCACCGGCGTCTCGATCACCAATATGTTCAAAGCAGGCATACCGACCGGCATATTGATGGGGTTTCTGGCCGGCTCGCTCTGTTATTATTTTGGCAAAAAAAACGGTTATATGGGCTCCGGTACGAAGTATACCCGCCAAGAAGCTCTAACCGTCACCAAAGAAGCGATTTTGGCTTTCGGCGCGCCTGTCATCATCCTAGGCGGAATTTTTTCCGGAAAATTCACCCCCACGGAAGCCGCGATCATCTCCATTGTTTACGCGATTTTGATTGGCGCCTTTGTCTACAAGGAGCTGACGCCGCGCAACCTTTTGGAGACTTTGCGCAAAGGGGCGACCACCTCGGCCTGTATTCTGTATATTATCGCCTACGCCACGCTTTTCGGCTGGATCATCGCCGCGGAGCAGGTGCCGGCCATGGCTTTCGCCGCCATCGAGGCTTTCACCACCAACAAATATATCATCCTTATTCTGGTAAACGTCGTACTGCTGATTGCCGGCATGTTTATGGAAAGCAGCGCCATCATCATCATTACCGCGCCTCTTCTGGCCCCGCTGGCAGTCATGCTGGGCATCCATCCCGTCCACTTCGGCATCATGGTCATCATCAATATCAATATCGGCTGTCTGACACCGCCGTTTGGCGTCTGTTTATTCACCGCCTCCATGATCAGCGACGTTCCGGTGCAGAAAATAGTGCCAAAACTCCTGCCGTTTATCCTCATCTATGTGATCGGACTCTTGCTTATCACCTTCATCCCTCAGATCGCCTTGCTGCTTATTTAGGGACTGTTTGGAAATAAACAGTCCCTTAGAGCCGCCGCCGGAAAAATCGAAACAGAGAAAAGCCGGACCGCTTCGCTCACGGGCCGGCTTTTCTCTGAGCGCTTATTTCTCCGTCTTCTTACGAGATCATAATTTGAAAAAAATTAGACACTGTTAATATAATATAGGCCGGCAACGCCCATAGCAAATACCAGCCCGCTCCGTAATATCCCCATAAATAGAACACGCAGGTACAACCAACGGTTGCTCTCATCTTCCCCGCTTCCGCGGTGGAAAATACGATCTTAAAGCCGATAAAGGAAATCACAATGGCTATTACATGAACAAATAAAATGTACGCGTTAAAATGATAATATTCCACAGCAGGTAAATGGAAATAATCACCCAGAACATATCCAAGCGGGTAACAAGCAAAAGAAGCGACCTGTAATAAAAGACATTTCCAAATCATATCAAACCTACCTTGACTCGAGTGGTATAACAAGTTCTTTATTTGAATAATAATATAAAGTTTCTGTTTTGTCAATGGAATTTTTTCGGAAACATCTCTCTCTTGTATCTGGTAGACGGGCATGATAAAATAAAACATAAAAAGAGAGAGCCTCTAAAACCCACTCAGATGACGGACGGAGAATAGCGCGCATGATGAATAGAGACGAATGGGGCGGTAAACTTGGGATCCCGGGCCCTTCCCAGAATCCAAAAAAGCCCTGCAAAATCCTGCTTGTCGAGGACGACGCCATGATAGCGTCGGGTCTTGTTTACGCCCTTGAGCAGGAGGGCTATGCCGTCACGCGCGGCAGTTGCGTCCGCGAAGCGCGGGCGGCCATGATCAGCGAACGCTTCGACCTCTCCATACTTGATATGCAGCTGCCGGACGGCACGGGCTTCGATGTGCGTGAAGCTCTTGCCGGCACGGATACCGCGATTATCTTCCTAACCGTCGTAGACGATGAGGGCAGCGTCGTCCGCGCCTTGGAGGGCGGCGCGGACGACTATATCACCAAACCGTTCCGCTTGCGGGAACTGCTCGCGAGGGTAAAACGCACCCTCAACACGCAGACCGGCGAGCGGCATAACGCGATAGTCGCGCTCGGCGGCGTATCCGTCGACACAGCGGCGGGCAAAGCATACGCTGGTGAAACGACGCTCGACCTGACCGCCCTTGAATACCGTCTGCTTCTAACTTTCGCCCAAAACAAAGGGCGGACTCTTTCCCGCGCGCAGATACTGGAACAGATCTGGGACGCGGCGGGTAACTTCGTAGAAGATAACACGCTGACCGTCTACATCAAACGCTTGCGGGAAAAACTTGGGGACGCCGCGAATATAGAAACCGTGCGGGGTTTCGGCTACAGAATGGATTAAAAAAAGCGAGATCATCAAGCGCATCGTGGACGTATTTGACGCATTTTTGACGCATCACGTTACAAAACTTCACGAATCGCCGCGAAAAAAAGAAGCTATTTTGGGGATCCGCTCTACCGCCAAAACTAAGCCTGACATAGCTTTGATTTTGGGGATCCGCTCAACTGCGTAGAAAAGGGTGTGACACAAACAGTCACCCCTTGAAGGGCGTCAGTAATATTTACACCCTTGCGGCCGCTCAATCGCGCATGAGGACCGCCGGGTATTACCAAGTTGGGAATACCTTCGCGACAAAGGGGGTGACGCAAACGGTCACCCTTGAAGGGCGCTCAATCACATCAAGCCATGGCGTAGGTTTTACCTACCCAGGGGGCGCTCAATCGCGCGTAAGGGCCGGTATTATCGCCGGCAGGGTAATACAGTAGACCAAACCTACGGTAATCCCTACGGTAATCCCTACGGCAAATCCACGTAGTTAACTTAAGCCCTTTGCTTAAGCCTTTTGCAAGGCTCGCGTAATCGTGCGTGAGGTCGCTATATTGAGCCCCGGCCTCCCACACCATACATATATCCAATTTTCCCCTATCCCCCCACTACCTACCATGGCATAAGGTGGAAATAAATCAGAGAGCCTCTCTAATTTAAAATACGAGAATATTCAGAACATATACCCATACATATATTCCCATTAGTCGTTGGCTGTTTGGCTTCCCGCTCCACGCTCCACCGCTCTATAGCCTGGAAGGTGGTCCGTGTTTCGCGGAGTACCTCCGATATCCCGCTCTACCGTGAAGTGGAAGGGTATCCGTCTGTGTATACCCCTTCCCCCTTCAATGCGACTGAGTGACTAAGTCAAGCTTAGTCACCTTCATGGCCGCATCGATCGATCAATGCTTGTTGGCCGCTCACCGAAAGAGGGCCCTGAAAGAGCGCTCCTGAAAGAGCGCCCCTGAAAGATGGGGTGAGGTAAACTCATAACATCAATTTTTGAGCCGTTTTCCCTGCTGCAGACAGGGCGCAAAAACATCTATTTTATCGCCGGAAGGGTTTCCTATTACCGGCGAAACTTGTTCGCGGGGATGCCACACTATACACGCGCGCGTGATCAAACCCATTTTTACCCATGACGATACTAAAGCGGTAATAAAGCGTTACTCAATCTCCCGTGAAAAGGTATTCCCAACTTAGGGACACCCCTTGAAGGAATGGACTACATGATATCCCGCTCTACTCCGTGAAGCGATGATACTAAGTATGTTCATGTAAAGCATCGTAATGATTTAAGGGCAATGCCTGGCGTCGGTAATACCGACATCATCTCCATAGGGGCATCTCCGCAAGATAATTTAAGGGTATTTACGGGGCTTGTTCCTTCAAGGGTTATACCATGTCTGGGGATCCGCTCAATTCAACCCGCTCAATTCAGGCATTCCGGGACACATGCCCTTATTTCGCGTTTTAAGGCTCCCCTGAGGGATGCAGTGCCTTAATATACGTTATCGCCCTGTTTCGTGTCACAGCGGCAGGCTATGGCGTTATTCGGGGGTCCCTCATTCAGGAGCGGTTATTCATTTGGGTATCCGCTCAACCACGACAAGGTCAGTGACCGTACTCAGATGACGCTCAACCCGCGACAAGATAGGGCGTCAGTATTATTGACGCCCTCTGCCGAACATAGGGCGTCGGCATTACCGACACCCCCTTGAAGGAATGGCTTGCGGTAACGAATCGTTACTCCATCCAAGGCTTATCCTTCAAGGCTGATTAGCTCATTCGTAATGTGTCCACATGCTAATCACTTTTACAATGCCATCGTATGGCTTTCCGTTCGCGTCCTTTGCGTTTGTATCATTGGGCAGAACCTCATACACAAAACGGTGCTGCCGATTGATGCGGCGAGAATACGCGCCTTTCAAGTCGCCTTTGAGCTTTTCAAAGTCTTGTGATTCCTCAAACGGGTTGTTGCGGATGGTTTTTATAACTTCAACGGTCTTGAGTTTTAGTCCGGTGCGCTCGACTTTTACAGCGTCTTTTTGGGCTTGCTTTGTAAGCCTTATATCATACATCCGGCCACACTTCCGACAGCGACGCGCAATCAACTAGCGGCGTATTCAATCCGGCCCTGATTTTATCAGACATACCGGGAATAGACGTTAAATAATCTGTGTCGTTATCATGCAGGCCCAAGCTGTACTTCTGGAACGATATAAACTCAAGAACTTTTTCAAGCACGCCATCTGGCAGTGTATCAATTTGTGCCTTTGCGTAATCACGGTTAATCATTTACTTTGCCCTCCATTTGCGACACACCCTTTAAAGCTGATCGTCGCGTATGTCCGACACGTCCAATGTGATTTTCTGCCCGTCAGACAAGATAAACGCCAGTTCGCAATCCAAGAACGCCGCGATCTTGATTAGATCCTCTGAGGAAAAGCTCCCCCGTGTGAACTTATTCGTCAAAGCTTGCGGCATGGCCAAACCCAGGTAACAAGCCAAATCCTTGTTTTTCCTGCCTTTAATGGCTAACAACCCCTTTATTTTCCCTGCCACACTCACGCCATCACCTCCTTTGATATTACTGTAAACCAACAACACATATTTGTCAACCGAGAACGGGAAAAAATAAATCAAAAAAGGTTAAAAAACCTATTGACAATCAAATCAATACGAGTTATAATAACATCATAAAGAGTTTGAATCACATAAAGGCGCGATGCTAGAGACTAAGACAGACCAGCCGGCAACATCAGGAGACCGGCAAGATACGAGAACAATCGCGCCACCGCTCATTGACAACCGAATCAAGTTTCTTCCCGGAGTAGAACCCGGTATAGGCGTCGACTTGTCCGCCATGTCGGGAGATGCACAGAGAGCGAACGCAGCGACACACCGCGCGCATGAGACCGGGATGAGTGAAAACTGATACATAGCCCTTGAAGGCTTAAATAAAACTGGAGGTATGAATCATGACAAACCATCAAACCATTGAAAGATTTCTTGCACGGGAAGGACGCTTAAGGCTTGCCGGGAAGCCCGTGACGCCTGGCTTATCCAAAACGAGAAGCGACACACAGTTCTTTTTTTCGTGAAGGAGGGATGAACGATGGTTACCGTGAAGCCCGAAATGCTCACCATCAGGCAAGCCGCTCTACGAGGGATCCTCCCGGAAAGGGCGCTTCGTAGGCTCGTTGCTTTGGGCAAGATACCCGTAGTTCACTCCGGGCGAACCATGTACCTGAATTACAATCGACTTCTTGAGGATCTCCGGAGCGGAGCGGGGAACGTGTGGTCATAGAAAGGAGATACATCCATGAAAAGCAAGGTTATGATTATCGCCAATACGCTTGTCATTAATGGCATTGGCAGGAGCGCTGCCATGATCAAGGCCTGGGCATTGGTCAAGCAGTCAGCCTTGGATGTGAAAGCCGCCGGCGTCACTCACGGGAACCGGCAAAAGGCCCTGGCGCGGCTCAAAGCTTATCCGGCGGCACAGGTCAGCATCAGACTGGAGCGGGAACCAGGCAACGCCTTTGATCCTTATGCCGTCAAGGTTGTTGCCGCCGTGGAAGGGAAGGGGGAATATACCATCGGGTATCTGCCACGGGCGCTGGCGCTGGTAGTCGCGCCGCTGATGGACGCCGGTAAGGCGATAGCCGCCAGATTCCAGGCAGTAGTTGGCGGTCTGGACATGACGCAGTTCCACGGCCTGCGATTAGGCGTGGAGATCTAAGGGGCGGAATGACACCGCCCCCCTTGCAAAAGGAGGTGAAAAAGTGACTTCCAGGATCGAGCAGGAAACCATTGTCTGCTTTAACGAAGCGGAATCATCGGCGGACATTGAGACGTTTAACGGCGTGCTTACACGGAAACTTGCAAGGCTATCCGAAACCCGGCCAGGCGAGGTTACGGAAATAACGGACGCCTTCCGGAAACGTGACGGAGCGGTGAGATACACTTTCCCCAAGAAATGGTTAAGGATTAATCCTTCGCGGCTGTTGTCCGACGAAGAAAAAGAGCGCCGAAGAATGAACGCTCAAAACATGCACCGGAAATAAATTCATAACATCAATTTTTGACCCGTTTTCCCCTGTAAAGCATCAGGGCAAAATGATCTATCTTATCGCCCAAGGGGTTTTGTATTACCGGCAACAAATGAGTTTCATTTTCCGGGGAACTAAGCGGAGTTTTTTGACTGTGAAGGGAGTAAAGAAAATGGATCCTTGGCTCGCGTTGGAAGAACCCATAACCACGGCAGGGGAAATTGCCCGATGCCTGAGACTGCTCAGCGCGTCGGAATTCGCTAACGAAGACGAACAAGCCGCTTTCACTTTGATGGCTGACCGATTGAAGGAAGTGCATGACGAATTACACTCGCTCTTTGAAGGGCGTCCGCGTTCGCGGCCCCTTATGCAAACGCCCCTTATGCAAACTCGCGTCTTGACGAGTGCGGGAATTGTAACAGCCGCGGAGTTGTCCGAGTTGTCCGAGAAGAAGTCCGAGAAGGTGTCCGAGAAGAAATGAACATGGGGCAAGGGGGTCGCGAATCGTGACCCCCTCTTTTGTTGCCCTCCCTCTTTTCTTTGCCGGCGAAAAGGTATAACATAGGCATACATAGGGCATACATACCCCCTAATAACGAATCGTTAGGGGGGTGGCGAATCACCACCACCTCACAGGCTATGGAGGGATCACATGACAAAAGAGCAACTACAAGAGTACGTCCATCTGGAAAAACTTATTGATCAAGGCTTTGCAGCACTCGCAGAACTTCGGAGCAGGGCCGAAAAAATGACCGGGGTTATAACCGGTATGCCGGGAGCGGCGCCCATGCCTGATCACATCGGCGCTATTGTGGCCAAAATGGAGCACATAAAGCAGCGGATCGCGACTTACGTTGCCCGGCAGGAGGCCATAGAAAAAGCTGTTGAAACATTGCCGGAACGCGAACAACACTTGATTCGCGAGCGGTACCTTAGGGGCAAATCCTGGGATGATATAGCCAAGGCTATGCACTACAGCCATAAGCATTTGCATCGGCTCCACAGCGCCGCCCTGCAGATGTTGGCGGCCGTGGAGCCTGGGGACCCACTCAGCCCCGAAAAGATGACGTAAGTATTACTTACATCACCCTACGTCACCCTACTCCGCGTTTCACGGAGCGGGGGGGGCAATGCCGTGAAGGTGAATTTGCCTTCCCGCTCTACTTGATATCCCGCTCTACTCCCGCCGTGAAATCAAAGGTATAGTGACTTTATTGACTAAACAGGCAGTATCAGGGGATAAAGTCAATTTAGTCACTATGATTGTTCACCCGCTCCACGCCCTATGCTGGATATAGGCCGATATGTAAAACGCCCTGCGTGTGTTTCCAGGGCGTTTCATAATCCCGATCATGGCAGCCCACAGATGTTCATAGCTTCACCCACGCTGTAAGCTATACCGGCCCGGCAGTGCATGGCGCGCATCTTGTCAATGAATTCCGTCTGTTTGGCTGATGCTTTGTTGGGCGCGACTTTACACTCCACGAAACAGGTCACGCCATCGGGGCGTATAAACAACACGTCGCTAAACCCTTCCGGCAGTCCCCGGAAATACTTGCCGCTGGGAAGACGGATAGAACCGCTGTTCGTTCTGTACACCGCTCCGTGTTTGCCAAGCTCTCTCATGACCTCGTAAAGCAGCTGACTTTCCGGGGTTCCCTTTTCATGATATCCCATGCCTTACCCTCCTGTAATCGCCTATAGGCTGCAATGCGTGTTCCTTGAAGTACCTGATTATCGCCAGTTCGCGTTCTTCTGGCGTGAGATCCTTCCGCTGGAGATCCCGCTGGAAGCGTTCAAAAGCTGTCACAAATATGCACCTCCCTATATCCTGTGTCTTTGGCAATATTGCCTGATTTCGCGCTCATACTCCGCTGGCGTCAGTTGCCGACAATGCTGGATCACCGCTCGCTCCCGATCGGCCGGCGTCAGATTGCACCGCTCCAGATCCCCCTTAAAACGTTCATAAGCCGTCCATTTCGCCTTCATTTTAATCACCTTCCTTCTTGCTTGTTTCTTGGTAAACCTTGCATGTTGTGAAAATGTGCTTCGATTAAAACTCAATATTGTATTTGCGCTCTTTTTATTTGGATTTCACGGAAATATTGCCTTGTCTTCCTTGGTGTAATCATTAATATCTCCGATAACGTTAAGGTAAATTGTAATTGCGTACCTGCTCGTCTCTTTCCAAAAAAGTAATTTTCAGTGGTTAGTCCGGCAAAGGAAGAATGTCAAAATTCATGTTTTCTGTGAGGAAGAATGTCAAAATTCATTATTCTCCGAGACCCCCTATCCATGCGGCTTTCAGGGGTTTTTTCAAGGAAGAATGTCAAAATGTATGTGACGCGTGACTTTTGACATTCTTGACATTCTTCCTTTTTCATCGGCTTCATTTTCCCTAATAATTTCCATCAATCTTCATCCGTGGGTTCGGCGGGAACCACTTCCTTCGAGAACAGATCAATTACATTATTTGATTCTGATTTTGAAAGTTTTACTTCTGTGAACGGCTCATTGTTTAATTCTTCATCAATTTTCATATACCAAAACGGCCCAACTTTATAGCTCCTGACACCAGCCCTGGGCTTCGCGCGGTTGATTGCCTCCCACGAAATCCCCCTTTCCTTCGCAAGTGCTTTGACCTCATCTGACTTCACATCCCCATCCGCCAGCACTTCAAGTAGAAAAGATTCCGCATCATTCCGCGCCGTTGCCGGCCTGCCGCGTTCTTTAGGGGCGACATCCCCCCGGACAAGATCGGAAGGCGTTACGGTCCCGTCCGATCCGGCCCACAGGAAGCCCCGCCCCGGAATCAAGTCGAACAGGCGGGCAGACGGCTTGATCGCCAAAAGGTTTGTTTTGGCCGGCAATACCGCACTGCGAAATGGAGCATCGCCCTCGCGAGCGATTTTGCCGACGGTCCACACCGACCGGAACAAACCGTTAATGCCGATAGATCCGCCGGCCCATCCGACACTGGGGGTGTTTCCAGAAGCGGCAGATTTGTTGATGTGTTGAATTACCAAAACGGCAGTATTGTACTTTTCCGCTAGCTCCTGTAAGTCTTTCAGCGCGTCTGTCGTTTCGTTAGCCCTCCACATGTCCACGCCAGCCCCGAGAAAATGCTGGAGCGTGTCAAAAACCGCCAAAGCAGGCCTGACTTTTTTAAACGCCGCCGCCACTCGCGAATCACTAAATGTGACACGGTTGGGCTTGATGAAGGTGATGTTGTCGAAGTCCTGCTCTTTCAAACCAAGCATCTCAAGCCGTGGTTTTATGGTGTACTCCAGGACATCATCAAAATCAGCATGAAGTACAGGCCCGCGCTCAACCTTTATCATCTGCCCATCATTCCCCGGAAACACTCCACCGCTTGCCACGGCGGCAACCAACGCAAGAGAAAGCCAGGTTTTTCCGCTGTCCGGCAAGCCTTGGATGGAGTTGAGCGCGCCGCGAACCAAAAAGTTTTCGATCAACCATGGAACGGCACGGGAAATAACGTCGTTTGCCCCAATAAGGAACCCCGCTAGATCTTCCTGGGCCTTGCGCTCCTTCTTCTGACGGTCAACTTCCTTCATGAGATCATCATCCACATCGCCCACCGTCCTTGAAATCAAGCACGGCCTCAACCCGCACCGCGTCACCAAACTGCCCGGACAGACAATCCAAGAGGTATTCCGTGTACAACCGCCGATCGCTGTACCGGCACCAACCGTCAGTGACCCTGCCCCCCATATTCTCGGGAGACAACCGGATTTCGGCATCTAAATACAGCCGGTGAGCGGCTGAGAGCCGATCCCGCAAACGATCCTCGGCGGCGAGAAAAGCCATTTTCCTCTCGCGTTGCCGCTCCCGCTCCCGCATGGCGGCCGAATCGACAGTCCGCCGTGGAAGGTCAGCAATGCCGAGCTCGCCAGCGATCCACTTTGCGGCGTCGAGCGGGCCGACATTAAGCAGCCGGCCCGCAAGGTCCACAGCATCCCCTTTGAGACCGCAGCCCCAGCAAACCCATCGGGATTCACCAACGCAAAAGCTCGCGGTTTTTTCCGCGTGGAAGGGACATCTGGCCCAATATCGGGATCCTTTCTTTTCCAAGCTGACCCCCAAGCGCGCGGCCACTTCCGGGAGCCGTAACTCTCGGACAGCCGCAAACACGTCGAATCTCTGCGCTACCTGTGTTGATGCCATATCGCGCCCACCCCGCTTTGGAGCTGTTCGAGAAGCAAATCATAGTTGATGTAAGCGGTCCGCCCAGACCGAACCGTCGGAATTTGACCTGTCGCAACGAACCGGCGCAACGCCCGTTCCGGCAGCACGCCACGTTTTGCCGCCTGGCGAATGCTGATCATCTCCGGCACCTCCGGCCGATTTTCCACTGTCATTTCCGGCCGTTTCTCAGACTGCGCTTGCATTGTCCTGCCCCCCTTCAGCCAAAAAAGCCGCGATGACGTTGTCCACGTCCACAAGGCGTTTCCGACCGATCATAATGCAAGGCACACGCCCTTCAAGTACAGCCCGCCGTAAGGCATACCGGGTCAGGCTCGTTTCCGGGTCCCGCTCCCTGAGTTCATCAATCGCCGCGCCCAAAGTCCGTAATTTCGCCATGTTCAGCCACCCTTTCTAATGTTTATTTTTTTCAGTGTACCACACAAACGCCGGCCCGTCAACATTAATCGCTGCTCGCCAACAAATAACAACAATGATTTAGGGATGCCAAAAAGGCCTATTGCCAAACAACAATTGTCGTGGTATAATAACGATAACAACACGACAAGGAGGAATAATGCTTAATGGTAGTCAATGAAGAAAAGCCAGCCAAAGAAAAGCGGCTAACAATTTTCGGGAAGCGGCTCCACGAATTACGCGGTGATTTGTCGCAAGTTGAATTTGCAAAACACCTTGGAGTTACCGCCGCAACAATCGGTTATTACGAAAACTCGGAGAGATTGCCAGACGCCGAAACGCTTCGCAAGATCTGCATGGCTTGCGACTGTACATCCGATTACCTGATTGGCCTGTCGGGCGTAAGGAAGCCAGATATATCCGCGCAAGCGGCAAGCAACCGTTACGGATTGAGTGAAAAGGCGCTGGAGATCCTTGAACAGCTTAATGAACCGCTCGACATCGACAGCGCGGAACAGGAGCGGGTAATAGCCAAGCACAAAGCGCATGTAACAGCCTTTGAGCGAGTGGCAGGGCATATTTACGATATGATTAAAGACGGACTGCCGTCCGACGTGCAAGTGCTTCGCGACCTTCAAGCCTGCCCCGAGCCTACAGATGAAGAATTTGAGGCGCTCGAGGAGATAGAGCAGGACGAGATCTGCAAACAAGCCCTTACCGCATTAAATGAACTCCTGACCGTTTCCGCCGGGGACGATTGGCCATACGGCCTTCATGTGCTCGTTTCAACATACGATTATTGCCACCGCGAATATTCAGATGTGACGCAGGCCACACACGGCAAGGCAGGGCGGGTAACGTACCCGATCGAACCAGATGCGCAACGTAACCTCGAACTTTATAGCCTTAACGAAACACTAATGCATCTTCGCGACAAATTGACCAAGAAGGAGGGATAACCATGGCCAGCATACGCAAGCGCGGCGAGACTTATCACATAGCCGTCAGCCTGGGAGTGGACGAAAACTTTAAACAAGTCCGGAAATACACGACGTTTGACCCGCCGCACGGTATGACGGTGAAGCAGGCCAAAAAAGCGGCCGATGAATACGCCCGTGAGTTTGAGCTTAAATGCAAGGGCCTGACCGCCTATGACGAAAACATGACGCTGACAGAGCTATGCGCCTGGTATTACGAGAACATTGCCCCAAATCGCATCAGAGAGCGCACACAGGAAAACAGCCGTTACAGGCTTGATTTATGGGTGCTGCCGAAACTCGGAAAAAAGAAACTCCGCGACCTGAAACCGGCAGTCCTCGCGGCTCACTTCGCGGAAATGCTGAAAAGCGGTGGGGCGCGGACTAGGTATCGCACACGCAGCGATTTCGACTTAAAGGCGGCGATTACCGCTAAAGGCCTGTCATACCGCGAACTGGAGCGGCAAGGCGTATGTAGCAGGGTAACGCGCATAGCGGGCGGCGGCGCAACTCAAGAGACCTGTCAGCGGATTTGCGATTACCTTGATATCCCGCTCAGTACAGCCTTTGAAGAACGGACAGAGCATAGGCCGCTTTCGGCGAACACGGTCAAATGCACGCAGACGAGTTTAAGCGCGGTATTCTCGGCAGCTGTCAAGGCTGAGATCATCACACAAAACCCGCTCGCCAACGTAGACCCTCCCACAGTGGGTGAGATCGATCAGCCCGTCCTCACGCCGGATCAGGCCCGTCTGGTTCGCTCACGGCTCGAGGCTGTAGAACACATCAGCGTCGGGGCGCTTCTTATCACGGCACTCTATACAGGGGCGCGGACAGGAGAACTACGGGCCCTCAAGTGGAGCGACGTAAACCTTGACGCCGGGTTCATAGACATCTGCAAGAGCGTTGACCACAAAGGCAGAGTGACCCAGCCGAAAACAAGGTCAAGCAAGCGCGTAAGGCCTATTGACCAGGCGTATCATGTTAAATTCCTGCGCCAGTACAGGGCGCGTCAGGCGGCTCAAATCCTCGCGGCCGGTTCTCGCTGGACAGACAACAAGCTTGTATTCCCCAACCTCACAGGCGGCTATTTGAGCGCCACCCTTGCCAATAAGATACTCAAAAGCGTCATACAGGACATGGACATACCGCAAACCCTTCATGCCCATTCTTTACGGCATAGCTTCGCGTCAATCGCCATCGACAGCGGGGCGAACGTCAAGACGGTGCAGGACGCATTAGGCCACAGCTCAAGCAGTATAACGCTGGATATCTATGCTCACAGCTTCGCGGCCGCGCAGGCAAGAGCCACGGAAGCGGTAAGCCTGGCAATAACCGGCGGCGTGACCGCACTTTAGATTAGATACGCGCTATTATTTGACGCATTATTGACGCATCACGCCCCAAAATGTGCGTCAAAACCGTGTAACGTGGCGTAACCATCAAGAGCATAAAACGGCTTAAATACAGGAGTTGAGGCATGTCATGAAACGAGGTAAAATGCCGGAGTATTCAGTAGAAGATAACACGCTGACCGTCTACATCAAACGCTTGCGGGAAAAACTTGGGGACGCCGCGAATATAGAAACCGTGCGGGGGCTTGGCTACCGTGTGGATTAAAAAAAGCGAGATCGTCAAGCTCTCCGCTGACATAAGGCGCATCGTGGACGGGCGTGACGTCGACCTGCGGGACAACCGCGAAGGAGTGTTTTCCATCCTTAAAAATGACGTACATACACTCGCCAGCCTGAAAAATGAGCAGGTCAACGCGCTCCGGCATGACCGCGACCGTCTGAAAGATACGCTGGCGGACATCTCCCACCAGTTGAAAAGCCCGCTGACCTCAATGCTTCTGATGGCGGATCTGCTGGAAACCGCGCCGCCTGACAGGCAAGATGAGTTTATCGCCAATATCAGGACGGGGCTGACCCGCATGGAATGGCTCGCGTCCGCGCTTTTGAAGCTGGCGAAGCTTGACGCGGGCGCCGTGGCGTTTGCGCGTGAGTGGACGGACGCTTCCGAGTTGATCGCTCTGGCGCTTGAGCCGCTGCAAATCCTGCTTGACGTTAAAAACCAGCGCGTCGCGGTCGCGGCAGGTGAAACGCGGATTTTCTGCGACAGGCGCTGGACGGCGGAAGCCCTGTCAAACGTCATAAAAAACGCGTCCGAGTATTCGCCTGACGGCGGCGAGATACGCATTGAATCGGGCGAGGATCCCATATGCGTCTGGATAGCCGTCGCCGACTGCGGCAAAGGATTATCCGCGTCTGAAACCGTCAGGCTTTTCCGGAGATTCGAAGGCTCGCGGAGCGAAAAAGGCTACGGGATCGGTCTGCCGCTGGCATTGGCCGTTATGCGCGCTCAAAGCGGCGACATACAGGCGGGCGGCGGCGAGAACGGCGGCGCGGTGTTTACGCTGAAATTTTACCGCTGATGACTAAACTGTCACTTTTCCCTGCGAAATAGTCACCGAAAAGTCACTTGGGGCTGATATGATATGATAGCCATTATGAAATTTTTTAGGAGGTTGTCCCGATGGCTATTCTTCAAGTCAATGACTTGGTTAAAACCTACGGCAAAGGCGACGCCGCCGTCACGGCGCTGGGCGGCGTAAATTTCAGCGTGGAAAAAGGTGAATTCGTCGCTATTGTCGGCGCGTCCGGCTCCGGCAAGTCCACGCTTATGCACCTTATCGGCGGCGTTGACCGTCCGACCTCCGGCAGCGTCATCGTGGACGGCGTCGAAATCTTCAAGCTGAATGAGAGTGAGCTGGCTATCTTCCGCCGCCGCAACATCGGCATCGTCTATCAGTTCTACAACCTCATTCCGACGCTGACCGCCGAGGAAAACATTATGCTCCCGCGTCTCTTGGACAATCGTAAACCGGATGAGGAAAAACTTCGCGCGATTCTTGAAACAATCGGACTTGCCGGCCGCGCCCGGCATCTGCCGAACGAACTCTCCGGCGGACAGCAGCAGCGCGTTTCCATCGGGCGGGCGCTTATCAACGACCCGGCGCTCATCCTCGCTGACGAGCCTACGGGTAACCTGGACAGCAAATCCGGCAGGGAGATCATCGATCTTTTGAAGCTTTCCAACAAGAGGTATAAGCAAACACTTATCATTATCACCCACGATGAGAGTATCGCCCTGCAAGCCGACCGGATCATCACTGTCGGCGACGGACAGATCCTGCGCGACGAGCGGGTCAGAAAATAAGCGAATGAAACTGACGACAAGACTTGCGTGGACGCATATCAAAGGCAACCGCGTCCGCACGGTCTGGACGCTCGTCGGAGTGGCCGCCGCCGCGATGATGATCACCGCTGTATTCGGCTTTGCCGAGAGCGCGCGGGTCGGGATATATAACCAGACAGTGCGGGAAAGCGGCGATTGGCACATTCAGTTCCAATGGATAAGCGAAGATGTCGCCGGCGCTGTCGCGGCAGACGAAGATGTCACAGACGCGAAGATAATATCCGGATCAGACGCTTCCGGTACATTATGGTACGGTGTTCAATGCCGCCTCGCCCGTCCGACTCGGAATTATGAAAACCAGTTCGCGGCGATTGCCGAACGGCACGGCGTAGAATACGATTTGCATTTCTGCAGGCCCAACGAAGAAATCCTCGGTCTTGAGGGATATGGGGACGACCGCGTCGCCCGGCAGTTTTACGGTATCGCGGCGATACTCGCGGCAATCGTGATCGCCATGTCGGTGGTGGTCATATCGAACGCTTTTAAGGTGTCGGCGGGCGAGCGGGTACGGCAGTTCGGTTTGCTGAAAAGCGCCGGCGGGACAAGGCGGCATATCATGGAAATCGTACTGAAAGAGGGGTTTATCCTTTCCGCCGCCGGGATCCCGGTTGGTATCGCCGCCGGTCTGGGATTGGAAACCGCGGCGCTAACCAGCGCTAACGCGGCGATAACGGCGGTTTCGCAGTCAGTCGAAGGGAGCTTTAAGTTCGGGTTTACCGCCGCCCCGGTCGCCTTGACTGCCGCCGCGGTTTTTTCCTTTGCGGCGGTAGTGCTGTCAGCGTATTTTCCCGCGCGTAAAGCTGCGAAAATCCCCGCGATCGAAGCGGTTCGCCAGACGGGCGAAGTCCGGATCAGGGCGCGAACACTCCGGTCGTCAAAACTGATAAACAAGCTGTTCGGCTTTGAGGGGACACTGGCGGAAAAATCAATGAAACGCAGCAAGCGGGCCTACCGCGCCACAGTCGTCGCCCTCACGGTCAGCGTTATGCTTTTCATCGCCTGCGGGGAATTTTCATATTCATTTTTGCAAACGCTGGATACCGGGTTTTCAGACTTGGAAATAACCGCGCGCGCCACTTTTTTATCGTCAGACGAACCCTTGCCCTATGAGCGGTTAATGACCCTGACGGCGCGGCTTGAGGAATATGACGCCGCCGTATATTTTCAGGGATACAGCAGAATAGAGAAACGAGATCCTGAGACCGTTATCCCCGAAGACATGATGACCGGCGAGTTCAAAAAACAATATGCCCGGTGGCACGCGGAGCCGGAAATTGAAAGCGTTGCGGTCGAGTACGTCGTCGCGGACAGCGCAACTTATAACGACCTTATTTCTCAAGCGGGAGCAGTCCCAGGCGAGGCGATCCTGCTGAACCGGGCCAGGACGAATTACAATAACGAAAGCTACGAGTACACGCCATTCAACTTTAAGCAAACGACGCTGACGGTTCGCGATGAGAATGGCTATGAAAAGGAGATTTTCCTGGCGGGAGAAGCCCGTGATCTGCCAGAGCGCTTTCTCAACGGTTTTGGCGGTTTGCTCATACTCGTGCCGGAATTGGACGCCAGCCCCGTTTACTGGTATATTGACGCGGCGGATTCGGCGGGGTTCACAAAATATGCCAATGAATTGCTGACCGAAGAATTGCCGGACGCGTTCGTGATCGACACGGTTGACGTCGCCGCGCACACCGCTTCCCAGATGGCGATATTCCGATTTGTAACGGTATTTATTTATGCCTTTGTCGGACTTCTGGCCCTCATCGCCCTGACCAGCGTCGTCAGCGTTATCTCGGCGAATATGCGCTCCCGCTCCCGCGAGTTCGCCGTCCTGCGAAGCGCGGGGATGACGCGGGGCGGACTGCGGCGTATGCTGGATCTGGAATGTGTGATATACGCCGCGAAATCGTTCGCCTATGGGCTTGTGGCTGGCTCGGCGGCCGCCGTCTGCATTTATAAGATTTTCTCGCGGGCGGAGCAGTTCGATTTTGTTTTCCCGTGGGCGGGCGCAGTCGTCAGCATCGCTCTTGTGTTCGCCGTCACGTTCGTCACTATGCGTGTGACAAGCGCAAGGCGCGGCGGCGAATCGCTGGTAGAGACGATACGGGCGCATGATGGGGTTTAGTTTTATTCGTTGTTTACCTCAACAAAATGATCGTCGATGTCAAACCCGCTGTTTTTGCAGGCAAGTTTTGCCTTATGTCTTGTTCGTGTTTTCCTTTTCCAAGAACCCGGCCGCCGAGCCGCAGCCGTAGCAGATGTGGAATAACGGGAATAAAAAGAGCAGCGCCAGAAAATACGCCGGGCGCGGAGGTTTCTCCACTGGCGGGACCCGGCGGGACGCTCCCCAGGCGAAGCCGAAATCTAGGAGAAAATACAGCGCCAGCTCCGCCGCCAGCGCCCAGAGGAAAAAAGGGCCGCGGATGAGAGCGGCGAGGGGCAGAGCGAGCAAGGAAAGGACAAAGGCCAGCGGGATGTAATGGCGCAGGCTCATCGCTCCCGGGCAGAGGAACGAGGTGATGATATTCCATTTGCCGTTGCCAAAAGCGTTGCGGGCGATCGCTCCTATGGACGAACGGCTGTAATATGTGAGTTTTATGGCGTTGGCCAGATATATCTTCCCGCCCTGACGGCGGATGCGGTAATTCAGCTCATAGTCCTGATTGCGCGTCAGTCTTTCGTCAAAAAAACCGTAGCGGTCAAAGGTCTCCCGGCGAAAAGCGCCAAAGGGCACCGTATCGACATAGCCGTCCGCCGCGCCGACGCGAAAAGAGGCGCCGCCCACGCCAAAACGCGACGAGAGCATCAGGGCGATGGTCGTCCCCCAAAAGCCTTCCCCTTTGGTCTCCATCACGCCGCCGACATTGTCCGCGCCTGTTTTTTCCAAATATAGCAAACACTGGCTGATATAGTCCGGCGCGTAGGAACTGTGGGCGTCCAGGCGCACGATATACCGGCCCCGCGCCGCCCGGATGCCGATGTTCATAGCTCTGGGAGCCGTGCGCCCCGGATTTTCCAGCAGACGGATATTGGGATGCTCGTTTTGCCAGCGCGCGGCCCTCTCCAAAGTGCCGTCGGCGGACATACCGTCAATCAGCAGCACTTCCAGCCGCTCCGCCGGAAAATCCTGCCCGAAAACGGATCTCAGGCAGTGGTCGATATGTTTTTCCTCGTCGCGCACCGGAATAATAACCGAAACTTCCGGCGGGGAAGCGGCCGGCGCTGTCATGTATACGGATGCCTCGTTTCCATGTTTTTCAATACGACCAGAATCGCGGCGGTCAACCAGAGGATCGGATCCTCGAACAAGCGCCCCTCCGCCTGCGAGCTGACAAAGACCGTCCCCAGCCAGAGAACGCAGCCCAGCCCGACATAGTAGGAGTTGCGGTAGTCGTTGAACATGCCCAGATAACTGCTGTGCCCCAGCGCGTAGAGACGAAAGACCGTCCAGCTCAGGGAGACGACGAGGAGGAGGACGAGGAGAAGGCCGGCGGAGCCAAGTTCGGCGGCGATGGTCAAAAGCGAGGTGTGCGAGAGGGTAGGGCCGTCGGAAAGCGTGCGGAAGGATGCGTAGTCGCTTAAAAACACGGTTTGGAAGGTGCCAAGACCCGTGCCCAGCCCCGGATGATCCCGAAAAATAGCGGCGGCCGCCCGCCAGAGATAGACGCGCACAGGGTTCGTTTCATCCAAATTTTGGAAAAGCGCGGCGAAACGGGCGACTATGTCCGAGCGGGTGGCAAAAATGACGGCGCTGCCGATGACGCCAAAGATCAGGGTCCACAGGGGGGCCTTTTTTTCCGGAAAAAGGATGATGGCGGCCGCTGCGACCACGACCAGAGTGACGACCCCGCCGCGGGAGGAAGTGAGAATGAGTTGGAGGAGCAGGACCGGCAGGGCGGCGATATAAAATATTTCGCTCCGGCGGGTCTTGGCGTGGGCGCAGAGGAGAAAATCGGCCGCCACGGCCAGAACCAGATAGCGAGCAAAAATATTCGGATCCACAAAAGTATCGTTTATCCGCAGCACCGTTTCCCGGGCCAGATGCTCGGCCTGCCATATCTGCACGCCGGAACGCCATTCGTACCAGGTGAGCGGGGCCAGAGCCAGAGCCGTCCAGAAGGCGGCGCGGAAAGGAAGCAGGAGGGTGTTTTTTTTCGCGAGAACGGTGACGGCCAGGAACGCGGCGAACAGAACCAGAAGACGCGCGCTTTCCGCCATGGTGCGGGCCTTGTCCGCGGACCAGAGGACGCTGACGACCCCCAGGCCGATATAGGCGAGCAGCAGGGCGGTCAGGGGCTGGCGGAAAGCGTCCCGCAGTTTTTGCCGCGCGGCGGGGCGGAGGATGAGGCGCGGAATCGCGGCTAAAATCAAAGCGATACAAGTCAGTTTTGCCAGGGAAATTTCACCGATCAGCCGCCCGGCCGGCCCCAGATCGGGATAGAAAAGAATGGAGATCTCCAAGGCGACGGCTAAGACCAAAGCGGCGCTCAGCCAGTCCGGCCGCCGCCAGGCCAGGGCGGCGAGTAAAACGACGGTCAGGGACAAGACGACTGCCTGCAGCATGTTTTAACCTCCATACAGCTACAGCGGGTGCGCGGGTGCGGGCGTATGGTTACAGTTCAGAGCCTGCCGTCATTGCGAGCGAAGCGAAGCAATCCAGTGTCCTCCGTCATTCCTGCTTTATGCCGGAATCCATGTTCCAGTTCGTAGCGTAAACGCGGTCTGGATTGCTTCGTCGCTTCGCTCCTCGCAATGACGGGTGCGGGCGTACGTTCCAGAGATCTTATAGGCCGGCGCGCCGGCGGCGAAAGACGAGAGCGCCCAGCCGGCGGAAATCCGAGTCGATGAGTCCCAGCAAAGCCAGATACAGACAGGCGGCGGCCGCGGCGGCCGCCAGCGGGTGCCAGCCGCGCAGGCACCAGGCCGCCCCGGCCGTGACCAGCGCCGCCGCGCCTATGGGGAGCATCTGCCGCCAAATGCTTATGGGATAAACATTGCGGCGCACCAGCGCGTAATAGCCGAGGAAGATGAGGACGGCTACGGCGAGGACGACGGCGGCGATGCCGGTCAGCCCCGCCAGACGGTAGCCGAGCGGCATAAAAAGCAGCAAGGCCAGAAGTCCGGCGCCCTGGACCGCCATGCGCTGCGTTTGCCGGTTGGTGGTCGTCAGAACGTCGCCTAGGGAAAAACTGAGGCATTCCAGGGCTAAAAGCCAGGCGACCAAAGTGAGGACGGGCGCCGAAGCGATGAACTGCTCTCCCAAGAGCCAGCGGATGAAAGGGGCGGCGAGGACGGAAAGCAGCACACTGCCGGGCAGACCGATCCCGACTAAAAGCTTGCATATTTTTTCCGTCGTCTGCCTGTGCCCGCTCCGGTCGCCCAGACCCTGCTGATAAAGAACGGGATAGAGGGCGCTGGTCAGAGTGCTGGGGATAAAGAGCAGGAGCTGGATCAGCCGGTATGGCGCCGCGTAGATCCCTACCTCATATGTCGTCGCGCCGCTGAAAGAGAGAAGCAGGACGCTCATTTGCAGATAGAGATAATAGAACATGCGGTGGACGCCAAACGGCAATGCCTGACGGATCATGGCCGGCAGAGCGCGCGGTCGCGGCTGGGGGCGGATCCGGCCCCGCAGCGCCAAAGTCAGCAGAACACCGACGGCCAGATAGACCGCGAGTTGGGAAATAAGCACGGCCCGGACGCTCAAAGAAGCCAGGATGACCGCCGCGGAAAAGCCGGCCAGAAGGATCGCCGTCAGCAATTGGTAAAACGCGGCGACGGCCATCCGCTCCACCGCCTGGTAATAATTGTAAACCGATTGACAGACGGCGTTGACCGCCGTGCCCAGGCCGGCGAAAACTATGAGGTTTTGCACCTGGACGCCGTAGCCGGCCGGACGCGCGCAGACGAGCATGAGGGCGTAGGCGGCGGCGGCCAGGACCGTTTTTACCAGCAAGGCGTTGCCCAGATATTCAGGCAGGGCGGCGGGCCGGCGCGAGCCTTCCTGCACCATAAGCTGGCTGAGGCCCAGTTCGGCGAAAACGATGAAGGTCCCGGCGTAAGTGAGCGCGATGCTGTAACCGCCGTATGCGTCCGGCCCCAGATAGCGGGTGAGGAAAACCGCGACGACGCCTGTGACGATTTTGGCCAGAACATTGGCGGCGGTGAGGGCAAAGGCGTTTTTGGCGATGCTGAGGATGTTCAACTTGCCGGCCGTTTCTTCATGCCGCGCGCCGCAGGACTTTTTCGTAAACCGCTATCGTGGCGCGGGCGTTTTGCTCCCAGGTGAAGCGGGCGCGGACGAGAGTGCAGCCCCGCTCCCCCATGGCGCGGGCCGTGGCCGGATCGGCGAGCAAAGCGCGGACGGCTTTTTCGATGGCTGCGCTGTCACGCGGCGGGACGAGGAGGCCGGTCCGCTCGGCGGCAATGAGAGCGCTGATCCCCTCGCCCTCCGTGCCGATGAGCGGTTTGCCCAGGGCCATCGCCTCCAGATAGGCGATGCCAAAGGCTTCATCCCAGCTGGGCATGACGAAGATATCCGCCTGGGCCAGCTGGCGCAGGGCTTCGGCGTTGGACAGTTCGCCCAGGAATTCGACGCACCCGGTCAGCCCGAGCCTCTCCGCCAAAGCTTCCAGGCGGCCGCGTTCCGTCCCGCCGCCCGCGACGCGGTAGCGGAGACCTGGGTATTGGCGTCGCAGGGCGGGCATCGCTTCGAGGACGAAGCGATGCCCCTTGGGCGGGCGCAGGTAGGCCAGCGTGAACACCACCGGGCCTGCCGGCGCCCGCCCGGGCGG
>JAISAH010000062.1 GCA_031266805.1 Gracilibacteraceae bacterium
GAACTTCAGCAAGTCGCCCACTTGCCCTAATTTTGAAACGTCACGGTCCAGATAGGTCCGGATATAGCTTGAGTAAAACCGGGACCAATCCGGGCCGCTTTCCACGATTTCCGGAAAAAATCCGCGCCAGATATTCTCCCACACGGCGCTGTATTTGAGCGGTTTGGGCCGGCGTTTTTTCAGGAATTCCCCGGTCGGCATAAATTCCTCCCGAAAATCGTCGCCGAGAATTTCGCGGATGGAAAGCCCGTAAAGATCAATCAAATTGACCCGCCCGGCCAGACTTTCGGTCATATTGGCCATCATCTCGTAGCGCTGAGAACCGGACAGCACGAACGCGCCTTTGGCCCCCGTTTTGTCGATATGCGTCTTGACGTATGGAAAAAGCGACGGCGCGTATTGGATCTCGTCCACAAAAACAGGCGGCTCGAACCGCGCGAAGAATTCTTCCGGCTGTTCCAAAGCAAGCCTGAGCAATCTGCCGTCGTCCAAGGTCAATTCCCTGTGTTCGGTGAATAAAGTTTTGAGAACGGTCGATTTTCCGACTTGACGCGCCCCGGTCACGCACAGCGCGCCCTTCTCATTTATCGCCGACTTCAGCACTTCCTCGATATGCCGTTTGATATACAAGGCGATCATCCTCTCGGCTTATTTATAACCACAGTTATATTATAGCCGATTTTCAGGAAAAATCAAGATGTCAATTTTCCCTTTATACAGACGATATAATTTATAGAGGAAATCATGATTCGCCGCCTGTCGCGGCGCGCCGGAGGCGAAAATGTCAATATCACCGATCAACTTCAACAACCAAACAGCTCTGACCAGATACAGTCAACATTTACAGCAAAACAATTCCGGCGGTGAAGCGCCGGCGGTACCGCAGACTAACGCCGCCGCGCCGGTTTCTGTCGCGCCGCTTTCCAAAGAAGCGGCGGCTCAGATGTCGCAGATAACAGCGCAGTTGACCGCGTTTTACGGCATCAGAAGCGCGGCCGGACTTTCTGTAAACAGCGTGATCGAGGCGACCGCGGCCCCGGAACCAAACGCGGCCAACGCTTTTGAGCGCCTGTATCTCAACTATTCCGTGGACTGCGTGCTGGAGTCAGGCAGCGTGGGGATGGACAGAGAGCAATATCGGGCCTATCTGGAGGAAAACGGATTGGGCTTTGACTCGAAGGATTTCTGGCGGGGCGTGGCCGCCAGGCTAGTACTCAGTGAGGCACGCGCGGCCGCTGATCCGGGACACATCAGGCTGGGCGGCCTGGAAAACGGTCTGCACGAAATGGCCTCAAGATATGCCTATGAGAAAGCCCGGTTTACGGCGCGTTATGAGGGCGCTGAATTGGAAACGCATTTGCGGGCGCTGGAAGACGCTTTTGCCTTGGAAACGGATTTTTTTGCCGCCGGCATCGCGGACAATTTTGCGCTGCACGCGGGTAAATACGGTGTGGCTGACGAATCCGGGAAAATAAAAGACAGCGTGGCCGCGGCCGCCCGCGATCTGGCCCGTCAGTACACTGATTTCACGGAACAAAACAAGGATTATGCGGGTATTGCCGGCACAGACGACGCCTGGCTGCGGGACGACGATTTTTTCATGACGTATCAGCTGCGACAGGCTTTCGCCGCTCAATCTCCCGCGGGCGGCGCGAGCGTGGCCGATACGGAGGACGCGTCTTTGTATACGCGGACGGAGCTGGTTTATCTGGGCCGGTTTTTGGATGAGTTAGAGAAGGAAATGACGGCTGCGAGGTCCAACCAGACGAGCAGCGCCGGAGAAGCCATGGCCGGTCTGACCTGGGGTATGGCGGCGATGAAAGCTGAAACTGTGATGCGGCAAGCAGGCGTCAGCGAAAACCTCCGCTCGGCGCTAGCGCGCGTCACAGCCGCGTTTGGCGGCGTGCTCATGGACGAAATAGACCGGACTAACGAACGTTACAGCCGGCGCATGGCTTATTACCCGCCGGTGGACCGGCAGGCCGTTATGCAGATCTATCAGGCGGCGGCGCAGGAACTGCTGGCGACCGGCGATATGAACCAGACGCATCTTAAAGGCTGGGAAAAAGCCATAGAGTTAAATTGTTTCGCCTCGACAAGCTACCTGAGTTCATATTATAGGATGGGTTTTACCTCCGGTATCCCTGTAGACCAGGAAGGCGACGCGGAGCTGAGTTATTTTTTGCGCTTCCTGCAGACCGGCGAGGATATCCGGCCTGTGGCGGAGCCTTCTTTGGAGATAATGCTCGCCGATTTAAACCGGATGATGGAACGGATCAACTCCGGCAAATATATGAATATCAGGGCGTAATTGGTTAATTTATAAAAACATCTCTGTTTTGGAAAGGAGCGCCATATGAACATTACCGAACTGATAGGGCCTGAGATCAGGCAGCGCATGAATCAGAGTTTGGCTGAGTATTTCGGTCCGCAACCGCTAAGAACTTCTGAAAATGACGGAGGCGCTGAGTCGCTCCGCTTATATACAAAGGAAAAAGGCGTAGATTATTATCAATCCGCCGAGGAGTTTGGCGAACACATTTTTGGGGAAAAGCCGGTTTTTACATGTAACGGTATCAAGATCACAGTAGCTGTGGCCACGCCTGATCAAGTGTATGAAATGACCGGTATTAACGCTACCAGCAAAGAAGATTTTATTCTGCAGATGTGGCGGATGAATCTCAGGGATGTGGTGGATTTTGACGCGGTGGCCAATGATTTTAACAAAACGTTTGCCTTGACCGTCGATTACGACGACCCGAATAAGATAGATCAGGCGATGGATCAGTTCGCCGCCCGCTACGCCTATACGAAAATGAAAATCATCAACGACTATGACGGCGCGGAGGAAGAAAACGCGCTGGCTCGTTTGGACGGCATATTTGACGCCGGGATGGAGGAATACGCCGCTAAAGTCGCCGCCGCCGTCACCGGGCGGTTGGAAGAATACGGCCATGGTCAGGGCGAGTATGAAAAGATCCGCAGCGGCGTTATCAGCGCCACCAAGGATCTGGCGGAAGAATTTATATCTTTTGCCGCCACGAACAGCGATTACGCCGGTATCGCCGGCACAGAAAACGCTTGGTTATCAGACGTCGGTGATTTTATGGTCGCCAGTCTGCGCAACACCTACGCCTTGGCAAACCCTTCCGCGGACTCTGGTCAGAGCGCTGACGCCGCGGCTGGCGGCTATTCCAAGACGGATATTCTGGGCATCGTCCATCTTTTGAACGAATTTAAGACTACGGATCAATACACCGGATATTCCAGCAGCGATCAGGAAATAGGCTACCGCGCCGGTTACATGGCGATGAAAGCCGAGGCTATTTTAGCCCAGCCCGGCGCCACGGAGAACGCGCGTGATCTGCTGATTTCCTACGCGGTTTCCGCCATGGAAGAATTCAACCGGGATTGGACGCTGTTTACGCAAAACCTGTTGCTGCAAGGCGGCGACAACGGCGAGCGGACTCAATACGCCTATATACTGCTGGGCAGGGTAAAGGAGTCCGAGACGACAGGCGGTGTTTTTGATATAAGCGCCTGAATTCAGCGGTCTGCGAAAGGCGGATTATCGTATGTCAAATATTACCAGTTCAGGTTTTTCCGTGTTCGACGTCAAAGAACCGATGGATCTGTTGACGCTGATCAGAAAAAACAGAGCCGCGCTGGCGGAATTTCGCGGGGAACCAACCCCGGCGCCAGGCCTTTTTGATACTTTTGCGAAGCAGCCGTTATCCTCGGAGGAGACGGAGGAGATGACGCGGATCCAGACGATGTATCAAGATCTCCATTGCAGCATCAGGCCGATGGTTCGCGTCACCAGCGGCTTTGGCAATTCTGAC